>JBJEJN010000187.1:0-32117 GCA_051878085.1 Aristaeellaceae bacterium | reverse complement strand
AGTTCAAGGAGGTCAACCTGTTCCTGCGGGGCATCGTGCCGCAGATCGGCTACTCCTGGACGACGGTGGAGTACGAGCGCGCCAAGCGCTTCGCCGGAGAGAGCAAGTATCCGCTGAAGAAGATGCTGTCCTTCGCCTTCGACGGCATCACCTCCTTCAGCGTCAAGCCCCTGCGGCTGATCCTGTTCCTGGGCGCGGTGATCTTCGCGCTGAGCCTGGTCATGCTGCTGTGGACGCTGGTGCGATGGATCGCCGGGGCCACGGTGAGCGGCTGGGCTTCGCTGATGTGCTCGATCTGGATGATCGGCGGCATACAGCTGCTGGCGCTGGGCGTGATCGGCGAGTACATGGGCAAGGTTTACAGCGAGGCCAAGGCCCGCCCGCGCTTCATCATCGAGCGCGTGCTGAATGATAAGGACAACGACTGAAATATAGAAATGGAGTGAACGAACCATGGAACGCAAGAACGTGTGGAAGGAATACGATGCGCAGGCACTGGATCGCCTGGAGGCCTTTGCCCGGGACTACCGCGCCTTTCTGGACAACGGCAAGACCGAGCGCGAGTGCACCGCGATCTGCTGCGCGGAGGCCGAAAAGCGCGGCTTCCTGAATCTGGACAAGTGCGTGGCGGAGAACCGGCAGCTCAAGGCCGGCGACAAGGTGTACTGCAACTGGATGGACAAGGTTTTCCTGCTGTTCGTCATCGGCAAACAGCCGATGGAGCAGGGCATGAACATCCTGGGCGCGCACATCGATTCCCCCCGCATCGACGTGAAGCAGAACCCCCTCTATGAGGATACCGACCTGGCCTATCTGGACACCCACTACTACGGCGGCATCAAGAAGTACCAGTGGGTTGCCCAGCCGCTCTCTCTGCACGGCGTGATCGTGAAGAAGGACGGCACGCGGGTGAACGTGGTCATCGGCGAGGATGCGGACGATCCGGTGTTCTGCATCTCCGATCTGCTGCCCCATCTGGCGCAGGATCAGATGAAGCGCGACGCGAGCAAGCTCATCGAGGGCGAGGAGCTGAACCTGATCGTGGGCGGTCGCCCGGTGGCCGACTGCGACAAGGACGCCGTGAAGCAGGGCGTGCTGAACATCCTGCAGGAGAAGTACGGCGTGGAGGAGGAGGACTTTCTCTCCGCTGAGCTGGAGATCGTGCCCGCAGGCAAGGCTCGGGACATGGGTCTGGATCGCAGCATGATCCTGGCCTACGGTCACGACGACCGCGTGTGTGCCTATCCGTCCATGCGCGCCGTGATGGATCTGGAGGGTACCCCCGAGCGCACCGCCTGCTGCGTGCTCACCGACAAGGAGGAGATCGGCAGCGTCGGCGCGACCGGCATGGATTCCATGTTCTTTGAAAACATCGTGGCCGAGGTCTACGCCCTCATCGCCACCTACAGCGAGCTGGGACTGCGCCGCGCGCTGAAGAACAGCCGCATGCTCTCCAGCGACGTGTCTGCGGGCTTCGATCCCAACTTCGCAGCCGCCTTCGAGAAGAAGAACGCCGCCTTCCTGGGCCGCGGCCTGTGCTTCAACAAGTTCACCGGCGCGCGCGGCAAGTCCTCCTCCAGCGACGCAAACGCCGAGTACGTGGCCGAGGTGCGCCGCATCATGGATGACGCGGGCGTGGCCTTCCAGATCGCGGAGATGGGCCGCGTGGATCTGGGCGGCGGCGGAACCATCGCCTTCACCTGCGCGAAGTACGGCATGAACGTCATCGACGCGGGCGTGGCAGTGCTCTCCATGCACGCTCCCTACGAGACCATCAGCAAGGCCGACCTGTTTGAAGCCTATAAGGGCTATCTGGCCTTCCTTCAGGCATAAACTGCATCACAAAAATCTCCCGTCTGCGGAATGCGGACGGGAGATTGCCATTTTTGGAGATGCCTATGCCAAAATATAGAAAGCCCTGCCTGGGTTCGGCAGGGCCTATATGCGATGGCGGCAGGGGGAGCTGCCGCGCGTCGCAGAGGCAAGAAATTATGCCTCCGGGATATCATCGATGGCGAATTCGTCTTCCGGCACGGAATCCAGAGCTTCGTCCTCGAGAACCTCGCGAATGGAAAGGCTGATGCGCTTGGCTTCGGTGTTGACGTCCAGAACCTTCACGCGAACGATGTCGCCGACGTTCACAGCGTCCTCAACCTTGGCGATGCGGGTCAGCGCGCACTGGGAGATATGTACCAGGCCGTCCAGACCGGGCTCCAGCTCCACGAATGCGCCGAAGGTGGTGATGCGCACGACCTTGCCCTCAACGACGGAGCCGACCGGATACTTCTCACCGGCGACAGTCCACGGACGGGGCTGGGTCTGCTTGTAGCTCAGGGAGATGCGCTCACGCTCGGGATCCACGTTCAGGATCTTCACGTCGATCTCCTGGCCGACGGAAACCACGTCGGAGGGGTGCTTCACGCGGCCCCAGCTGAGATCGGTCACGTGCACCAGGCCGTCCACGCCGCCGATGTCGACGAACGCGCCGAAGTCCGCCAGACGGCGAACGGTGCCCTTGACGATGGAGCCGACCTCGAAGGTGTTCCACAGCTCCTTCTTGCGGGCCGCCTCTTCCACCTGCAGAACCTGCTTGCGGGAAGCAACGATGCGCTTCTTGGCCTTGTCGATCTCGATGATCTTCAGGGTCATGGTCTGGCCCACGAACTCGTCGATCTTCTCAACGTAGCGCAGGGAGAGCTGGGATGCGGGAATGAAGGTGCGAACGCCCATGACGTCCGCCAGCAGGCCGCCCTTGACGGCTTCCTTGCCGACGCCCTCAACGAATTCGCCGGCTTCCTGCTTTGCAACGATCTCTTCCCAAGCCTTGCGGTTGATGATGTTCTTCTGGGAGAGCAGCACGTTGCCCTCGCCGTCGTTCACCTTCACAACCTCGACTTCGATTTCGTCGCCGACCTTGACATCGGTAGAGGAAAGATCAGACTTCTTCACGAGACCGTCAGCCTTGTATCCAACGTTGACGCATACTTCGTCTTCGGTGATCTGAACCACGGTACCAGTGACGATCTGGCCGGGGCGGAGCTGAACAAGCGTTTTCTCAACGTCTTCCATGGACATTACGGCCTGTTCCTGGGTGTCATCAACGGATACTTTCTTCTCGATGTCGTTCATTCTTGCAACAACCTCCTTAATTATACAATCCGGTGTGGATGCACCGGCTGTAATCCCAATAACATCGGATGCGGAAATTTGGAATTGCTCCAGCTCCTGCGCGGTTTCGATGAACAGAGTGCGGGGGCATGCGGCCCTGGCGAGCCGGTACAGCTTGGCGCTGTTGGAGCTCTGCCTGCCGCCCACGACGATCATCACGTCCGCGCGCTGTGCGAGCTGCGTGACCTCGCTCTGGCGGTCCTGCGTAGCGGGGCAGATCGTGGCCCGGATATCCGGGTGGCGGATCCTGCGCCGGAGCAGCTCACAGAGCTCGTCGAAGCGGCTGCGCACCATGGTGGTCTGGCTGACGATCAGCGCGCGCTCCATCTCGGGCAGCGCCTCTGCGTCCTCCGCGCACATCACGGTACTTCCGGGCGGGTCAGACCAGCCCAGAATGCCCACAACCTCGGGATGCTCCCGTTCGCCCACGACGATCACGGGGATGCCCTCCTCCGAGGCAGCGCGCACCATCTCGTGAATGCGGGCCACGAAGGGGCAGGTGGCATCCAGGATCTCGCAACCCAGCGCCTTGAGCGCCTCGATCTCCCTGCGGCCCACGCCGTGGGAGCGAATCACCACGCGGGAGCCCCGGGGGATGTCCTCCAGTGCGTCCACGCTGGTCACGCCCTCGCGCGCGAGCTTTTCCACCATCTGCGGATTGTGGATGATCGGGCCGAGGGTAATCGCCGGTGCAGCTGCCGCAGCGGTATCCACCGCCCTGCGCACGCCGAAGCAGAAGCCCGCGTGCCTGGCAAGCAGGATCTCAGCGATCGGTCTCAGTCCCTTCCGTTCTCAGCCTTCAGATTCCTGGGGAATGCAGCGAACAATTAAAAATTCCGCTAACGTCCGTTATTCGACGGGGTCAGCGGAATTCCTGCAAGAATATTCTGGATTTACAGTGAATTTACGTTAACTTTTTGCGCAATCGCGCAGGGCCCAGATGGCGCCAGCGATGCGGTCGGTGGCGGCAACCAGCGTGTCGTGGTCACAGCGGCGGCCGAAATCGGACAGATCCAGCGGCGCGCCGAAGCAGATGTCCACGTGGTGGAACAGGCGGTAGGGGCCGTCGATGTAGGCGGGAATCACCGGAACGCCGCCGCGCAGCGCGATCATCGCCGCGCCGGGCAGCATGGGTGTGGGGGTGTTGTCCTTGCTGCGGGTGCCCTGGGGGAAGATGCCCAGGCCGTAGCCGTCCTTGAGCACCTTCATGCAGCTGCGGATGGCCGAGAGATCGGCGTTGCCGCGATCCACCGGAATGCCGCCCAGGCCCACCACGAAGGGGCGCAGCAGCTTGTGCTCGAACAGCTCCTTCTTGGCCATGAAGTACATGCGGCGCTTGCGCGGGATGCGGGAGGATACGAACAGCGGATCCAGCGCGGAGCAGTGGTTCAGGCAGAGCACGAAGCCGCCCTCCGCAGGCAGGTTCTCCAGACCCGTCACCCTGCGGGGGTAGAGCAGGTCGAACACCGGGCGCAGCGCCACCCAGCAGAAGTTGTAGAATTTCTTGCCCATGCTTTTGTCACTCCCCGATGGCTGCGCGCGCCAGACGAACCAGCTCGTCCACCGACTGCTTCAGCGTCAGATTTGAGGTATCCAGCAGCTGCGCGTCCTCGGCCCGCTGCAGTGGGGAGGCGGCGCGGTGCATGTCGTTGTAATCCCGCTCCACGAGGTCGTCCAGCACGCAGTGGTAGGCGGGAGCTTCGCCCTTGCCCCGCAGCTCGGCGTAGCGGCGCAGCGCGCGCACCTCCGCCGTGGCGGTGAGGTAGACCTTCAGGGTGGCGTTGGGCAGCACCTTCGTGCCGATGTCGCGGCCGTCCATCACGATGGAGATGCCCCGGGCGGTCTCCTGCTGGAGCCGCACCAGGTAGGCGCGCACCTCGGGCACCGCGCCCACGGCGGACGCGGCCATGGAGGCCTCCGGCGTGCGGATGGCCTCGGTCACGTCTTCGCCCTCCAGCAGCATGTGCTGCGCGCCGTCCATGAACTTCACCTGCACGTTCAGGCCGTCCACGCGACGGGCGATTTCCTCCCGATCCTCCAGCAGGTTCTCCCGGAGAAAGTGCAGGCCCACCGTGCGGTACATCGCGCCGGTGTCCAGATACATTGCGCCGAGCGCCTCGGCGGCGGCACGGGCGACGGTGGATTTGCCCGCGCCCGCAGGGCCGTCGATTGCGATGGAAAATATCTTCTGCATACTTCTCCCCCGGATCAGGCGATGTTGCCGCTGGCCAGCTCCGCGATGGCGTGGGCGAAGATGCGGGTGGCCTGCATCATGCGGTCGATGTCGATGTACTCGTCGGCGATGTGGCAGCAGTCCTCCTGGCCCGGGAACACCACGCCGAAGGCCACGGTGTTGGGCATCATGCGGGAGTAGGTGCCGCCGCCGATGGCCAGGGGCTTCGCGTCGTCGCCGGTCAGCTCGTTGTACACCTGCATCAGGCCGCGCACGATCTTGTGATCGGCGGGCACGTGGTGCGGGGTGTGACCGCCGATGCGGCGCACGTGCACGCCGTACTTGGACACCGTGCAGGCGATGTTGCCCAGGATCTCCACCTCATTGGTGCACAGCGGGTAGCGGATGTCCAGCGTGGCGCTGAAGTTTTCGCCGTCCCAGCGCAGAATGCCCAGGTTGCAGCTCAGGTTGTGGGAAATTTCGTCCTCGCGCTTGATGTTCAGGGATGCGCCGTCCGGCTCCATGCCGATGCACTCGGTCATCATGTTGAGCGCCGGCTGCACGCCCGCGCCTGCGCCGATGGCCTTCAGCGCGATCAGCAGCACGCTCGCCGCGTTTACGCCCAGCTCCGGCAGCGAGCCGTGGGACAGAATGCCCTCGGCGCTGATCTCAGCGCGACCATCGCCCAGATCCTTGACGGACAGCTTCTGACCGACCGCCGCCGCGTGCTCCGCGATCCTCTTTTCGATTTCGGCGCAGGGAAGCTTCTGCGTGCCGACGATGGCATAGGCGTGGGCGGGAACAACGTTGGGACGTTCGCCCGCGTAGAGCTGGTACACCGGAATCTCGGCCTCATTTTCGCCTTCGCCGCGATAGCTCAGCTCCACGTTCACGCCGCCCTTCTCGATGTTGATCACCGGGAACTCCGCGTCCGGGGAGAAGCCGTAGTCGGGCATCTTCAGCTTCGAGGCGTAGTAGCGCATGTCGCTCATGCCCACCTCCTCGTCGCAGCCCAGGATCAGCCGCACGCCGTCCTTCAGCGGCACGCCCGCGTCGCGCACCGCGCGCATGGCGTACAGCGCGCACAGCGCCGGGCCCTTGTCGTCGATGGTGCCGCGACCGAAGATCTTGCCGTCGGCGATCTCGCCGCCGAAGGGATCGTGGGTCCAGCCCTCGCCGGCGGGAACCACGTCCAGATGGGCCAGCATGCCCAAGGTCTGTTCGCCGCTGCCCATGGAGATGTCTCCGGCGTAGTAGTCGATGTTGCGGGTCTCAAAGCCGTAGTCGCGGGCGGTCGCAAGCGCGGTGTCCAGCATCCGGGCAACCACCGGGCCGAAGGGCTTGTCGCCGTCGCGGCCTGCGGATACCGAGGGAATGGAAACCCACTTCTGAATGTCGCGGATCAGCTCGTCCTTCAGCTCCATCACCCGCGCGTCAATCTTTGCATAATCGATGAACATTGGTCATAACCTCCAGTTGTTCCAGTCATTGTCTCTATTATCCCCTTTTTGGCAGCGTTTGTCAATCTCGGGCGGGGATTTCTGCCGCAGTCGCCCGCATGGCAAGGGGACTGCCGAGCTTGACACCACAGTGCAAAGCGTGCTATAATAATGGCAGGAAGGGATGACGCTTTTGGTAGGGCTTTTCCCCTCTCTTGAGAGAAGAGCCGCCAATCCATTAGCGCTGGATGGCGGCTTTGCTTTTACTTTTTCTTGTTATTTGAGTTGCGACCAAACTGGATCGCTTTCAACACAAGAGAGGCAATCATTATGACGAGATAGAGTATCTCAAAGTCAGTCATGATCTCACCTCCTTTGCTTTTGTTGAGCATCAGAGGTGAAAAGCCAAGCGCCATCTTTTCCTTCCTGCCGGGAAGCCTTGCGGCTCCATGGGAAGTATACCACGAGGGCGGAGAGGCTGTCAATTCATGACGCGCAAAGGGGACGATTCCTGCTGTCGGCAGGAACCGTCCCCTTTGGCATGTTTATTCATCCGTATCGTTTTCTGTTACTTGCACATCTCCGGCGTGCAGCATGGCGTAGACGTTCTCGGCCACCGGGCGGGTCATGCCGGGCACGGCGCAGATTTCGTCGAGACTTGCGTTCTTGAGGGCCTCCACCGTCTGGAAGTGCTTCAGAATGGCCTTCTTGCGCTTCTCGCCCACGCCCGGAACCCCGTCCAGGCGGGAGGACACGCTGGCCTTGCTGCGCAGCTTGCGGTGGTGGGTGATGGCGAAGCGGTGGGCCTCGTCGCGCAGGCGCTGGATCAGGTGCAGCGCGTTGGAGTGGCGGTCCAGCAGGATGCTCTCGTCGCAGTCCGGCAGCACGATCTCCTCGATGCGCTTGGCCAGGCCGAACATGGGAATGTCCAGCCCCAGCGCGTGCATCGCGTCCTGGGCGGCGTTGAGCTGGCCCCGACCGCCGTCGATCAGAATCAGATCTGGCAGGTCGGAGAACTTGCCCTCCCGGGGGTCCTCCCCGGCCTCGCCGCGCTCATGCAGCTCCTTCAGGCCGTGGCTCAGGCGGCGGGTGATCACCTCGTGCATGGAGGCGAAGTCGTTCGCGCCCTGCACGGTCTTGATGCGGTAGATGCGGTACTGGTCGTGCCGGGCCACGCCGTCGATCATCACCACCTGGCTGCCCACCGAGAGCACGCCCTGGGTGTTGGAGATGTCGTAGCCCTCGATGCGCCGGGGCGGGTGCATCAGCCCCAGCGCCTCAGCAAGCTCCTCGCACGCGCCCACGGTGCGCTCCCGGCTGTTCGCGGCGCGCTTGTCCAGCTTCTCGGCAAGGTCGCGGGCGTTCTTCAGAGCCATGCGCACGAGCTTCAGCTTCTCGCCGCGCATCGGCGCGAACAGGTAGGTGCGCCTGCCGTGCAGCTCGGTCAGCAGCTCCTCGATCACATGCTTCTCCGGGGGATCGGCGGAGAGCAGGATCTCCGTGGGCGGCAGGTTCTCCGGCGTGTAGTATTGCAGGATGAACTGGGTGATGATCTCGCCCGGCTCCTCGTCGCCCGCGCCCTCCAGCGTGAAGTTCTCCGAGCCGATCAGCCGCCCGGAGCGGATGTAGAGCATCTCCACCAGCGCGTCCGCATCGCGCTTGAGCACCGCGATCACGTCCCGGTCGTCCTGGGCGGTGGAGATGGCCTTCTGCTTCTGCATTACGCTCTCCACGGCGCGGATGCGGTCGCGATAGAGCGCGGCGCGCTCGTAGTTCATCTGGGCGGAGGCCTCGTGCATGCGCGCGGTCAGCTCGTCGATCACCGGCGCGTACTTGCCGTTCAGAAAGTCGATCACCGGCTTCAGCTGCGCCGCATAGTCCTCCTTCGTTACCAGCCCCGCGCAGGGAGCGAGGCACTGGCCGATCTGGTGGTACATGCAGGGCCTTCGGGGCTTGTCCGGGTTGATGGCGCTGGTGCAGTTGCGGATGGGAAACACCGTGCGCACCACGTCCAGCACCTCGCGCACCACCGTCGCGCCCTGATAGGGGCCGAAGTACTTCGCGCCGTCCTTCGCCTGCTTGCGCACCAGCTCCGGCTTGGGGAAGTCCTCGCGCAGATCGATGCGGATGTAGGGGTAGTGCTTGTCGTCCTTGAGCAGGATGTTGTAGTGGGGGCGGTGCATCTTGATGAGGTTGCACTCCAGCGCGAAGGCCTCCATCTCGCCGTCCACCAGCATGATGTCGAAGTCGTCCACCTTCTCCACCATGGCGCGCACCTTGGGGGTGTGGCTGCGGGAGGCGTGGAAGTACTGGGACACCCGGTTCTTCAGGTTCTTGGCCTTGCCCACGTAGATGATCCTGCCGCCGGACTTCATCAGATAGCAGCCCGGCGAATCCGGCAGGTTGTGAATCTTCCATTCAAGCTCGGCGTTCATGGCTTACAGGCACACCCTCTTTTTCAGAATCAGCGCGCTCAGGCCGGTGAACAGGGCGGTGAAGCCCAGGTTGACCAGCAGCGTGGGGATTGCGGAGGTCAGAACGGTCTGCAGATCGACGAAGTCCTCCACCAGAGCCTCCGGCGCGGCCAGCGTGGAGACCTTGCCCACCAGGATCAGCAGCACGAGGAACAGAACCGCCGAGAGGAATTTTGCGCCCTTGCCCCGGGCGGCGATGGCGGCGGAGAGGGTCGCGGAGAGGTAGCCCATGGACACCACCGAGATCACGCTGATGAGCAGCGAAACCACGGCGTACAGGCAGAAGAAGCCCAGCGCCGAGAGGTCGATCTCCATCTGCATCGCGAAGTATTTCATCATGGGGATCATGCCGCGCACGTCGAACACCTCGTCCATGAAGATCATGGCGGAGCCCATGCAGGCGAGAATGCACACCGCCAGCATGACGATGGCGAAGCACAGCGTAAACAGCAGCTTGGAGAGCACGATGGACAGCGTGGAGCGCGGCACCATCAGCATCAGGTACCCCGAGCGGGTGCTCAGCTCGCCGGAGTAGGCGGTCACGCCCCGGATGAGCACGTACACGTAGGCGGCGAAGCAGTAGAACATCAGCGCGAACAGGGAGACGCCCATCAGGCCCTCCCGCTTGAGCAGCGCACCCAGCGGCGCGGCCAGGTACAGCATCAGCGCCACGGCCAGCATCACCAGCAGGCTCGTGCGGCTGCGGCGGAATTCGTATTTGATCAGCTTCAGCATGACGCTTCCTCCTCCCTGCGGGAACCGTAGACCTCCCGGTAGAGATCCTCCAGGCTGCTCTCCCGGCACAGCGCGTCCATCGCGCCCTCGCGCACCAGCTCGCCCCGGCGCAGAAACAGCGCACAGTTGGCAAGGCGCTCGGCCTGCTCCACCAGGTGGGTGGAGATCAGCAGGATGCGCTCCGGATCGCGCCGCGCGGCGATCTCGTCCAGCACCCAGTCCCGGGTGAGCATGTCCACGCCGTTGATGGGTTCGTCGAACATCATCACCCGCGCGTCGCGGCTGAGGATCAGCGACAGCCGCAGCTTGGCGCTCATGCCCGAGGACAGGGTTCGTATGGACGCCCGGGGGTCGAGCTCCGCGCGCTCGATGCGCGCTTCATAGGCAGCGCGGTCGAAGTCGGCGAAGAAGTCGGCGTAGTACTTCCCCGCGTCCCGCACGCTCATGTAGTTGTAGAAGTAGTTCTCGGTGGGCATGTAGGCGATGCGCGCCTTGATTTTGGGGCCGATGGGCATGCCGTCCAGGGTGATCTCGCCGGAGCTGGGGCTGGCGATGCCGGCGATCAGCTTCATCAGCGTGGTCTTGCCGCTGCCGTTGGGGCCGAGCAGCAGGCAGGTGTCGCCGCCGCGCAGCTGCGTGTTCACGCCCTTCAGGGCGGTCACGCCGCGGTAGCGCTGGGTCAGGTTGTCGATTCTCAGTTCCATATGCATCCTCCAAAGAAGGGATTATCCAACATATTGAATGGCGTACTTCAGCGCCTTCGCGGCGGTCTCTGCGGCGAGGTTGCCGCCCGCGCCGCCCTCCTCGATGACCACCGACACCGCGTAGGGGTGATCGTTCTCGAAGAGGAAGCCGGTGTACCAGGCGTTGGTGGCCTTGGTCTTGTCGTCGCTGGTCTCGGCGGAGCCGGTCTTGCCGCAGACGGTGTAGCCATTGACCGCGCCCTTGGTGGCCGTGCCGGACCTGACGGTCTCGTACATATATTTTGCGATGGTCGAGGCGGTGGAGGAACTCATCACCTGCCGGTAGGCGCTGGACGCGCCCTTGCGGGTGGTCTGGCCCAGCGAGGTGGTGATGTTCTTCACCAGATAGGGCTGCATCATCACGCCGCCGTTGGCCACCGCTCCGGAGATCATCGCCATGTGCAGCGGCGTGACCAGCACCTCGCCCTGGCCGATGCCGGCCCAGACCAGGCTGTTCATGTTGCGCATCTCATCCGGGAAAGAGGAATTGTACACCACGAAGTCGCCGAACTTGAAGTTCTCGTTGAAGCCGAAGGCCTCGGCGGTGGCCCGCAGGCGATCCGCACCCAGCTGGTAGGCCAGCTTGCCGAAGGTCACGTTGCAGCTCTTGGTGAAGGCCTGCTCCAGCGTCACGTTGCCGTGGGCGGTACGTCCGCTCATGCAGACGATGCTGCCGCCCTCGTATTCCCAGGCGCCCGAGCAGGTGAAGACCTGGTTGAGCACGTTGGGGTCGTAGTCCAGCGCGCTTGCGAGGGTCACGATCTTGAACACCGAGCCGGGGGTATAGAGGCCCTGCAGGCAGCGGTTCAGGTAGGCCGTGTCGGCCACGCCCTCCTCGCTGTCGCTGGAGACGGCATAGGGGTCGTAGTTGGGCAGGGACACCATGGCCAGAATCTCGCCGGTCTTGTAGTTGGTCACGCATACCGCGCCCTTGTAGCCGCTGGGGAAGGCGCTGGCGATGGCGGCCTGTAATTGCGCGTCCACGGTGATCTGCACGCTTGCGCCCACGTGGCGCGCGTCGTTGAACAGCTCGCTCAGGCGGTCGGTGAGGCTGGTGGAGAGATCCAGCAGCGTGGCGGAGAAGAAGGTCTCCACGCCCGCGCCGGACATGCCCGCCGTGTCGCCCACGGTTTGGGAGAGCGCGCGCCTTGCGGCGGTGTTCTCCAGATACACACGATTTCCTTCATCGTCGGTGGTGGCCAGCACCACGCCGTCGCGGTCGGTGATGTCGCCGCGATCCGACGAGCTGCGGGCCAGCCGGGGGTTGTACACGTCTGAGGCCCAGGTGTCGCCCTGGGTGTAGACGGTCACGCCGAACCACGCGCCCGCGCAGATGAACAGCGCCATGAGCAGCGTGCCGATGACGCGCATGTTGCGCCGAAGCTCCTTCACAGGCGCACCTCCTCTTGCAGGGCGATCTTCTCGATGTCCCGGGCCTCGTCCTCGGCGTTCATGGAGGAGATGCCCAGCAGGATGCCCATGGAGAAGAAGCAGCTCACCAGCGACGAGCCGCCGTAGCTCACCAGCGGCAGCGTCACGCCCGTCAGGGGCAAGAGCTTCGTGTTGCCGCCGATGATCAGCAGCGCCTGCAATCCCATGATGGCCACCAGGCCGAAGGCCGTGATGGAGTGGAAGCTTGTGCGGGCGTTCATGGCGACGATCAGCCCGCGCATGATGATGAGCACGTACACCGCCATCAGCGCGATGGAGAAGATCAGGCCGAATTCCTCGGCGATGGAGGTGAAGATGAAGTCGGAGTGGTACAGCGGCACGCTGCGGGGCATGCCCAGCCCCAGGCCCATGCCGAACAGTCCGCCGGAGCCGATGGCCGCCAGCGCGCGCACCACCTGATAGCCCGCGTCCAGCGGGTCGCTCCAGGGGTTCTTCCAGATCGCCACGCGATCCTGCACGTAGGGCATGGCGTTGTAGGCGATCACCGCCGCGCCCGCGCCCATGCCCAGGCCCGCGACGCAGAGCGCGCCGTTGGAGCTGGCCACATAGTACATCAGCACCGTGGTCAGGAAGTACAGCAGCAGCGCGCCCAGGTCGCGCTCGGAGAGCAGGATGCCACAGCACAGCGCCGCGAAGGCGATGTAGGGAAGGCAGCGGGAGAAGCGCGCGCGGTTGCTGAAGCCCGCCGCCAGAATCACGATCAGCACCGGCTTCATGAACTCGCTGGGCTGACCGGAGATGGGGCCGAGGTGAATCCAGTTGCGCGCGCCGTCGTGCCAGCCGCCGATGGGCGCGGGCAGCCAGGGAGTCAGCAGCGCCACAGCGCACAGCGCCATCAGCAGCGGCGCGCGCTTCTTCCAGTCGGACAGGCCGCGGATCAGCCCCGCGCCGATGAACATGGCCACCACACCCACCAGCGCGTAGATCGCCTGGCTGCGGGGGGTCTCCTCCGAGCGGCACACGTCCGACAGCGCGATCAGTCCCACCGAGGCCAGCAGCAGCACCAGAATCAGGATCGCCCGATCCACCGGCCAGATTTTGCCCATCAGGTTCGTCACAAGGATGGTGACCAGCGGAATCGCCGCCGCGAAAATCAGCGGCTGCAGGGAGGTGGTCTCCGGCTTCAGCGCGATCAGGAGCATGGCCAGCGCCTGAAAGATCACCACTGCCGTCAGCAAAAGACGCGTGTTCGAGCGCATCAGCGCCCGGCGCATCTTTTCCACCTTCTTCTGGGTTCGCATCGCCATGCCTCCCTTCTCAAAATGTTTTGTGCGGCCTTCAGCGGACGTGGCGGTTCTCGATGAAGGCGCGGATCATGTCGTTGGTCAGGCTCACGTCATCAGCGGGAATTTGCAGCTCGTCCCTGTGATACCAGCCCGCCAGCGACAGCTCCTCCCGATCCATGGTGATGTCCTCGGAGCCGTCCAGCTCGGCGAAGTAGCCCAGCAGCAGGTCGGTGTCGATGCCCCAGGGCTGGGTGGCCCAGTAGCGGATGTTCTTCACATGAACGCCCGTTTCCTCGAACACCTCGCGCTTAACCGTCTCCTCGGCGGTCTCGCCGATCTCCGTGAAGCCCGCGATCAGGGCGTAGTTCTTGTACTCCCGGCCGGAGTACTTGGTCAGCAGAATCCGGTCGCCGTCGGTCACGCCCACGATGATGGCCGGACAGATCTTCGGGAAAATCATGTTGCCGCAGTCCGGACAGGAGAGCATGCGCAGCTTGCCGTCGTGGCGGGTGGGATGCCCGCAGCGCCCGCAGAAGCGGTTGTCCCGGTACCACACGTACAGGTGCCAGGCGGTCATCTCCGCGTACACCGTGTGCTTGGGGTGGAGGCGGCGGTGGGAGCGCACGTTGTCGTAGCCGAAGCCCTCGGGAAGATGTGCGTCCGGCGCAAGCTCCGCCAGGAAGTAGGGCGTTTCATCGATGGAGAACAGGTACACGCTGCGCAGGATGGAATCCTTCAGCTGTTCCCAGTCCGGCAGCAGAACCTCGCCGTCCCGCAGGGAGACGAGGATGCTCTTCTCGCGGAAGGCACAGATCTTTGCGCCGGGGCCGATGGCTTGGGAGTGGTACTGGTTGTCCAGGTGGCGGGGTGCGATTTCCTGCAGCATGTATATCTACCTCTTTTGTGATTCAGTTCGGATCGTCGTATTCGTCGTAGGGATCATCGAAGTCATCGAAGTCCTCGGGATTCAGACAGCTCGCGGGGTTGGAGAAGAACATCTCGTCCGCGCTTTCGCCGGCCTCAAAGATGGAATCGATTTCCTCTTCATCGTCCGGGAGGTTCTCCCCCGGGCGGGTCTGGGCGCGGCGGTGGCGCAGCACCGTGCGGTGAATCTCCTCGGGTGCGCTGTCCGCACCGGAGAGCACCAGCAGCAGCGACACCTTGCCCAGCTGCAGCGTCTCGCCGTCCCGCAGCAGCACCTCGCGCTCGAGATTTCCGTGGTCGCGGCGAATCCGGGCGCTGGCGTGGCCGCGCACGAACAGGCCGTCGTCGGTCATCAGGTAGTAGGCGTGGCGGCGGCGCACGCTGCTGTGGCGCACCCGGATGTCCGCCGTCTTGGCTGAGCCGATGCTGCCCTCCAGCGTCACCGGATAGCGCATGCCCGGCTTGGCGCGCTCGCCGCCGTCCATCACCAGCATCTCGCCGATGATGCCGGTCTGGGGGGACAGCCTGCGCAGCTTGCGGGCGCGGCGGCTGTCGACGGAGGTGATGCGCCAGGCGCGCAACACGATCAGCAGCATCAGAAACGCGAATACATAGCGCATCGCCAGCGCCAGAATCTCGTATGCGTTCGCGCTCATGGGCACACCTCCTCCTTCTGAAATCTATCCATCCCCGATTATAGCGGAGTTTCCCCCACGGTGCAAGTGCCTTTGCTTCCTCAGACGGGCGATGTGCACGCATTGTTGCCGCTTTGTCCGATTTTCAACAAAATCGCTTCCAAAAGGTCGGATTTCGTTCAATTCCTGTGACAGTGTTCATGGTATAATGTATGTGGGGTAATAATCGGGATATTTGGAGTGAGAAACTTGGAGCTGACGCTCGAAACCTATCTGATCGTGCTGCCGCTGGTGTTTCTGGCGGCGCTGGTGGATTCCATCGGCGGCGGAGGCGGACTGATCTCCCTGCCGGCCTACACCCTGGCGGGCCTGCCCTATGGTCTGGCCTCCGGCTGCAACAAGTTTTCCGCGTGCTTCGCCTCCATGGCGGCGACGTTCCGCTTCTTTAAGAGCAAGAAGATCCTGTGGCTGCCCGCTGCCTTCGCCATCGCGGGCACGCTGCCCTGCGCCTGGTTCGGCACCTGGCTGTCCAACCGCCTGGGCAACGAATTCATGCACATCTTCATGATCGTGGCCATCCCGGTGGTGGCGGTGCTGGTCGCCCTGAAGAAGGACGTGCAGACCCAGCCCAAGCCCGTCACCCGCAAGCGGCTGATGCTGTGCCTGCTCAGCGGCGCGCTGATGGGCCTGTACGACGGCTTCTTCGGCCCCGGCACGGGCACGTTTCTGATTCTGCTGTTCTCGTCGCTGATCGGCATGGACATGGTCACGGCCTCGGCGACGGCCAAGCCGGTGAACCTCGCCAGCAACATGACCTCGCTGATCACCCGCATCTGCGCGGGCCAGGTGATCTATGCCCTGGCGGTGCCCGCGATGTGCTTCAGCGTGGCGGGCGCATGGATCGGCTCGAAGCTGGCGCTCACGAGGGGCGCGAAGCTCATCCGCTATGTGATGCTGGGCGTGCTGGCGCTGCTGGTGGTGAAGCTGGTGGTGGATCTGCTGACCTAGTATGCATCCACGAAATTTTCCGCTGCCCGTTTGAATGGAAAAATCCGGTCGATACTGAAGATGAATCCATTCGACGGACACAGGAGGTTGGATATGAATAAGTATCGTTTGCGAATCCTGCTGGCGCTGGTTTTAACTGCGCTGCTGGCCTGGAGCGCGCCTGCCTATGCGCTGAACCTGTTCGGCCTCGGCGGCGACGGCATTGAAGAGAGCGCCATCGAGGACGACGGCATGCTGCGCGTGTACCTGAAATCCCTCTCCGACCCGGAGAACCTGACGATCCGGCTCGCGGGCGTGTACACCGTGGAGCACGACGCGGGCTTCCGCTTCGATCGGGACACGGAGATCGTGCTCTCCGACGGCGGGGACGCGATCTACCTCTGCGTGGGGGGACTGACGCTGAACATGGGCGATACCCTGACCCTCACCCGCCAGGCCAGCGATGATGACGAAAACGGCATGTACATCGCCGAATCCGAGCGGGACAACCTCTACGCGGGCGATCTCACGGTCACGCGCAACGAGGATGGCGGTCTGCGCCCGGTGCTCACCATCCGCATCGAGGACTACCTCTGCGGCGTGGTCGCCTACGAGATGAGCGATTCCTGGCCGCTGGAGGCCCTGAAGGCCCAGGCGGTTGCCGCGCGCACCTACGCCATGCAGCGCAAGTGGAACGCAGGCGACCGGGACTACGATCTGGTGGACACCACCGCCGATCAGGTGTACAAGGGCCTGGACAGCGACTACAAAAACGTGCGGCAGGCCGTGGAGGACACCGAGGGCGTGGTGGGCACCTACAACGGCGGCTTCGCCACCTGCTACTACACCGCCAGCAACGGCGGCACCGTGGCGCTGCCCAGCGATGTGTGGAGTGGCAGCGGCGACTACGGGTATCTTGCGCGCCGGGACGATCCCTACGACCTGGCGAACCCCAACAGCATGGTCAATTCCCTGCACTTCAGCCGCTCCTGCGAGGGCAGTCCGAGGCTGAAGGCCATGCTGCTGAACGCTGCGGACGTGGCGCTGGCGGACACGGGCTACGAGGATATCCGCATCGAGGAAATTCTGTCCATCACCCCGGCGGAGGAGAAGGTGGAGGGCAGCTGCATGTACACGAAGCTGCGCTTCACGCTGAAAATGAGCCGTTCGGAGATGGTTTACATGGCGGCGGAGGGCGATCCGGGCGCGCCGATGGATGCGACCGACAGCCCTGCGGCGAACCAGGCGCTGTTCTCCATCGACTATCTGCGCCGCCTGCGCCTGCTTGCACCCTTCGAGCTTGTCCCCGTGCGCATGGACATTGCCGATCCGGTGGAGGTGGAGCTGGACGTATATGAACAGATCAAGGACGGGCTGGATCTGGGCCTCAACGGCAGCGACTACGAGCTGGTGAGCGTGCTGGAGGAGGGCGACGGCTATACGATTCAGCTGCGCCGCTTCGGCCACGGCGTTGGCATGAGCCAGCGCGGCGCGCAGCGCATGGCCGGGGTGGAGGACATGGACTGGATCGAGATTCTGAAGTTCTACTATCCGGGCATGACGCTGGAGCAGATCGACTGGGCCTATCCCGAACTGGAGGCGCTCTCCGCGCTTCCCGACAGCGTGGGCCGCGCCCGGCCCGAACCCACGCCCACCCCCACCCCTGCGCCCCTGCCGGAGCTGGAGAAGGGCGAGTACTACGCCACGGTGCAGCTGGGCGACGCCTCGTCCACGCTGAACCTGCGCCAGGCACCCACCACGCAGTCGCAGGTGGTGGCGCAGCTGAAAAACGGACGGCGGCTGATCGTCTGCGGCGAGGCGGACGAGGGCGGCTGGGTGCAGGCGCGCACCGCCGAGTACGAGGGCTACTGCAAACTGGAATACCTGAAAGCGGAGTAAATTTTCTGCGGGAGGATCATGCGCAAGCTGAAATGGGCGGCGCTTCTGCTGCTGATAATCGTGTTCATCGCGCCGGCTGCATCGGTCGGCGCGCTTGCGCTGTCCAGGAGCGACCCGATGCGCCTTGCGGAGCTCTCCCGCGCGGACTATGAGTTCGATTACGTGCCCCAGGCCAACAGCAGTTATTCGCTCTATGTCTTTTCTGCCGACGGCGGTCGCGTGGAGGCTCATGCGGAGCTGCTGGAGGATGGCGAGGTGATTGCGGAGGGCGAGGGCTGTGGCGAGATCCTCACCCAGTGGCTGGTGGCGGGGGTGAATTACACCGTGCGCGTCTCCGGTAGCGGCAGCGCCATGATCGAGGTCGCCCGGGACGCGCTCAGCCGCTGCTACAACCAGCCGCTGTCGGCCCGGGAGAACGAGCCCAGCCAGAAGATGATCGCCCACGCCTACGATGCGCACTGGTACAGCTTTCAGGCGGAGCAGACGGGCATGCTGATGCTCACCTGCGTGCCGGAGGGCACGGAGCTGAGCCTGAGTGCCATGCTCTACGACGACGGCGGCGCACTGGTTGCCCAGTTCGAGAACCTCAGCGGCGGCGCGTGCATGCTGCGCGCGGCGACGGAGGCAGGTCGCAGTTATTATCTGCGCGTCAGCGCGCCTGCGGGGGGCACGGGCTACTACGCCCTGAACCTGCACCGCCCGGAGGAGCGCGAGCTGGCGGCGCTTCAGTTTTCCCAGTCCACGTATGGCCTGACCGCCGGAGGGGAGCTTTCGCTGGCACAGGAGATCGGGGGCGAGGCGCTTCTGTGGGTCTCCGAGAGCCCGGAGATCGCCCGGGCGCTGCCGGACGGCCGCATCGTGGGCCTGCGTCCGGGAACGGCGCGCATCACCGCCTACGGCATGCTCTCCGAGGCCAGCTGCACCGTGGAGGTGGAGTTCGTGGCGCTGGAGAGGATCGAAATCGCCGGCGAGGCCATCCGGCTCAGCGTGGGCGACGACGCGGCGGTGCTCGTGAACTTTACCCCGGAGGACGCCTCCGACCAGCGCCTGCGCTTCGTGATGGAGAACCCGCTGATCGCCAGCGTGTCCCGCGACGGTGTGGTCAAGGGCCTGCAGAGCGGTGAGACCGTGCTGACGGTGTCGAACGCCCGGGGCACGGTGTCCGCCAGCATCGAGGTGTACGTCAGCCCGGCGGTGCGCAAGTACCGCGCGCTGCTGGTGAGCGAGGAGAACTATCCCTTCGAGGAGAACACCGTGCGCACCGGCTCGAAGGCATCGATGCAGGCCATCGCGGATCTTCTGGAGACGGCGGAGTTTGAGGACGCGAGCTTCGTTGCCCGCCGCGCGGAGGATCTGAGCAAGGCGGAGCTGATCGCCGAGATCCGTTCCACCTTCCGCAACGCCACGCCCCAGGACGTGTCGCTGCTCTACATCACCTGCCACGGCTCCTACGAGGGCGGCATGAGCTTCCTGGAGCTCTCGGACGGCTCGTCCATCTCGGCGCGGGATCTGGAACGGGAGCTGCGCGCCATCCCCGGCACCGTGGTGGTGCTCATCGACAGCTGCGGCAGCGGCGGAGCCATCGGCGCAGCCTCGGAGTACGAGGACTTCGCCAAGGGGATCACCGGCGCGTTCTCCGGCGCGGCGATCCGGGGCAGCAAGTACAAGGTGATCGCCAGCGCGGGTCTGGATCAGGACAGCTACCGCATCGCCTTCAACGCCGACGCGGGCGCGGGAACCATGGCCACGGCGTTTGCCCGGGCGCTGTGCGACGGCGCGGGCTGGGACATCGACCGCAATGCCCGCGGCACCATGGGCGCGGATCTGAACTACGACGGCAGCATCACGCTCAGCGAGCTGTACCAGTACATGTACAACCGCGTGAACTGGTATCTGAACATCGCATCGGAGCTCACCGGGCAGACCTACCGCCAGAGCGTGCAGGTCTGGCCCGAGGGCGACCCCTTCGTGATCTTCACCCGGGAATCCGGCTAGGGAAAACCACGGAAAAGTGAGCATATAAATGGTACGCATCATTACATCGCAATGGAGGGATCGTTATGGAATTCAATGCCGGCAAGGTCAGGGAACAGATTGTGGAATGGATTCGGAACTGGTTTGAGGAGAACGGCAAGGGCTGCAATGCCGTGCTGGGCATCTCCGGCGGCAAGGACAGCTCGGTGGTTGCCGCGCTCTGCGCCGAGGCGCTGGGCAGGGATCGCGTGGTGGGCGTGCTGATGCCCAACGGCGAGCAGTTTGACATCCAGGTCTCCCGGGATCTGGTTGCGCACCTGGGCATCCGCTCGGTGGAGATCAACATTCACGCCGCCTACGAGGGCCTGATGGGCCAGCTGAAAACTGCGCTGGGCGAGAACATCACCCCCCAGACCGTGCAGAACCTGCCGCCGAGGCTGCGCATGTCCACGGTGTACGCCGTGTCCCAGAGCGTCAACGGCCGCGTGGCCAACACCTGCAACCTCTCCGAGGACTGGGTGGGCTACTCCACCCGCTACGGCGACTCCGTGGGCGACTTCAGCCCGCTGTCCCAGCTGACCGTGCAGGAGGTCAAGGCCGTGGGCCGCGCGCTGGGCCTGCCGGAGAAGTTCGTGGAGAAGCCGCCCATCGACGGCCTCTGCGGCAAGACCGACGAGGACAACCTGGGCTTCACCTATGCAACGCTGGATCGCTACATCCGCAGCGGCGTGTGCGAGGACGAAGCGACCAGGCAGCGCATCGATCACCTGCACCGCATCAACCAGTTCAAGCTGCAATTGATGCCCATCTTCCCGCTGGACCCGGAGCTGGCCAGCAGGTACGAGTGAAGCCTGACACAGCTTCGACAGGACAAGCCATATGCAAAAGTCATGCCCGACTGCTTTCTTCAGCAGTCGGGCATGCGTATGCAATCATATGGTGTGGACGGATGATCTGAAGGGATCAAAAATATCGCAGCATTTGAACGAGGTGATCGGACTTGAATAAGTCCTGATCAGATTTGTCCAGTGGGCGCTTATCAAAAGCGATAAAACCGTTGCGCGCATAGAATGCCAGCAGCTTGGGTTTATCTTCACATTCAAGGTAAGCAATTTTGCCGCCGAGCAGAGTATGTATGTTCCTTACGCGATCACAAGCCAGTTTGAGCAGTTCGTCACCTGTGATCAGGCCGTCATTTCCCTCAGCATAGTTTTTGCCCAATTGAGCAATCAAGGGCGCTGCGATTTCATACCTCGCCAATTGCCTCTAAGAAGTCATCAAGGTTTGCGATCTTGTAACCCTTCATTGCTGTCACCAAAGGCTTTCCTGATTTGATCTGTGGTGAAATTGGAAACGGAGCGCGTCATCTGTACGTCTTCGGCCTTTGTCGCTTTTGAATACTCCAGCGCTTGAACCAGCTTACGGATACTGTTTTTGTCCTTGGGATTGACAGCCCTGAAAATGCTGCTGGTAGCCATCCGCTCACATCCTTCCCTTCCCGATTACCCTTATCTTATGCCGAACGCGCAGATATGTCAAGGCATGTCTTCAAACATTCATAAATTTTCAACGCTTTTATTTAGAAAAAACCTATAAATTGGTTACGAGTGGATACCAAGGAAAATGATTCCCGACATAGACACTTTGTGGCCCGCATCCACGTGGATGCGGGCCGGAACGTTTCAAAGGGATCAGTTGTCAGTTTCCTCGGGGAGCTCGAGCACCACGTCCACGGTGACGAAGTCGTAGCCGCCGCCAACCACCAGGTCAGAGATGCCGGAGCTGCTCTGGCTGGAGTTGGAATTGGAGTTGCCGCCGTTGCCATTGCCGTAGTTGCCGAAGAAGTTGCCGAAGGGGCTGTTGCCGTAATAGTAGTTGTAGCCGTTGCCGTTATTGTTGTTGGTCATGGGGTAGACGTTGTTGTAGCGCACCACGGTGACGGTCACGGTATCGCCGGCGCTGAACTTGTCCAGCACGCTGGTCAGCTCGCGGAAGCTGGTCACGCGCTCACCGTTGATGGCGTAAATGAAGTCGTACTGCTTCAGGCCTGCCGCCTCTGCCGGGCTGTCTGCGTTTACGCTGTAGATGCACACACTGGCCGGGGGATAGTTGCTCATGGGCTCGTCGGGGCCCTCATAGTCGGCCACGGTCACGCCCATCTGCGGACGAACCACGCTGCCGTTCTCGATCAGCTGCTGGGCGATGGGGTAGGCGGTGTCGATCGGGATCGCGAAGCCCAGGCCCTCAAAGGTGACGGAGGAATAGGCGCTGCCGGAGTACTTCAGGGTGTTGATGCCCACCAGCTCGCCCTTGTAGTTGAACAGGCCGCCGCCGCTGTTGCCGCTGTTGATGGCCGCGTCGTGCTGGATGTAGTCCACGTTGCGGGTGGTGTTGTTGCCGTTGACAGAGCTGCGCTCCAGTGCGGAGACGATGCCCTGGGTCACGGTGTTCGCCAGCACCTCGCCGCCGGGGTTGCCGATGGCTACAACGGTGCTGCCCACGATCAGGTCGCTGGAGGAGCCGATGCTTACGGGAACCAGCTGCTTTGCCGCGTCGCCGGTCACCTGCAGCACGGCCAGATCCAGGGAGGAATCCGAGCCGGCCAGCGTGGCCTCAGTCTTTTCACCGCTGGGCAGCAGCACCTGGAAGCTGTCGCCGCCCTCAACCACGTGGTAGTTGGTCAGAATGTAGCCGCCCTCCTGAATCACCACGCCGCTGCCCTGGGAGTACATGGTTTCCTCAACCTCGCCGGTGGAGCGGTTCCAGCTCTGGGTGTTGGTGATCACGCCCACCACGCTGTTGATGTTCTTCTGTGCTACGTAGACCGCCGGGCTGGGATCGGATGCGGGCTCCGCTGCCGTTACCTGTGCGGGCTCCGCGATTGCGTCCGCAATGCGATTGTCCAGACCGCCGATGCTCATGCCGCCGATGACCAGCGCGCAGGCCAGCGCCATGCTGGAGATCCAAAGCAGCGCGCGCCGTTTATTACTGCGATTTCCATTGCGCTTCATATTTGTCACTTCTCCTTTGAAAACAGAATTGTCATATATGTTTGCCGTTCCTCGGAGGACGGATTCATCCGTTCGGGGGAAGCCGCCCTTTTCCCTTGGAACGCTTGTATTATAGCCCCAAGATCAGGGAAAGTCAATGAACAAACATGCTGGAAATTATGAACGAACTGTAACTCTTTTTTTGGTCATAATTGGCATAAAACTGTGGCGGCGACAGAGGAAACGGAACCGTCTCAGACGATAAATGTAGGGCGGGGTGCCCTCACCCCGCCACGTCGCAATCATGAGGCCATCCCCCGCAAAGCGTAGGGCGGGGTGCCCTCACCCCGCCGCGCGGGTATTCCCGATGCTGTGGCCGTCGCAAAACGACAAAAAGTAGGGCGGGGTGCCTTCACCCCGCCGCATAACCTTGTCAGCTGCGCGCAGTCGCCTCGGTTCCCTCGTGGCTGTCACGCTCACGGAACAGCAGCGAGATGCACCACAGTCCGGCGATGCCCACGATGGTGTAGATGATGCGGCTGATCACCGCGCCCTGGCCGCCGCAGATGTAGGCCACCAGGTCGAACTGAAACAGGCCCACCAGCAGCCAGTTGATGGCGCCGATGATGGTCAGAACCAGAGAAGTGCGATCCAACATATTCATAGTCTTCCTCCTTTTTATCCTGCGGTTCTCCGCATGATGCAATCATTGTTGCCAGATTTTCGCAGAATATGCGTTCTCGCACAGCTTTGCCGCACATAGATAATTTCCACTTCAAATCCAGGGGGGATGGAGAAATGCTGCGTGTGCTTCAATGGGAGAGGGGCTTGGGAGCGATGCAGCGCCTGCGGGCGCTGGGCAGGCGCGCGCTGCGTCCGGCGGCGCTGACGGGGGCGATGTTCCTCATGATGCGCGCGGAGCTGCTGATGCGCGCCTCGCCGCTGGCGGCGGCGCTGATGGCGGCGGGTCTCGCGGCGGGGGAGAGTGCGGCGGCGCTGGTGGCGGGCTGCCTGCTGGGGGCGCTGCGGCTGCCGCTGACGGATGCGGCGCTGCTGCCGGCCATCTGCTGCGCGGCGGTGCTGGCGGGCGAACTGATCTGCGGACTGATCCCCGCGCTGAAGCGGGGCGCGGGGGAGACGCGGGTGTCGCTGCTTGCCGGACTGGGCGTGCTGCTACCGTCGCTGGTGTGGGCCGGGGGCGACGCGCTCAATTCCCTGCGGGCGCTGGCCTGCGCGGCGCTGGCGGCCACTGCCGCACCGCTTTTCCTGCCCGCACTGCGGGTTCGCTCGACCCGGCGGCGCCTGATGCTGCAGGAGCGGGTGGGTCTGATTCTGCTGGCCTGCGCGTGTATCGTGGGGCTCCAGCAGACGCTTCCCGCCGCTGCGGAGGTCTCCGCTGCGCTGGGAATCCTGCTTGCGCCGGGATTGGGCGCGGCTGCGGGCGTGCTGGGGGGAATCGCGCTGGCTGCGGGCGGCGCACCGTTGCTGAAGCTGGGTGGACTTGCCCTGGGCGCGCTGGTGGCCTGCTGGCGGGAGCTGGGCGCGCGCTGGCAGCGAGGACTGGCGCTGGTGCTTGCGCTGCTGGTGTTCCGTCTGGCGGCGGGTGCGGGCGCGCCGGAGCCCCAGTGGGCGCTGGCGGCGGCGCTGATCTATCTCGTGCTGCCGGAGGCTGTCCTGCAATGCGCCCAGCGCTTCACCGCACCGCCCCGCGAGGAGGCCCGGGAGCCGGATCGCATCGCCCGGGAGGTCACGGCCCAGGCGCGCATCCAACTGCGGGCGCTGGGCGACGCCTTTGGCGACATGGCGGAGGGCTGCGCCGCGCCCACGGACGTGCCCGGCGAGCAGGAGCTGATCTGCGAGATGCGCGAGCGGCTCTGCGGCGGCTGTCCGGGCTACGGGGACTGCTGGAACGGCGAGGACAACCATGCGGTGCGCTTCCTCTGCCAGCTCATCACTGAGGCGCTGGATCGGGTGGACGCGCCGCCGGGGATGCGGGTGCTGTTCTCCGACGGGGAGATTCCGCCGGACGTGCTGCGCATCTGCCGGAGGGGCCGGATGATCCCCGACCGCCTGGGCCTGCTGCTGCGGGACTTTGCGGAGAAGCGGCGTTCGGAGATCAAGAGATGTGCCACGGATCAGCTGCTGTCGGCCCAGCTTGCGCAGGCGCGGGAGATCCTCTACGACCTTGCGGACAGGCAGGCTGCGCCGGTGTCCTTTCGGGGGCGGCGACTGGAGCAGCTCAATGCGGCGCTGGACAGCGCGGGCCTCGGGGACTGCGAGGCCGCGGCCATCGGTCTGGACGGCGCGGAGGTGCGCCTGAGCCGTCCGGGCGGTGGTTGGAGCCGGGAGGAGGTGCAGCGGGCCAGCCGTGCGCTGGGCAAGGCCTTCGGCGGCGGGTTCGCGCCGGAGATCCAGGGAGATGCGCTGCTGTTTTCCCAGCGGCCGCGATACGCGGTGGAGACGGGCGTGCGCTGCCAGTCCGGCGTGGCAGGGCAGGTCAACGGCGACAGCCACCTGCTGCGCCCTCTGGGCCGGAGCAAAATGCTGTTGATGCTCTCCGACGGCATGGGCAGCGGCGAGGCGGCGGCGCAGGAGAGCGCGGAGACGCTGCGGCTGCTGTGGCGCTTTCTGTACGCGGGCATCTCGTTTCCGCTGGCGCTGGAGACGGTGAACCAGCAGATGCTGATGCGCAGCGGCGAGGACATGTTCGCCACGGTGGACCTGTGCGCGGTGGATCTGAACACCGGCGTGGCGGAGTTTTCCAAGCTGGCGGCCAGCCGTTCGCTGATCCTGCGGGGGAACGAGATTTTGCACGTAGAAAGTGGAAGGTTGCCGCTGGGCATTCTGGAGCGGGTGCAGCCTGCGGTGACGCGGGTGCGGCTGCGCCCGGGGGACGTGATCGTGATGGGCTCGGACGGCGTGATGGAGGCCGGGGACGGCATGATGATCGACCGCCTTGCACGGCTGAGCGCGGGCTGTGCGCCGGAGGTGCTGGCGGAGCGGCTGGTGCGCGAGGCGGCGCTGCGCCGGGGCCGGGGTCGCATCGACGACCTCAGCTGCATCTGCGCGCGCATCGTGGACGCGCGCAGCCGTGGCAATCGGAGCGATGCGGACGGAGGGGAGGCGATGTCCGGCCAATGAATTGATTTTCTGAGGAAGCTGTGGTAAACTGGAGGCAGCAAATTTTACCTTTCGGGAGGAAAATACATGGGCAAGCAGCTTTCGGTACTCTTTGTCGGCGAATCTTGGATGATTCAGACCACGGAAACCAAGGGCGTGGACTCCTTTACCACCTATCGCTATGAGGAATGTGCAAATTACGTGGGCGACCGGCTGCGGGAGGGCGGCATCGCGTTCACCCACATCCCCTGCCACCGCGTGGAATTCGACTTCCCGCAGACGCTGGAGGAGCTGCAGAAGTACGACGTGGTGATGCTCAGCGACGTGGGCGCGAACACCATGCTGATCTCCACCAAGACCTTCTTCGCCAGCGAACGCACCGTGAACAAGCTGCACCTGATCCGCGACTACGTGCGCGCCGGCGGCGGCTTCTGCATGATCGGCGGGTACCTGACCTACATGGGCATCGAGGCCAAGGGCTGCTACAAGCGCACCGCCATCGAGGAGATCCTGCCGGTGGAGCTGATGAGTTGCGACGATCGCGTGGAGTGCCCCGAGGGCTTCTGCCCGGAGACCGTCGCGCCGGAGCACCCGGTGATGGACGGCATCGATGAGCCCATGCCCTACATGCTGGGCTACAACCGCACCGTGCTCAAGCCGGGAGCCACGCTCATCGCCCGCCGGGAGGACGATCCCATCATCGCCGCCTGGGACTGCGGCGCGGGCCGCACCATGGCCTACACCTGCGATTGCGCGCCCCACTGGGCCTCGCCGGAGCTGTGCAACTGGAAGCACTACAGCCGCCTCTGGCAGAACATCGTGCGCTGGCTTGCGCGGGCGTAAATCGCACAATTCATCAAACAAACGGAGCTTCACATGGATGAGGCTCCGTTTTATGTACCTGTCTAGCCGTCTCCTCGGAAGATGTCCGCAACCTCGGAGATGGTGATGTAGGCCGTGGGATCCAGCTCGTGCACGATGTCCCGCAGCCGGGAGATCTGGAAGCGGTTCACCACGAAGTAGAGCACGTCGCGATCCTGCCCGGAGTAGCCGCCCCGGGCCTCGATGCGGGTGATGCCGGTGGAGAAGGTCTCCGTCAGCGCGGCGCAGATTTCCCGTGGCCGCACGGTGACGATCATCGCCGCCTTGCAGCGGTCGAAGCCCTCCACCATGTAGTCCACCGCCTTCAGCGCGGCGGCGTAGGTCACGATGGAGTACAGCGGCAGAATCCAGCTCTCAATCACAATGCCGCACACGATGTACAGAAGCACGTTGTAGGCCATCACGAAGCTGCCCACCGACAGCCCCAGACGCTTGGCGAAGATCACCGCCATGACCTCCACGCCGTCGATGGCCCCGCCGTAGCGAATCACAAGGCCGCTGCCCACGCCGGAGATCAGCCCGCCGAACAGCGCGCACAGCAATAAGTCGGTTCCTGCCAGCGGCGAGGCCATGGCCACGTCGATGGGCAGCACGTCCGTGATCAGCCATGCGCCGACGGAGTACACCAGCACCGCGTAGATCGAATAGATCGTAAAGATCTTCCCCTGGCGCTTCAGCCCGTACAAAAACAGCGGGATGTTCAGCAGCACCAGAAACAGCGACAGCGAAAGATAGTCGGGCGTGACCTGGGCCAGCAGCATGGACGTGCCCGAGATGCCGCTGTCGTAGAGCTTCACCGGGGCCAGAAACACCGTCACGCCGAAGGCGTTGACGAGGCCCGCAAGGGTAATCATGAATAGGTTCCGCTTCCTGATTCTCTGGGTGGGTTGTATCATGGATTTCATCTCCTCTCTGTTCGGTCGGAAGGTGGGATTTCTTCAGGATAGCATGCACACGGACGCGCGTGCAAGGCGGCGGCGCAAAATTTAGCGGAATGCTTGCGCGGCTTCGGGGCAGGATAGATGAAAGGAATCTGCCGCGGGAGGTTGCTGCAAATGTTCACGATGTTTTTCCGGGCCATGTTTCTCTACGGGGTGATGATCCTCACCATGCGGCTGCTGGGCAAGCGCCAGCTGGGCGAGTTCCAGCCCTTCGAGTTCGCGTTGACGATCCTGCTGGCCGACATCATCTCCGGCCCCATCGGCAGCGTGTCCACGCCGCTGCTCTATGGCGTGCTGCCGGTGATGGCGGTGATCGTGGTGCACGGCGTGCTGACCATCGCCTGCATGAAGTCGGACAAGCTGCGCGCGGTGATCTCCGGCAAGCCCACGCTGGTGATCTCCCGGGGCGTGATCGACCGCAGGGAGCTGAACCGGCTGTGCCTGAGCCTGTCCGATCTGCTGGAGGGCCTGCGTGGCGCGGGCTTTCTCGACCCCACGGAGGTGGGCACGGCGGTGGTGGAGGCCAATGGATCCATCTCCGCCTTCGCCGACGCGCAGAAGCGCCCGCCCAACACCGCCGAGCTGCAGCTGAATCCGGGCTACGAGGGCCTGCCGATGATCCTCATCATGGACGGCCGATTGCAGGAGAAGAACCTGCGCACCACCGGCAAGAGCGAGGCCTGGCTCACCGGCCTGCTGTCCGGGCGAGCGCTGAGCGCGCAGAATGTGTACCTCGCCGCGCTGGATACCCAGGGACGGCTCACCTTGCAGATGCGGGACGACACCCTGATCTCCTTCCAGGCCATGCCCCAGCAGGAGGTGACGTGGTAAAGTGCGCCGGACGATCCTGATTACCCTGACCACGCTGCTGATCTCCATGGTGTTGTGCACCGTGTCCCGCATCAGCGTCCACCGCGTGGTGAACCACGCCCGCCACCTGCGCACCGAGGCCATCGAGGCCATGGACGCGCAGGAGATCCAGCGCGCCGAGACCGTGATGGTGGAGCTGGCGGGGTTCATGGAGGACAAGCAGCCGCTGCTGGAGGTGCTGTGCGAGCACGATGACCTGCACGAGATCAAGGCCGCCATCATCGACGCCCAGGCCTCCATCGAGTTCGGCATCACCGATGACTTCTATCAGGCCATCTACCGCTTCGGCGAGGGCCTGGAGCACATCGCCGACGTGGAAAGCGTGCGCCTGACGAACTTCTATTGACGGACGCGCCCGCACTCCATTATAATAGTACGGAAGCATCAAGCGGAGGTGAACTGCATGGGCGATGAAGCGTGGATGGCCGAGGCCCTTCATGAGGCGGAGCTTGCCGCACAGGAGGGGGAGATCCCCGTGGGCTGCGTGATCGTGCGGGATGGGCAGCTCGTCGCCCGGGGCCACAACCTGCGGGAGCAGACCGGCGATCCCACCGCCCACGCCGAGGTCGTGGCGATCCGCCGCGCCGCGCAGGCGCTGGGCTGCTGGAAGCTGAGCGGCTGCACGATGTACGTCACCCTGGAGCCCTGTCCCATGTGCGCCGGGGCCATCTCCCAGGCCCGCGTCTCCCGCCTGATCTACGGCGCATCCGATCCCGCCTACGGCTGCGCGGGCAGCGTGTACCGCATCCCCGAGGACCCCGCCTTCAACCACTTCTGCATCTGCGACGGCGGCGTGCTGGAAGCGGATTGCCGGAGCTTATTGGGAAACTTCTTTCTGCGTCAAAGGCAGTGACCGCATATTTGCATACGAAATGCATAATAATGCGCGATATCCGATTGATATGCAACTATTTAACCACAATTACACATAAATATGCAAATTCACCCTTGATTTTCCAGCGAAAGCGTGTATAATATACCTCAGAAAACAAAAACGACCGCGCTGCGGCTGCGAAACAGGAGTCAAGGATCATGGAAAAGAAGAATTACAAGAAAATTGTGTTGGCATATTCCGGCGGACTGGACACCTCCATCATCATCCCCTGGCTGAAGGAGAACTACGAGGGCTGCGAGGTCATCGCGGTCTCCGGCAACGTGGGTCAGGTGGGCGAGCTGGACGGTCTGGAGGAGAAGGCCCTCAAGACCGGCGCCTCCAAGCTCTACGTGGAGGATCTGAACAAGGAATTCGTCGAGGACGTGATCATTCCCTGCGTGCAGATGGGCGCGAAGTATGAGAACACCTACCTGCTGGGCACCTCCATGGCCCGCCCGATCATCGCCAAGCGCCTGGTGGAGATCGCCAAGGCGGAGGGCGCGGACGCCATCGCCCACGGCTGCACCGGCAAGGGCAACGATCAGGTTCGCTTCGAGCTGGCGGTGAAGGCCTTCGCCCCCGACATGCCCATCATCGCTCCCTGGAGAATCTGGGACATCAAGGGCCGCGAGGAGGAGATCGACTACGCCGAGGCGCACAACATCCCGCTGAAGATCAGCCGCGAGACCAACTACTCCAAGGACAAGAACATGTGGCATCTGTCCCACGAGGGCCTGGAGCTGGAGGATCCCGCCAACGAGCCCAAGTACGCCGGCAACATGGAGATGGGCGTGACCCCCGAGGAGGCCCCCGAGCAGGCCGAGTACGTCTCCATCAGCTTTGAGAAGGGCGTTCCGGTGGCCGTCAACGGCGAAAAGATGAGCGCTGTGGATCTGGTCTGGAAGCTCAACGAGCTGGGCGGCAAGCACGGCGTGGGCATCATCGACATCGTGGAGAACCGCCTGGTGGGCATGAAGTGCCGCGGCGTGTACGAGACTCCCGGCGGAACCATCCTCTACCACGCCCACGAGATGCTGGAGCAGCTGTGCCTGGACAAGTACACCCAGCACTACAAGCAGCGCATGGCGCTGGAGTTTGCGGATCTGGTGTACAACGGCCAGTGGTTCTCCCCGCTGCGCGAGGCCATGAGCGCCTTCTGCACCAAGACTCAGGAGACCGTCACCGGCACCGTGAAGCTCAAGCTCTACAAGGGCAACATCATCGGCGCGGGCATGACCAGCCCCTACAGCCTGTATGACCCGGAGATCGCCACCTTCGATGCGGAGGAAGTGTACGATCAGACCTGGGCGGACGGCTTTATCACCCTGTTCGGCCTGCCGACGCAGGTGCATGCGAAGATGAAGGCGAAGAACGGACTTCTGTAAGCCAGAACGCCGATAAAGCCCGCAAACGCAAAAATACCAACCGAAATCAAAATAGAGGTTGGTATTTTTGCTTACTGCGTCAGCTGCGACTGCAAATTGCGGTCACTTACGTCTATGTAAGCTCCCTTATTTACAGTCTTGCTTCCTTGTCTTGCGGGCTTTCTCAACGTCTGGCAGGTCGTTGAATGAATCAATATTTAGTCGCTCCCCATTTCTGTGACGGAGAGGAAGGTAGATTCCATGAAACTTTGGGCAGGCAGATTGCAGGGCCAGGTGGACGAGAAGCTGAACGAGCTCAACGCCTCCATCGGCTTCGATTCCAGAATGTACAGACAGGACATCACCGGCTCCATCGCCCACGCGAAGATGCTGGGCAAGCAGAAGATCATCCCGGCGGAGGATGCGGAGAAGATCGTTTCGGGCCTAATGGACATCCTGTCCGAGATCGAGGCCGGAGCGCTTGAAATCGACATGAGCAGCGAGGACATCCACACCTTCGTGGAGGGCGAGCTGACGAAGCGCATTGGCGACGCGGGCAAGCGTCTGCACACCGCCCGCAGCCGCAACGACCAGGTGGCGCTGGACCTGCGCATGTACCTCTCCGACGAGATCGACAGAACCGTCGCATTGGCGAAGGATCTGATTTCCGCGCTGTGCGAAGTGGCGGAGCAGCACCTTCAGAGCGTGATGCCCGGCTACACCCACCTGCAGCGCGCCCAGCCCGTGACCCTGGCCCACTACCTGATGGCCTACGCCCAGATGCTGCTGCGGGACATCGACCGCCTGAAGGATTGCAAGAAGCGCACGCTGGTGCTGCCGCTGGGCAGCGGCGCGCTGGCGGGCACCACCTATCCGCTGGACCGGCAGTACGTGGCCGACCAGCTGGGCTTTAACGGAATCTGCATGAACTCCATGGACGGCGTGTCCGACCGCGACTTCGCGCTGGAGCTGATGAGCGACCTGTCCATCCTGATGATGCACCTGTCCCGCTTCAGCGAGGAGATCTGCCTGTGGTGCAGCTGGGAGTTCAAGTTCGTCACGCTGTCGGATTCCTTCTCCACCGGCTCCTCCATCATGCCGCAGAAGAAGAACCCGGACATCACCGAGCTGGTGCGCGGCAAGACCGGCCGCGTCTACGGCGACCTGATGACCCTGCTCACCGCCATGAAGGCGCTGCCGCTGGCCTACAACAAGGACATGCAGGAGGACAAGGAGGCCGTGTTCGA
>JBJEJN010000186.1:0-6496 GCA_051878085.1 Aristaeellaceae bacterium | reverse complement strand
TCGCCTACGAGGAGGGCAAGACCGTGCTGCACGACGTGTCGCTCTACGCCAAGCCGGGCCAGAAGGTGGCCTTCGTGGGCGTGACCGGCGCCGGCAAGACCACCATCACCAACCTGCTCAACCGCTTCTACGACATCGCCGACGGCAAGATCCGCTACGACGGCGTCAACATCAACAAGATCCGCAAGAGCGACCTGCGACGGGCGCTGGGCGTGGTCTTGCAGGACGTGAACCTGTTCACCGGAACGGTGCTGGAGAACATCCGCTACGGCAAGCTGGACGCCAGCGACGAAGAGTGCATCGCGGCGGCGAAGCTGGCGGGCGCGGACGACTTCATTACCCGCCTGCCCGAGGGCTACCAGACCATGCTCACAGGCAACGGCGCGAACCTGTCCCAGGGCCAGCGGCAGCTGCTGTCCATCGCCCGCGCGGCGGTGGCCGATCCGCCGGTGATGATCCTGGACGAGGCCACCTCATCCATCGACACCCGCACCGAGGCCATCGTGCAGCGGGGCATGGACGCGCTGATGAAGGGCCGCACCGTGTTCGTCATCGCCCATCGGCTCTCCACGGTGAAGAACGCCAACGTCATCATCGTGCTGGATCACGGACGGATCATCGAGCGCGGCGACCACGAGGCGCTGCTTAAGCAGAAGGGCCAGTACTACCAGCTCTACACCGGCGCGTTCGAGCTGGAATAATCCGCATCGCGCCCGCAACAGCGCAAAAAAACGGGGAGCGGCTCATTTTGAAGAGAATGAGCTGCTCCCCGTTTTCAATGGATCAAGCGCCGTCCGTCACTTGAACAGCACGAAGTACAGCACCAGCGCCGCGATGGCGAGGATGCAGGTGACGATGCCGACGATCATGCCGGACAGGGCGTATTCATCGCCGAACTGGGCGTTTTGTACGATCTCGCTGCGGGCGATGCCGGTCATCGTGAGTCCGATGGAGGAGGAAACCAGCGCCAGGATGCCCACGATGGCGCCCACCGTGGAATTGAGCATCACGCCGAAGATGCACAGGCAGGAAAACACCGTCAGCAGAAACGACAGCAGGGAGAGCACGAAGCCCGCCAGGGCCAGATAATTCATTCTGGAGCGCATTTGGAATACCTCCTTCGAGTCCTGTATCAAGCATAACCGCTTTTGCGCGCTTTGTCCAGCAAGAGTATGTGAATTCCCACAATCTGCCGGAAATTGGCGCAGTTTTACCAAGCTTTTCCATCGTCCGCAGACGCATCGCGGGGAACCTCCAGCGCCTCGCCGCTGCGCAGCAGGCACAGCCGGATCTCCCGGACGGGGATGTGGGTGATGCGCTCCAGCGCCAGCGCGTACAGGCGCAGCTGGTTGCGGTAGCGTCGGGTGAGCGCCGCCGCGTCGTCTGCGCGGTCGGTCTTGTAGTCCAGCAGCACCCAGCCGCCGTTTTCCATGAAGCAGCAGTCGATGCTGCCCTGCACCAGCATTTCGCCGTCCGGCATGCCCGCGGCCTCCGTCTCGGTCAGGGCCTCGGAGGCGCGCAGCAGCACGTTGAAGGGCCACTCGCGCTTCACTTCATTTGCGGCCAGCAGCCGCGCGCCGGTCTCCCCGGCAAAGAACTGCGCAAGCGCCGAGGGCCGAACCGCTACGCGCTGCTCGGGGCGGATGCGCCCGCAGTGGGCAAGCGCGTCCAGCTGGTTGCGGATCTCGTCCACCAGCGGCCGTCCGCTAAGCCCCCGCAGCGGCGCAAGCTCCAGACACTGCATCGCCCGGTGGTAGGCCGTGCCCCGCTCCGCGCCGGTCATCTGACCGGGAACCTCGGAGAGGAACATCGGGCGCTCCACCAGCTCCTCCACCGCCTCTGGGGCCTGTAACTGGCGCAAGAGGCCCGTGACCGTGAGCTTCAGCGGCATGCGCGCGCCCGCTTCGTCGGAATATTTCCATGTGATCGCCCGGACAAGCTCCGCATCGGCCCCGTCCGGGATGGTCAGCGCTTCCTGCACATCGGCTGCTTCCTCCTGCTCTTCCACGGGCGAGAGGTGCGCCTCGATGCGCGCGTATTCGCCGCCGTCCTCAGGGAGTGCGGGCAGGATCACGTCCAGATAGCTGTTCGCCGCACCCGGCGCGTCCGCAAGCGCGCGCCAGCGGGCACGGGCGGAATCGATGCTGCCCACGCTGCCGGTGAGGATCAGCCGATCCTTCGCGCGGGTCAGCAGCACGTAGAGGATGCGCAGCTCCTCCGCCCGATCCTCCCGCTTCTCGCGCTCGGCGATGGCCAGCTGCGGCAGGGTCTTGCGTCGGGTCTGCAATTCGGGATCGCAGTACAGACAGCCCAGACCCAGATCCCGGTGGGCCGACAGCGCCTCGCCCCGACCGCCGCCGCCGAAGCGCCGGTTCATCATCGCGCCGAACACCACGGGGAACTCCAGGCCCTTGCTCTTGTGCACCGTCATCAGCCGCACCACGTCATCGTTCTCGCCCAGAAGCTGCGCGCCGTCGCCCTCGCCCCGGGCCCGGAGCTTTTCCGTGTGCAGCAGAAAGCGGGTCAGCGCGCCGGAGATGCTCTGGTCGAAGGCGGCGGCGTTGGCGATCAGCCGGTTCAGGTTCGCCTGACGCTGCGGCCCGCCCGGCAGTGCTCCGGCGCAATCGTATAGCCCGCTTTCCTCCAGGATCGTGCGCAGCAGCACGCCCAGCTCGGTGCACAGCGACATGAGCTGCCATCTGTCCAGCAGCTCAAAGAAGGCCCGCAGGCGCTTGGCAAGCTCGTCCGTGCCCTGAGAATAGGCAAGCGCCGCGTCCACGAAGGGCACGTCCGGCTGGGCGATGCGAATCTGCGCCAGCTCCCCGGCACTCAGGCCCACCGCGGGGGAGCGCAGCACGCCGATCAGCTCCACGTCGCTGCGGCGGTTCGCCACCAGCTTCAGCAGCGACAGCGCCAGCGAAATCTCCACGGATTCATAGAAGTCCTCCGAGCCGTCGGCGAAGGCGGGGATGCCCTGCTGGGTCAGGATCGCCGCCATGCGGCCCAGCACGCCCCGCTTGGCGCGGGTCAGCACGGCAAAGTCCCGGAACTTCAGCTCCGGGTTTTCGCGCATCAGGGAGCGGATGCGGCCCGCGATGAACAGCGCCTCGCGCTCGCAGACCTTCATCTCGAGCAGCTCCTCGCTGGCCTCGCCGCTGTCCGGGGATTGCAAGAGGTGAATCTCCACCTCACCGCCGCTGAGGCTGAGGTTGCCGTGGTTCAGACGGGCGTTCGCGTCGTAGACGATCTCGCTGTCGCCGCCATGCATGGCCCGCTCAAAAACGCGGTTGACGAAGCTGAGGATCGCCGGGCGGGAGCGGAAGTTCATCGTCAGCGGCAGCAGCGCGCCGCCGTTCCCCCGCTCGTAGGCCGCGTACTTCTCCAGAAACAGCCGCGGTTCGGCCTGACGGAAGCGGTAGATGGACTGCTTCACGTCGCCCACCATGAACAGGTTGTCGCCCCGGGCGATGCGGGCAACCAGCGCCTCCTGCACGTCGGAGGTGTCCTGATACTCGTCCACGAAGATGTAATCGTAGCTCTCCCGCAGGGCGCGGGCGGTGTCGTCGTCCTTAAGCGCCCGCAGCGTGCGGTGCTCCAGATCGGCGTAGCTCAGGCCGGACAGCTCCGCCTTGCGCGCCTCGTAGCCCTCCCGGGCGCGCAGCGCGATCTCGCCCAGGCGGGAAAGCTGGGGAGCGAGCTTCTCCACATCGGACAGCGCCGTGCCCAGCTCCAGTCCCCGCAGGGCGCTGCGCTCGACGGCGCTCTTTGCGTCGCTGCGCAGCTTCTTCACCGCCTCGTCCACCGGCCCGCAGTCGCGCTTTTTGCCCGCAGGTGCCTGCTTGAAGCCCGCCAGCGCGCGCTGCAATTCGTCGCAGGAGTCGATCCGGCGCAGCTGCGTGAGCGCCTCCAGATCCTTCTCCAGCGCTCCGGCGTAGTTCGCGTTGCAGCCGGGATGCATCAGCGCCAGCCGGGTCATCAGCAGCGCCTGATCCACGTCCTTGCGCGCGGCGCGCATGAGCTCGTCCAGCCAGCGCCGACAGAGCGCATCGTCCGGCGCGCAGGCCATGCGCAGCCAGTCCTCGGGATCGGGGCGCTCCTCCAGCCGCCGCAGCAGAATCTCCGCCATGGCGCGCACGCCCTTCGGCCCGCGTGCGTAGTCCAGCTGGGTCAGGCGCGCGTCGGGATCGGCATAGGCCTCCTCCACGGCCTCGTCCAGCGCCTCGTCCAGCAGGCGACGGGCCTCCGCATCGTCCAGCACCCGGAACGCGGGATCGACCCCGGCGCTCTCGAAGTGGGTGCGCAGAAATTCCGCGCAGAAGCCGTGCAGCGTGGTGATGCTGGCGCGATCCATCAGCAGCTGCTGGTCGCGGCAGACCTCGTCCCCGGCCGCAGCGCGCCTGCCCAGCTCCTGGGTGAGCTTGGCGCGCATGTCCGAGGACGCGGCGCGGGTGAAGGTGACGATCAGCATGCGGTCGATGCGCGTCTCGCCCGAGGCGATCAGCTCCAGCACGCGCTCCACCAGCACGGTGGTCTTGCCGGAGCCCGCCGCCGCGCTGAGCAGGATGTTCGTGCCCCGCGCCTCGATGGCGCGCCGCTGTTCATCGGTAAAATGCATGCCGATCCCTCCCGAATCTCATTGAAAATATGGTATCACAGTCGCGCACGGCTGGCAAGGGCAGAATTTCATGCATAAAAAAGAGCGGCTTTGCGCCGCTCAATTTGTGGGATTCCCGTCAGGGCCGCTTCGTGCCGCAGTTGGAGCAGAAGTTGCCGTCGTTTTCTGCGTTGCAGGAGGGGCAGACCCAGTTGGCTGCGAGCTTGGCTGCACCGCAATTGGTGCAGAAGTTGCCCGTGTTCTCCGCATTGCAGGAGACGCAGACCCAGTTGGCCGCAGCAGCTTCATCCACAGGCTCCCCGTCGTCCGCAGCGCTCCCGCCTGCCGTCAGATCCTCGCCGGGCACGTAGGGATCCGAATCGACGTCCGTGAAGCTTACGCCCTGCATGAAGATTTCCAGCAGCTCGGCGAATTCATCCACGGAGGTCCACTCCACACCATCGCCGTCGAAGCAGAGCTCGAGATAGAGATTTTCATCCTGATCGTAACCGGCGTCATCGGCAAGCAGCGTGCTGCAGTACACCAGACTGGACTCGCCGTTCTCCGCCAGATTGTAGAGGTATACGTCGAACACCGTTCCGTCGGCCAGGGTCACGGTCGTGCAGTTCGCGGGATCCTCTTCCTTTTCGTACTCCAGATAGGTGTAGGTCGTCAGTTCCACTTCCAGATCGAGTGTATTTTCCCCGGCGGCGGCGAAGAGGTTTGCGCAGTTGTCCTCCAGCGCATACAGATACGCCTCGACCTCAACCGTCGAACCATCCTCAGCTGCAATGGGCAGCGTCGGGAAGTCGAGGATCATCATGCAGCTCTCATAATCCAGGCTGGGCATCTTCAGGCCACAATAGGCGTTGGAGGTCCAGAAGTCCTCCTCCAACTGAACCGTCTTTTCACCCATGATGCGCGCGCACTCCGCAGAAACCGCCTCGGCAAGGACCTCGGCGCTCCGCTCCTCCGTCTCGTAGTACAAAAGATCGCCCATATAGATGGTGATGTACAGCATGGCAGTTTCAGAGATCTCCGGAAGGCCGACCAGTCCGTAGGCGAAGCCGCGATCGGGCTCGACGTAGGCCGCATAGCCCTCGCTGCCGTCCGCGACGATGTAATCCTCGTTCTGGCATTCGTACAGCTGGCTTTCATAGCTGCAGTCTTCCAGCGCCTCGTAGTAGTACATGGTTCCGTTGCTCTCGTGGACGTAGGCGCAATCTGTTTCGTCGAAGGAAATCGGGAAGCAGTCGTCGGGCGCGCCAAAGCGGATTACCCAGGGCTCGCTGTATCCGCAAGCGATCCAATCCAGATAATCGAGCGAGAGGCGAGCCTCAGGATAGGATTCGGGCGTGATGAACAGGGTGTACACGTAGGTGTCCTGCTGAATCTGCTGCATATAGGGTCGATCCTCCGCGAATGCGGAAGCGGAGACGAGCAGCATCGCGATCAGAACGAGGGCAAGCAATCTCTTCATGGCATTTCCTCCTGACGATTGTTTTATTTAAGCTCATTATAATTGATGCTTCCGAAAAAAGTCAACCAATATTTGCCTCCGTCCGGGCGCGATTTTTCCAAAAAACAACGACCGCCCCGCGAGGTGCGGGACGGCCGTAAAGCCCGGTTTATCCGGCGATGCCGAAGTTGGAATAGTAGTATTCGACGTTGGCTTCCTCGACCCAGGCCGCAACCTGCTCGTCGTAGGTGGCCTTGACCTTGTCGCTCAGGGCAACCTCTGCCACACCGTCGCGAATCTCCTCCAGGGCGACCTCGCCGGGGGTGACGTCGCTCATGTAGTAGATGATGTGGATGCCGTAGCTGCCGCGCACAGGCTCGCTGATCTGGCCGACCTCGGCAATGGACATCGCGCCCTCGGTGAAGGCGGGATCCCAGGTGGTG
>JBJEJN010000185.1:0-6515 GCA_051878085.1 Aristaeellaceae bacterium | reverse complement strand
TCCTCACCGCCCGGGACACCCCGGAGGACGAGCTGCTGGCCTTCGGCGTGGGCGGCGACGATTTCATCCGCAAGCCCTACAATTCCGCCGTGCTGCTGGCGCGGATCGGACGGATGCTGAAGGGCGCGGCGGTGGATGCATGCACCGTCCGTGGGCTGACGCTGAACCTGCCGGGCATGAAGGCGAGCTATGCCGGGCGGGACGTGGAGCTGACGAAGAACGAGACGCGCATCCTCTGGTGCTTGATGCAGCGGGAGCTGTGCACCCGGGACGAGCTGATCGAGGATCTGTGGACGAACGGCATGTACGTGGACGGCAACACCCTCTACGTCAACATCGGCAGGCTCCGGGAGAAGCTCAGGCAGCTCGGCGCGGACGGCTTCATCCGCACGGTGCGCGGCGTGGGGTACCGGCTGTGAGTCTGTGGAAGTACGTCTGCGCAAAGGCCGTGCCCCTCTGCGCGGCGGCGATGGCAAGCCTGTATCTCCTGCTGGTGGGCTGGTTCTGCGCAATTCCCGCTTCTCTGCTGCTGATCCTGCTGCTCAGCGGCGGTTTTGTGCTGCTGGTCTGCGTGCTCGTTGGCTGGCGGCGCACCGACCGCAGGCTGAGGGCGCTGCGGCGTCGCCTGGACGCGCTGCCGGAGAAATATCTCATCGGCGAAACGCTTCAGCGCCCCCGGGATGCGGTGGAGCTGGAATACTATCTATTGATGAAGGAAATTTCCCGCTCCGCCATTGGCGCGGTGGAGCAGGCCCGGTCGGAGATGGAGGACTACTGCGACTATGTGGAGCGCTGGGTGCACGAGATCAAGACCCCGCTGACCGCCTGTTCGCTGATCCTCGCCAACGGCGGGGATTCGTCCAAGCTGCGGCGGGAGCTGCGCCGCGCGGACAACCTGAGCGAGACCATCCTGACCTACGCCAAGCTGCGCACGGCGGAGAAGGATACCCAGATTGCGCCCGCCGACCTTCGCGCGGCCTGCGATCAGGCCATCCGGGAGGAGATGGAGCTGCTGATCGCGGCGGACGTTTCCGTGTCCATCGACGGGGCGGCGGAGGTCTACACGGACGCGAAGCGCGTGGTGTTCATCCTCAAGCAACTGCTCATCAACTGCGCCAAATACTGCCCCGGCTGCCGGATTCAGATTGAGCTGGAGCCGGGCTGTCTCATCTTTGAGGACGACGGCCCCGGCATCCCCGCCCACGAGCGGACGCGGGTCACGGAGCGCGGCTTCACCGGCAGCGCGGGGCGAAAGCGCGGCGGCAGCACCGGCATGGGGCTGTACATCGTAAGCAAGCTGTGCGAGGCGCTGAACATCTCCCTGGAGATCGCCTCCGAGGAGGGGCGCTACACCCGCTTCAGCTTCCGCTTTCCCAACTGAATCCAACAAAACTGTTAGACAGGATGCGGTCAGCGTTGGAACAAATCGGGCGCTTTTGCGGTACAATCGCCGTGAAAGGCTGGTGAGTAACCATGAACACTCTGCTTGAAATCAAAAACGTGAGCAAATACTACGGCAGCGGAGACAACGTCTCCCGGGCGCTGAACGGCGTGAGCTTCGCCATGGAAAGGGGCGAATTCACCGCCGTCATGGGCGCGTCCGGCTCCGGCAAGAGCACGCTGCTCAACGTCATCGCCACCATCGACCGCCCCAGCTCCGGCGGCATCCTGCTGGAGGGCAGGAACATCGCCGAGATGCGGGAGCAGGCGCTGGCGGCCTTCCGGCGCGACCGCCTGGGCTTCATCTTTCAGGAGTACAACCTGCTGGACACGCTGACCGTGGCCGAAAACATTGTGCTGCCGCTGAACCTGCGGAGATGCGCTCTGCCGGAGACGAAAAAGCGGCTTGCGCGGGTCGCCGCCGCGCTGGAGATCGCGGAGCAACTGGACAAGTTCCCCCGGCAGCTCTCCGGCGGTCAGCGGCAGCGCGCCGCCTGCGCCCGTGCGCTGATCACCGAGCCCGCGCTGATCCTGGCGGACGAGCCCACCGGCGCGCTGGACAGCGCCAACTCCCGGAGCCTGATGCAGACATTCAGCCGGATGAACCAGGGCCTCGGCTCCACCATCCTCATGGTGACCCACGACGCAGTGGTCGGCTCCTACGCCGATCGGGTGCTGTTTCTGAAGGATGGGAAGATCTGGAACGAGCTGTACCGGGGAGATCGCAGCCGTCAGAGCATGTACCACGAGATTCTGAACGTCATGGCGGCGCTGGGGGGTGAGGCGGATGTTCGCTAAGCTCGCCCTGCGGAACGTCCGGCGGCAGATCGGCAGCTACCTGATCTACTTCGTCACCGTCGCGCTGAGCATCGCGCTGATGTTCGCGGTCAACAACCTCAGCTACAGCGACCGCATCCGTTCGCTTGCCGAGGATTCCTCCGATGTGCGCACCATGTTCACCATGGTCACGGTGCTGTCCTGCCTGGTCACATCTCTCGTGCTCAGCTACGCCACGGGCTTCATGCTGAAGCTGCGGCGGAAGGAGTTCGGCATGTACCTGACGCTGGGCATGACCCGGCGCAACATCCAGACGCTGTTCGCCTGCGAGACGGGCATCCTGTCCTTCCTGGCCATGCTGGCGGGCATGGGCGCGGGGCTGGTGATCTTCCAGATCCTCGTGGCGCTGTTTTCCTCGCTGATGGAGCTGCCCTTCGCCGTCTCCGCCTATTCCGCGCAGGGGATTCTGCTGACCCTGGTCGTGAGCCTCGGCATGTTCCTCCTGTCCACGCTGGTCTCCCTGCGGTACCTGAAGAAAACCTCAATGGCGGAGCTTCTGAAGGCCGAAGCTGTGGAGCGAAGCGAGAAGCACCCCGCCCTCTGGCGCGCGCTCTCGATTGTGGCGGTCGCGGGCCTCGCCGCCAGCCTGATCGTGACCTACCGGAACCTGATGGCGGCGTTCCGCGATCAGGACGGCGTGGTCGTGCTGCTCTGGCTCGTAGTGGATCTTGTGATGGTCTTTCTGGCCCACTTCACCCTGTCCCGAGCCCTCGCCGGGGCGCTGCTGCGCAGGGAAAAGCTGAAGAATCGCGGCGCAAACGCGGTGGTGCTGCGGGGACTCTCCGGCAGGATGACCATGAACGCCCTGCTCATCGGCGCGCTGGCCACGATCCTGGTCTTCGCCGTCGGCATGTCCAATATTGCGATGGGCGAGAAGATCTACGCGGACTGCTCCGTCGCGAAGGACTGCCCCTACGATGTGCTGGCCATGCTCGACTGTGCAAAGGAGCCGGAGATCTCCATGGAGGAGGGCGAGGGGATCATCGAGAAGTACAGTCCCATCGCGTCCCGGATGGACTTTCAGCTCCACTCCGCGGGGGAAACCACCCTTTGCAGCAGCGTGCTGGGCTACGACCTCATGGGCTGGACGGACAAATACCTGCCCCTGAGTCAGTTCAACGCCCTGCTCACCGGCTGCGGCTGGGAGCCTGTGGCGCTGGACGGGCAGTACCTGGTCGTCACCGGCGTGCAGGGCATCAGCGAGGTGGACTTTTCGGACAAGACGGTTACCCTGAACGGCAAGCCCTATTCCTGGGCGGGAAGCAGCGCCAGCTACCCCGAGTTTGCGCGGCGCGCGCGGCTGTACTTCGTCGTGCCCGACGAGGCGATTTCCGGCATGCCCGTCTCGGACGAATGCGCCGCATACACGCTTGTGAACCACCGCCCGTATTCCCGGGCCATGCTTTCGGAGCTGACCTACCTCCGGCAGACGGAGTACGGCCCGGAGGAGTGGTGCGACTTCGCCATAAAGGAGGAATATCGCCTGTGGAGCAACGCCAACGCGGGAACGCTGCTGATCGGCACGCTGTACGTCTCCACGGTGTTCGTCTGCATGGCGCTGGCCATCCTCTCCGTGAAGATCCTGTCCACGCTGGACGAGGAGCGCAGGCGCTTCGCCATCCTGTACCGCCTGGGCGCGGATGAAAGGACGCAGAAGTCCGCGCTGCGCAGGCAGATCGGCGCGTTCTTCCTGGCTCCCTTCGCCTTTCCGCTGCTGATGACCGTGCCCATGGGCCTGATCTTTGGCAGGATCTACGAGATCTGGGACTTCGGCCTGAACGGCTGGAGGGCCATGGAGACGGCGGTGCTGATCGCGCTGGTGGTCGCGGGCGCATACGTGCTGTACTTCCTGATCACCTACTTCATCTCCTGCGGCCATGTGATCTGTCGCGGCGCGGAGGGCGGCATGGACGAGCGCGGCCTGTGAGGAAGCATGTTCCCCTCCCGCCGGAGCGCCTCCGGTTGACGGCGCGGCGATTCTGCGGTAGAATACCAAGCGACGGGAGGGGACGTAATGGAGCAGAACTTTGGCGGCGAATTCCCCGATGCGATTCGGGAGTTCCGCCTGCCCGCATACGATGAGATACCGGATACCGGGCTGTATCTGGAGCAGGCCGCGCGCTACGTGTCCGAGGCGCTTCGGCCGCTGCCGGGCGCGGGCGTGACCGGTTCCATGGTCAGCAACTACGTCAAGCGCGGACTGGTGGCGAATCCCGTGCGCAAGCAGTACGGGCGGGAGCAAATCGCCCACCTGTTCTTCATCGCCGTGGCGAAGTCGGTGCTGTCCATCGAGGATCTGCACCTGCTGGTGCAGCTGCAGCGCAGCGGCTACGACAGCCGCGCGGCCTACAACTACTTCTGCACGGAGCTGGAGCGCGCGCTGCGCTGCGCCTTCGGCCTGGAGGGCGCGCCGCCGCTGCCGGACGCGCGGGACAGCCGGGAGAAGCGCATCCTGCACACGGCCATCCTGGCCATCGCCCACAAGCTGTGCCTGAACGCCCAGCTGAACCGGCTGCGCGGCGGCGACTGAGCCGCAGAACGGATCGTTATTTTTACGTAAATCCATGCCCGCCGGAGGTTTCCGGGATCGGGCGTTCAGATCGCCGCGCTTGACATTTCCTGGCTGCGGGCGTATAATATTCTCGGTCAGAGAAGAGCACTGCTTCAGGAAGACGGGCAGTGTTTCTTTCTGTATTATTATTTTTGCCGCACGTGCGTGGCAGGAGGTTCCTACAATGTCTGATACCCGCCAACTTACCCTTACAGATAAGAAAAAACTCGAAGCGGATCTGGCCGAGCTGATGGAGGCCAAGAAGCGCGTTGCCGAGGAGATTCAGATCGCGCGCGGCTTCGGCGATCTGAGTGAGAATGCTGAGTACGACGCCGCCAAGGCCAAGGAGGCCGAGGTTTACGGCAACATCAGCCGGATCGAGCAGATTCTGCGCACCGCCACCTTCGTGGACGACAGCGCCGCGTCCACCGACGTGGTGTCCCTGGGCAACATCGTGCGCGTTCTGGATATGGAATACAACGAGGAGGATGAATACACCATCGTCGGCTTCACCGAGGCCGATCCCATGAAGCTGTTCATCTCCAACGAGTCCCCCATCGGCGAGGCGCTGATCGGCGCGCACCTGGGCGACACCGTCGTGGCCAACACCCCCGGCGGCAAGGTCAGCCTGAAGATTCTGGACATCCGCAAGCGCTGATTTTTTCATCGACACGATGCAGACGCTGAGAAAGCCTGCAAGACAAGGAAACAAGACTGCAAATGAAGGCGCATACACAGACGTATGTAACTGAATTTGCAGGCGCAGTTGACGCAGTAAGCAAAAATGCCAACCTGTTTGAATCGTTCGGTTGGGATTTTTGTGTTTGCTGGCTTTATCAGCGATCTGGACCGGCATGTATTCCACACGCCGGTTTTTATAAAGGAGCATTCAAATGGCTGAAGAAATCAACAACAACACCCCGGAGCTCTCCCAGCAGGAGCTGTCCGAGCAGAACCGCATCCGCCTGGAAAAGCTCCAGGCGCTGCAGGCAGAGGGCAAGAATCCCTACGCCATCACCACCTACGACGTGACCGACCACTCCGCGCAGATCGTGCGCGACTTCACCGACGAGACCGAAAAGACCGTCTCCATCGCCGGCCGCATGATGTCCCGCCGCGTGATGGGCAAGGCCAGCTTCGCCCACCTGCTGGATCGCGAGGGCCGCATTCAGGTCTACGTCCGCCGCGACGACGTGGGCGAGGAAGCCTACAAGGCCTTCAAGAGCTTCGACATCGGCGACATCATCGGCGTGAAGGGCTTCGTGTTCCGCACCAAGACCGGCGAAATCTCCGTGCACGCGCAGGAGATCACCCTGTTGACCAAGTCGCTGCATCCGCTGCCGGAGAAGTTCCACGGCCTGCAGGACACCGACACCCGCTATCGCCAGCGCTATCTGGATCTGATCGTCAATCCCGACGTGAAGGACACCTTCGTCAAGCGCAGCAACATCCTGCGCGAGCTGCGCGCCTTCCTGGACGGCCGCGGCTTCCTGGAGGTGGACACGCCCATCCTCACGCCCTTTGAGATCGGTGCCTCCGCGCGCCCGTTCTACACCCACCACAACGCGCTGGATCTGGACATGGTGCTGCGCATCGAGACCGAGCTGTACCTCAAGCGCCTGATCGTCGGCGGTATGGACCGCGTCTACGAGGTGGGCCGCATCTTCCGCAACGAGGGCATGGACAC
>JBJEJN010000184.1:0-6521 GCA_051878085.1 Aristaeellaceae bacterium | reverse complement strand
CCGTGTACAGGATCGCCCCGCCCACGAGGCCCTTCTCGATGCACTGCCGCAGGATTTCATTGAATATCGCTTCGGCAATATTGTTGTCCCGGAATCGACGTCGCCGGTTCTGACTGATCGTCGTCGCATCCGGCACCTTCTCCATCAGCATCAGCACTGTCGGGCATGCGGCGGCTGTCCTTGCGGCGGTTCCCGGTCCAGCAAGGGACGGAAAAGCCCTGCCTCCCTTTCGGGAGACAGGGCTTTGCAGCTTATCAAAAAAGTCTTTTTGACAAGCTGGTGGACGGGGGAGTATCTCCCCCGCCACTGCCACCCCCTCAACGCACCGGAACCTCCGCAAAGCGGAGTTTCCGGCAGCGCCGCCAAGAATCCATTGGATTCTGGCGGGCTGGTCGCGCTTGCGCAAAAGCAGTCGCTCCATGCAAAGCATGTAGCGACCTGCCCACTGCGATTCTCTGAATCCAGCAGTGGGCAACCCGTTACCGCTCAAGCGGGGACGGGTGCATAAAGCGCAGTAGCGCGACTGCTTTCCAGATTTTGCTTGAATCCTTCGGATTCTGGTCGCAAAATCTGCAAGGAAGCGATTTTTCTTTAGCAGTCGCGTCTCCAAAGGAGCCGCGACCAGCCGCCGGTGAATTTTCAATTCACTACGGCGTGCTGCCGGCCGCTGCAATGTATTGCAGTGCGGCCGGTGCATCAAGAAAAATCAGCTCCGTGGTCGCCGTACACGCCGCCGACCACGATTGAAAAGCCCTGCCCCCCATTTCGGAAGACAGGGCTTTGGTTACCCCTTGCGCGGCAAGGCCGCAGCTTCGGTGTGGATTAGACGTAGTCGATCACGACGTGCGCGAACTCGACGTCGGCGATGCCACCCTCGGTGGGAGCCTGATCGTCGATGACAAGCTCGCCGGCCTTCACCGCTTCCAGAGCAGCCTCATACTGCTCGACGGTGTAGGACTCGAAGGACCAGGTCTCGGTGGGCAGGCCGACTGCATCGTCGTTGGCACCCAGGCTGGTGGCGACGCCGCCGATGTCGGCGAAGCTGCCATCGTAGCACTTGGTGATCGCCCACTTGGTGGCGTTGCTCAGGCCCTTCAGCGCGGAGGTCACGACGGTGTCGGACTCGAAGGACTGGTCAACGTCAACGCCGACCACGAAGCCGTCGTTCTCGGCAGCGGCCGCGGTGATGGAAGCGAACATGGAGCCGCCGCAGGCGAAGATGATCTCGGTGCCGGTCTCATACCAGCCCTTGGCCATGGTCTGCAGCTCGGGAGATGCGGAGAAGGAAGCGCCGTACTGCCAGGAGTACTTCAGCTCAACCTCGATGCCCAGCTCAGCTGCGGCAGCCTCAGCGCCCTGCGCGAAGCCGTAGCCGTAGCGGCAGCATGCCGGGTTGGTTCCGCCGCCGCCGCCGCAGAAGCCCAGCTTGGTGAAGCCGTCCATGACGACCGCGTAGCCGGCGAAGTAGCCGCTCTGCTCCTCCTTGAAGGCGATGGGAGCGACATTGTCCAGGCCGATCGGGTAGCCGTCGATGAAGATGAACTTCGCATCCGGATACTCGGTGGCAGCCTTGGTCAGCGCAGCCTCCTGCATGAAGCCGGCGCACACGACGACCTTCGCGCCGCCCTCGACGGCGGCCTTCATGGCGTCATAGCGGTCATCATCGGTGGCCTGATCGCCATTGGCGGGCTGATAGTACTTGTAGGACAGGCCGTTTTCAGCGGCATAGGCCTTCACGCCGTTCCAGGTGCCCTGGTTGAAGGACTTGTCCTTCAGCTGACCAACGTCGGTAACGAAAGCGAGTTCATAGGTGCCGTCGGCAGAGGTCATGGTGTCCTCGATGGTGTCGGGGTCGACAACTTCGGCGATTGCGGAGCAGGTCGCCAGAGCGAGAACCAGTGCCAGGAGAATTGCGAGCAACTTCTTCACGGTTTGTTTCCTCCTTTTATTGTGTATCTGTCTTTTTCAGGAAAAGACGATTACATCATAAGTATAGCATGAAGCCCGGATTTCTTCAAGCTTTTCCGGGCAGACTGTAAAATATTTACGCTTGACTTTGCGCAATCAGGCGGCGTGCTTCGCGTCCCAGGCCCGCAGCGGACGGCGCAGGGCGCGCAGGGCGACCTCGCTCAGCAGAATGCCGATGGCTGCGCCCGCCAGCACGTCGGTGGGGTAGTGCACGCCCACGTACAGCCGCGACAGCGCGATCAGCACCGCCAGCACCAGCGCGGGCACGCCGTACTTTTTCGGCGCGAGGCGGAAGATCGTCCAGGCGCAGGTCAGGGAATTGGCGCTGTGGCCCGAGGGGAAGGAGTAGTCGTGGGGCCGGGACACCAGAATCTGAAGGCCCTCAATCAGCTCGTAGGGCCGGGTTCGGGCCGCCAGCGGCTTGATGCACAGGTTCACCACCAGCAGCGTCAGCAGCATGGACGCGGCGCAGTACACGCCCATCCGGCGGGTGCGCTTGAAGATCAGCAGCAGCAGCGTCAGCACAATCCAGAATGCGCCGCCGTTGCCCAGCGTGGTGATGACGCGCATCACCGGCGTGAGAAGGCCGCAGCGCAGGTTGTTCTGAATCCACAAAAGGATCGCGCTCTCAATTTCCATCAACATCTTCCTTATCCTCCCCGCCTTCCGGCGAAAAATGAACAATGTGCAATTCGTCCGGCGCGCCGGACAGGTAGTCCTCGCGCATGCTGCGCGCCCGGTCGCTGAAGTCGAAGTCCGGAACCTCGCCCAGCTGGCGCAGGCTGCACGCGCCCGCGTCGCCCAGGATCAGAAAATCCAGCAGCGCGCTGTCCGCCGCATGCAGCGCGGCGGCATAGCCCCGCAGGTGCTCCAGGTCGTAATCCTCCGCCTCGGGGTTCAGCCTGCCCACGTACTCCAGCAGGATCGCGTGGCGCGCGCCCGTGGAGAGCACGTCGTCCAGCGCGGCGCGCAGCGTCTCCGGCTCGCCCCAGGCCCGGGACGGGCAGATCGTGCGGCGGTACAGCAGCCGCAGATCCCGATCCAGGCAGAGCTGCACGCAGCAGGGCGGCTTCAGGCTCCGTCCCAGCGCACTGGCATAGCGGAGCACAGCCAGGCAGTTGGCCAGCGGCATGCGCTCCTCCCCGGTGAGCGATGCGCAGGCCCGCGCGGCCTCGCCCACCCGCAGCAGAAATTCCGCGCTGCGCGGGCCGATGCCCTGCACCTGCACAAGCTCTGCAAGCTCCGCGCGCAGCACGCCCTCCACGCTGCCGAAGCGCTCCAGCAGCCGGTGGGCCAGCGCGTTCACATCCTGCCGGGGCACGATGTGGTACAACAGAAATTCCAGGATCTCGTGGGGCGCAAGCGCATCCAGCCCCGTCTCGCGCACCTTGCGGCGCAGCCGGGCGCGGTGCCCCTCGTGTGCTTCATTGGTTCGTTCCATGGGCGGCATCTCAGTCGGTCAGGTCGATCTTGTCCCGACCGAATACGTCGTAGGATTGCTCGATCACGCTCTTCGCGGCAGCGGAGGGCTTCGCCTGGGCCACCTGGCCCTCGTTCACCATCCGCAGACGCACGGGGGAACCAAAGCTCTCGCTCAGCGCAGCCTCGATCAGTGCCTGCTTCGCCTCCAGCACCCGGCGAACCATGATGCCGTCCTTGCCGAAGGCCACCGTCACCACGCCATCCTCGATGCCCGCGAACTGCATCTTCTCCAGCATCCGCTTCACCGAGCCGTTCTCGGCGGCGAACTTTTCAATTCCCGCCAGGTACTCCGGCGGCGGCGCGGCGGCGGGTGCGGAGACCCTCGCGGCGGGCGCGCTCTTCTTCGGCGCGTCCGGCTTCTTCTCCGGAACAGGCGCTGCCTTGGCTGCGGGCGCGGCGATTGCGCCGCTCTCGATGCGCTTCTCCATCCGGTCCAGGCGCTCGCGCAGGTCGCTCTCTTCCTCCTGCTCGGGGTGGCAGGCGCGCACCGCCGCCAGCTCCAGGATCGTGCGCGGCTGGGTGGCCCACTTCATCTCGCTCTCCACCCGCATGAACAGCTCCATGGCGCGCATCAGCTGCTCCCGGTTGGCGCGACCGGCCTGCTCCCGGAAGCGCTGCGCGTCCTCGGGGGTGATCTCCAGAATGCGATCCAGCTGCTCCCCGGCAACCTCCGCCAGCAGCACGCCCCGCAGGTGGTTGGCCGCGTCCAGCGAGAACACGCGCGGGTCGCTGCCCCGGCGCATGGCGTCGTCGATCATATGAAGCGCCGCCGCCGCGTCGTAGGCGATCAGCGCGTCCGCAAATTCAAACATGAAGTCCCGGCCCGTGGTGCCCAGCACGTCCCGGGCCAGCTCCGCCGTCACCGCGCCCTCGGTAAAGGACAGGCACACGTCCAGCAGGCTCAGCGCGTCGCGCATCGCGCCCTCCGCCGCCCGGGCGATTTCGAGAAGCGCGTCCTCCTCGGCGCTGCGTCCAATGCCCTCCAGCACCACCTTCAGGCGGTTCACGATGGCCTCCACCCGGATGCGGTGGAAGTCGAAGCGCTGGCAGCGGGACAGGATCGTGGCCGGGAGCTTCTGGGGCTCGGTGGTGGCCAGGATGAACACGGCGTGCTTCGGCGGCTCCTCCAGGGTCTTGAGCAGCGCGTTGAACGCGCCGGTGGAGAGCATGTGCACCTCGTCGATGATGTAGACCTTGTAGCGGGTCAGCGCCGGGGGATACTGGATCTTGTCGCGCAGCTCACGGATGTCGTCCACGCCGGTGTTGGAGGCCGCGTCGATCTCCAGCACGTCCATGCAGTTCTCGCCGGACAGCGCCTTGCAGATCTCGCACTCGCCGCAGGGGTCGCCGTTCACCGGGTGCAGGCAATTGATGGCCCGGGAGAGCACCTTCGCCGCAGTGGTCTTGCCCGTACCGCGCGTGCCGCAGAACAGGTAGGCGTGGGCAATGCGGTCGGTCTCCACCTGCCGGCGCAGGGTGCGCACCACCGCATCCTGATCGCAGATTTCCGAAAACGTGCGGGGCCGCCACGCGCGATACAGTGCCTGATAACTCATGCTCCACCTCCGGGATAGATCGTCTGCCTCTATAATACCGCATTTCGGCATAAAACAAAAGAACTTTTACAGCAAGATAAAAACATTTCTTATTTTCGATGCTATAATGTAAGCTAGGCGGGGTTGGAGATTTTTCAATCGCCCTCCCGCAAGCAGATTCGATGACCCGGAGGCTTACCTATAATGAAGAAAATTGTGATGACCGGCGGAGGCACCGGTGGGCACGTCACGCCCAACCTGGCGCTGATCCCCCGTCTGCAAAAGGACGGCTGGGAGATCCATTACATCGGCGCCGCGAACAGTGTGGAACAGGAGCTGATCTCCAAGGTGGAGGGCGTACAGTTCCACTGCGTTGCGGTTGGCAAGCTGCGGCGCTACTTCGATCCCAAGAACTTTTCCGATCCCTTCCGCGTGATCAAGGGCGTGGCCCAGGCGACGCGCATCATCCGCAAGATCAAGCCGGACGTGGTGTTCTCCAAGGGCGGCTTCGTGTCCGTTCCGGTGGTTTACGGCGCGCACTTCAACCATGTGCCGATCGTGACCCACGAGTCCGACCTCACCCCGGGCTTGGCCAACAAGCTGTGCCTGCCCTTCGCAGCCGCCCAGTGCTGCACCTTCCCCGAGGCCGTGAAGCACGCCAAGGGCAAGGGCGTGTACACCGGCTCCCCCATCCGCGAGGAGATCCTTCAGGGCAATCGCGAGCGCGGCCTGAAGTACTTCGGCTTCGACGCGAACCTGCCGGTGCTGATGGTGGTGGGCGGTTCCTCCGGCGCCCAGGCGATCAACGAGTGCGTGCGCACGGCCCTGCCCAGCCTCACCGAGACCTTCCAGGTGCTGCACCTCTGCGGCAAGGGCAACCTCTCGGCGGACCACGAGGGCACGCGCAACTACGTGCAGTGCGAGTACCTCGACAAGGAGATGGCCGACGCATACGCCTGCTCCGATCTGCTGATCTCCCGCGCGGGCGCAAACGCTCTGAGCGAGATCCTGGCCCTGCGCAAGCCCGCGCTGCTGATCCCCTATCCGGCGGAGGTCAGCCGCGGCGACCAGGTGCTCAACGCCGAATCCTTCCGCAGCCGTGGACTCAGCCGCGTGCTGAATCAGGCCGACATGACCCCGGAGAGCCTGATGCGCGAGGTCATCGGCCTCTACCGCGATCGCGGCAGCTTCTTCGACGCGATGGATCGGGAACAGGCCGCCAATGGCATCGACGCCGTGATCGAGCAGATCTACAAGTACGCAAAGAAGTGACCCGGACGGCATTTACCGGCCCGCACCGGCATGCGCCGGGCTGCAAGAATGCCGCAAAGCCCGTCTCCCTGGATGGAGGCGGGCTTTTGCAATGAACCTGGCGGCATTTGACGCAGGGCCGGCTTTGTGGCGGAAGCGGGACAGCATGACAAAAAATCACCCGATTCTCTTTCGAGAACCGGGCGATACTGGCACCTCCATGGGGACTCGAACCCCAGTTTTCGCCGTGAGAGGGCGACGTCTTAACCGCTTGACCATGGAGGC
>JBJEJN010000183.1:0-32927 GCA_051878085.1 Aristaeellaceae bacterium | reverse complement strand
TCACGCCGAAGCGGGTCACGTCGTAGACCTCGGAGAGGATGTTGGAGGACATGTCAGCTACCAGCGGCACATTGCCCGTCTCCGGGAGAGTTGCATAGCGGGTGCCGAAGATGGTGTTGTTGGTGGTGATGTAGACGTACTTGGCCTGGGGATCGAAGTCCGCCTGCTGCCATTCGGGGATGCGGCGGTAGTTCTCCTCCCGGGAGGAGGCCACGCAGCGCACGCGGCCGTACTTCTTCGCCTCGTTCATGGCGATGTGGGCGAAGTTACCGCTGTCGATGTAGTCCGCGCTGCCGTCCTCGCCCAGCAGGTTCATGGGAATGGCCGCGAATTGGCCCGTCGCGCCGCCCTGGAGCCAGAGCACCGCATAAGAATCGGGAATGTGCATCAGCTCGCGGGTGAGGGCCACGGTCTCGTCAAAGATCTCGCTGTACATCTTTGAGCGGTGACTCATCTCCATCACGGACATGCCGCTGCTTCCGTAACACAGCATCTCCTGCGCAGCGGTGCGCAGGGCTTCCTCGGGCATGGTGGACGGGCCGGCTGCAAAGTTGAACACGCGATCCATAGTTCTCTTCCTTTCATTTGCCTCCATCGGCAGAATATACAAACATTGTAGACCTTTTCGCCGGATGTCTCTACCGCAGTCTGTTAAATCTTTCGCCGCGTCGCGGACAAAAATCCGCCAGTGGGGGACAGCATGCATCCAAATCCGTGTTTTCACACGGATAAGATGGCATTTTAACGCAAGCTGTGCTATACTGTGCAATATGAAATATCGTGGAGGTCTGTGTCTTGGCACGCAAGGATAAGCTCATCCGCACCACTGCGCTGGTCACGGTGGTCATCATACTCAGCAAGATGTTCGGCCTGATGCGCGACGTGATCACCGCCGGCTACTTCGGCACCGGCGTGGAGAACGACGCGTACGCGTCCGCCTACACCCTGTTCTACTTTCCGGTGCTGTTGTTCAACTCCTGCATCACGGCGACCATCGTGCCGCTGTTCGTGGAGGAGCGGGAGAAGTACAGCCTGAAGCACTCCAACCACTTCGCCAGCAACGCGCTGAACCTGTTCATCCTGGCGGCGCTGATCATCTCGGCGGTGATGTACGCCTTCGCCGAGCCGATTGTCAATCTGATCTACCGCTTCGATGCGGAGGGCATCGCGCTCACCGTCAAGCTCACCCGCATCATGATGCTGGGCCTGGCCTTCAATGTGGCCAGCATCGTTATCTCCAGCCTGCTCAACGCCATGGAGAAGTTCATGGCTGCGCAGCTGACCGGCTTTCCGCTGAGTCTGGCCGTGATCGTCTCCGTGGTGGCCTTCTCCGGCAGGTGCGGCATCGAGGCCGTGGCCTGGGGCGTATTCGCCGCAAGCGTGCTGCAGGTCGTGGTGCTGATCCCCTTCCTGCTGGGCTGGTTCCGCTACGAGCCGGTGATCGACCTGAAGGATAAGCGCTTCCACCGCCTGCTGAAGCTGGCGGGGCCTGCGGTGCTGTCCATGGGCATCAGCGAGATCAACCACCTGATCGACCGCTCTCTGGCTTCGGGCCTTCCGGTGGGCTCCATCTCAGCGATGAACTACGCCTACAAGCTCATCACCTTCCTGCTGGGCGTGCTGATGGTGCCGCTGACCACCATCATGTTCTCCCGCATGAGCAAGCAGGCCGCCGACGACAACCGGCAGGGCGTGCTTGCATCCCTGCGGCGCAGCATCGTGCTGATCTCGCTGGTGGCGCTGCCCATCGTGGCCATCGCCATGGTGCTGTCCAACGACGTGGTCAAGATGATTTACATGCGGGGCAACTTCACCCTGGAATCCGTGCTGCTCACCGGCAGCGTGCTGCTGTTCTACCTGATCGGCGTGCCGTCCTTCGGCATGCGCGACTACCTGAACCGCACCTTCCACGCCCTTCAGGACACCAAGACCCCCTTCGCGGTGGCCTGCCTCACGGTGTGCCTGAACATCATCCTGAATCTGATCCTGCGCCGCTTCATGGGTGCGCGGGGCCTTGCACTGGCCACCTCGCTGTCTAGCTACGTGGGGAGTCTCACGATGTTCGTGCTGCTCAGGAAGCGCATGGGCAGGCTGGGTATGAAGCGCATCGCCGGGGAGCTGGTCAAGATCCTTGCCGCCACGCTGGTCGCCACCATCGTGTGCATTCTGATGAACAATCTGCTGCCCGAGGCCGTGGGCACGCTGCGGGTGTTTGTGCGGCTGGTGATCGCCACGGCGGTGTCCGCCATCGCCTATCTGGCGGTCTGCCTTGCGCTGCGGGTGCGGGCGCTGAACGAAATGCTGGGCGGCCTGATGCGCCGCGGACGCAGATAGGAGGAGCTTCATGCAGGACGAAGAGAGACTCATCACCACGGGCTTTCGCGAGGAGGACGGCGACGCGGAGCAGTCGCTTCGCCCCCATTCCCTGGGCGAGTACATCGGTCAGGACAAGCTGAAGAAGGGCCTGAACGTGTACATGCAGGCCGCCATCGCCCGCCACGAGCCGCTGGATCACATGCTGCTCTACGGCCCGCCCGGACTGGGCAAGACCACGCTGGCCGGCATCGTCGCGGCGGAGATGGGCCACAACATCCGCGTCACCAGCGGCCCCGCCATCGAGCGCGCGGGCGATCTGGCCTCGATCCTGACGAACCTGAACGCCGGCGACGTGCTCTTCATCGACGAGATTCACCGCCTCAGCCACGCCGTGGAGGAGGTGCTCTATCCCGCCATGGAGGACTATGCGCTGGACATCATCATCGGCAAGGGCCCTGCGGCGCGGTCGATCCGCCTCGACCTTCCCAAGTTTACGCTGATCGGCGCGACCACCCGCGCGGGCATGCTGTCCTCGCCGCTGCGCGACCGCTTCGGCATCAGCTTCCGCCTGGAGATGTACACGCCGGAGCAGCTTGCGGTGATCGTGGAGCGCTCCGCGAAGATTCTGAAGGTGGAGTGCGACCACGAGGGCGCGCTGGAGATCGCCAGTCGCAGTCGCGGCACGCCCCGCATCGCCAACCGCCTGATCCGCCGCGTGCGCGACTTCGCCGAGGTGCGCGGCGACGGCAGGATCACGCTGGAGAACGCCCGGGAGTCGCTGAACATCCTCGAAATCGACGAGCTTGGTCTGGACAACACCGACCGCACCATGCTCTCGGTGATGATTGAGCGCTTCGGCGGCGGCCCCGTGGGTCTGGATACCCTCGCGGCCACCACCGGCGAGGACGCGGCGACCATCGAGGACGTGTACGAGCCCTACCTGCTCCAGCTGGGCTTTATCATGCGCACGCCCCGCGGCCGCATCTGCACCAAGGCCGCCTACGAGCACATGAACCTGCCTATGCCCAAGCCTGCGGACAACCGCCAGCTTCGCATGGACGTGTAAACGTTGGGGGAGGGGAACGCTCAGGGGCGCTGCCCCTGAAACCCCGCCAGGGGGAATGATTCCCCCTGGACCCCTCAATATGGCGCGCAATGCGCGCCTGAAAGAATGGAGAAGTTTCAGGTGGTACAGGGCAGGAACCGTTTCCATATGCGCTGCGTCTGAATAGAGGGGTGGTAAGCGATGGAAAAACGGAAGAAGGGCATCCTGCGGGAAATCTGGCTGCCGGTGCTGCTTGCGTGCATCGTCGTCGGGAGCTTGCTGCTGGCGCTGATTTGCTACAAACCTCATGCGGACAGCGGTTTTCTCCCCCTGGTTCTGAGCGTCCTTGTAGGGTGCATCGCTGTTGCAACTGTGATCGCGGCGTATCGGAGGGAAAACTGGCTTCGGTTTGGGCTGTGGACAGCGCTGTTGGTGCTCTGCCTGCTGTGCGTCTTTGCGGCCAGCCGCATACCGTTCTGTCCGATGTGCGACGGTGAATGCAAATCCCTTCTCCTGCGATGGATACATCCGAATATAATGGATACATAAAAGATATTATATTTCCTGCGGCGCATTGCGCCGCATACTGAGGATTCTTAAGGGCATCATGCCCTTAAGCGGGGTTCTTAGGGGCAGCGCCCCTAAGCGTAACCCCCAAACGATACGACATAGGTGAGAAGTATGAAGCTGTCGGATTTTATGTATGATTTGCCGGAGGAGCGCATTGCGCAGACCCCGGTGGAGCCGAGGGATCACAGCCGGCTGATGGTGCTGCACCGGAAGGACAACAGCATCGAGCACAGGCATTTTTACGACATCATCGACTATCTGAACCCCGGCGACGCGCTGGTGATCAACGAGACCCGCGTGATACCGGCGCGGCTGATCGGCGAGCGTCCCAGCGGCGGGGCCTGCGAGATTCTGCTTTTGAAGCAGCTTGCGCCCAAGAAGTGGGAGGCCATCGTGCGCCCGGGCAAGAAGCTGCGCACGGGTGCGCAGGTGCTCTTCGGCGGCGGACGGCTGGTGGCGACCATCGCGGAGGTGAAGGAGGACGGCGGGCGCATCGTGGACTTCGCCTGCGAGGGCACGATGGAGGCTGCGCTGGACGAGCTGGGCGAGATGCCGCTGCCGCCGTACATCCACGAAAAGCTTGCGGATCGTGAGCGCTACCAGACGGTGTACGCAAAGCAGGAGGGCAGCGCCGCCGCACCCACGGCGGGCCTGCACTTCACGCCGGAGCTGATGGAGCGCATCCGGGCAAAGGGCGTGGACATCGTGCCGGTGCTGCTGCACGTGGGCCTGGGCACCTTCCGCCCGGTGAAGGTGGAGAACGTGGAGGAGCACGAGATGCACTCCGAGTATTACGAGGTCAGCGAGGATGCGGCCCGGCGCATCAACGCTGCACGGGAGCGCGGCTGCCGGGTGATCGCCGTGGGCACCACCAGCGTGCGCACGCTGGAGTCCGCCGCAGTGGATGGAAGGCTGGTCGCGCAGAAGGGCGACACGCAGATCTTCATCCGCCCGGGCTATCAGTACCAGATGGTGGACGCGCTGATCACGAACTTCCACCTGCCCGGCTCCACGCTGGTGATGCTGGTGTCGGCGCTGTACGACCGGGAGCACATCCTGTCCGCCTACCGCACGGCGGTGGAGGAGAACTACCGCTTCTTCTCCTTCGGCGACGCGATGCTGATCGACTGAGTAACATATTTGTATGCGGCGGGGTGAAGGCACCCCGCCCTACGACTATGTGGGGTTGTCTCATGCTTTGTTTTGAGACAGCTCCATTTTTCTGTTTGCCGGATGCGGTCAGGGTTTTGTCCGCCCTCGCAGGGTTCTTGACGAGCCAATGGACGCATATCCATGATGCGGAGGGTGGTGGTTGCATGCACATTCCCTGGGAACTGATCGCCTCGTTTGCGGTGGGACTGGCGCTGATCTGCCTGACGGGCTATCTGCTGCTGGTGCCGATGAAATTTCTGTGGCGGCTGCTGGCGGGCGGGGTGCTGGGCGCGCTGACGCTGATGCTGGTGAACCTGGTGGGGGGCCTGTTCGGCTTTTCGGTGGCAGTGAACCCCTTCACGGCCATGGCGGTGGGCTTTCTGGGCCTGCCGGGGGCGGTGCTGGTGATCCTTTTGCAGATTCTGCTGTGAAGTTCTTGCAATTTGAGTTGCGAGCGTGTACAATGGATGTACAGAATTTACACGCGGGAGGGGATTTCATACATGAAACACGGCATCTACTATGCATACTGGGAGGACATGTGGGGCGCGGACTATCTGCCCTACATCGAGAAGGTTGCGAAGCTGGGCTTTGACTTTCTGGAGATCGGCTGCGCGCCGGTGAACGACTTCTCCATCCAGCAGCTCAAGGACCTGCGCAAGTGCGCGGACGACAACGGCATCTTTCTGACCGGCGGCTACGGCCCGTCTGCCGACCGCAACATGGGCAGCGCCGATCCGCAGATCGTGCAGAACGCCAAGAACTTCTACTATGAGCTGTTCAAGCGCTTCGAGATCCTGGGCATCCACACCATCGGCGGCGGCCTGTACTCCTACTGGCCGGCGGACTACACCAAGCCGCTGGACAAGGAGGGCGACTGGGCGCGCTCGGTGGCGAACGTGCGCGAGGTGGGCCTGCGCGCGCAGGACTACGGCGTGGACTTCTGCCTGGAGGTGCTCAACCGCTTCGAGGGCTACCTGCTCAACACCTGCGCCGAGGGCGTGAAGTTCGTGGACGAGGTTGGCCTGCCCAACGTGCGCGTGATGCTGGACACCTTCCACATGAACATCGAGGAGGACGATCTCGCCGAGGCCATCCGCCACGCGGGCAAGAGATTGGGTCACTTCCACACCGGCGAGTGCAACCGCCGCGTGCCCGGCAAGGGCCGCACGCCCTGGCGCGAGATCGGCCAGGCGCTGCGGGAGATCGGCTACGAGGGAACCTGCTGCATGGAGCCCTTCGTGAAGATGGGCGGCCAGGTGGGCCAGGACATCCGCATCTGGCACAACATGTACGACGACCTCAGCGAGGCCAAGCTGGACAAGGACGCCGCCGACGCGGTGCGCTTCCAGCGCTACATGTTCGACGGAACGATGTAAGCATTTCAGTTTCAAGCGGGGCGCATGCATGTGCGCCCTGTTTTATACGGGGAGGAAGTAGCAATGGACAAGGTGGTTCTGGGACTCTCGGGCGGGGTGGATTCCGCAGTTGCGGCGCGGCTGCTCATGCAGCAGGGCTATGCGGTGCACGGCCTGTATCTGGACATCGGCACACCCGAGGCCCGGCAGGACGCCATCGACACGGCGGCGTTTCTGGACGTGCCGCTGACGATTAAGGACATCTCCGCTGGGCTGGAAACCCATGTCTGTGCGCCCTTCGTGGACAGCTACCTGCGGGGCGAGACCCCGAACCCCTGCATCCTGTGCAATCCGGCGGTCAAATTCAAAAGCCTGATCGACTGCGCGGACGCGGTGGGGGCGCGGTACATCGCCACCGGCCACTACGCCCGCTCGGCAAACGGCGCGCTGTACAAGGGCATGCCCAGCAACGACCAGAGCTACATGCTCTGTCGGCTCAAGCGCAGCCAGGTCGAACGGCTGATCCTGCCACTGGGGGACTATGAGAAGGCCCAGGTGCGCGCCATGGCCGAGGACTTCGGCATCCCGGTGGCCCACAAGCCCGACAGCATGGAGATCTGCTTCATCCCGGACAAGGACTACATCGGCTGGATCTGCCGCCGCGCGAAGGTTCCCGGGCCGGGGGAGCTGCTGTTCCACGGCGAGGTCATCGGGCAGCACGAGGGCATCCACCGCTACACGGTAGGCCAGCGCTGGCCGGGGCTGCGGGACGGCCGCAAGCTCTACGTCTCGGAGATCCGGGCGGAGCAGAACCGCGTGGTGCTTGCACTGTGGGAGGAGCTGTTCAAGACCGAGGTGCGCGCCCGGGACATGAACTGGCTCATCGACCGGCCTTCGGAACCCATCCGCGCCAGCGTGCGCGTGCGCCACACCAAGTGGGAGAATCCCGACTGCACCGCGATTCCCACCCCCGAGGGCGGTGCGGTCATCACCTGCGACGAACCGGTGCGCGCTCCCGCAAGGGGACAGGCCGCCGTGCTCTACGATGGCGACCGCCTGCTGGGCGGCGGCTTCATCATCTGAACAATCTACAAATGAAAAATACCCCGGCGATCCATGAGATCGCCGGGGCTTCGTATGCATTTAATCCTGAATGACCACCGTGGTTCCGGAGGGGCAGTTTTCGTAGATCCACTGTGCGTCCTCCACCGTGAGGCGGATGCAGCCGTGGGATGCGCGCTTGCCCAGCTTGCGCACGGAGGTCTTGTTCAACACCTTGCCCTTGCTGTAGATGACGGAGTGGAACAGGATGCCGCCCACGATGCGGCTGGCCCACTTGGCGTAGCACTTGTAGGAGCTGAACCAGTACCACTCGCCGGTGCCGGTGGGACCGTCCATCTGGAAGGTGCCCAGCGGGGTTTCGGTGCTGGCGCCCTTCATGCCGGTGGAGCAGATCATCTCCTTGATGCAGGTGCCGAAGGAGGAGCCGTTCCACTGATAGACGTAGACGCGCTGGTCGGAGACGTCCACCACCAGCTTGTAGGGGCAGACGAACTCCTCGGATTCGATGGCGTCGCTGGAGAAGAGCACGCGCTGGGTGGCCTCGTCGGCCACGGCGGTCTGATTCAGACCGTTCTTGCGCTGGAAGTAGAGCAGGGAGCGCTCCGTGGAGGGTCCGAACGCGCCGTCCACGATGGGCAGGTACTTCAACTGATACAGGCGGCGCTGGACGCGGGTCACCTCGTCGCCCTTGTCGCCGTTGGCCACGGTCTGGCGGTAGATCTGGAACTCGTATTCGCCGTCCACGTAGGCGAGCAGGTGCTCGTCAATCTTCGTCTCGTCCTCCTTGACGATGAGCGTGTCCACGGCGATGGCCTCGTCGCCGAAGCTGCCCGGCACAGGGGTGGCGGTGGGCTCGGGCGAGGGCGTGGGATACTGCTTTTCGTATTCGCGCAGATACTCCTTGAAGGCGGCCACGGCCTCGTTGGTCTGGCTGCCCGCCACACCGTCCGGCTCGGCGGCAAGGAAGCCCCAGATGGACAGCTTCTCCTGGGTGCGGTAGATGACGCTCTCCGGATCGGTGGAGTTGCTGGCGGAGACCAGCTCCTGACCGCTGTACAGCAGGCGCAGGGTGGCCGCGTCGGCCACGCCGCTCTCGGTGAGGCCGTTGCTGCGCTGGAAGGCGGCCACGGCGGATTCGGTGTTCGCGCCGAACACGCCGTCCGCGGTGTCGCGCAGATAGCCCAGCTCGATCAGCTTGTTCTGCAGGGTGATGATGTTGGCGGAGTCGTCGCCGTCGCGATCGCCGCGCTGGAGCTCGGCGTAATCGGACGTGTCCGTGCCCTCGTAGATGTCGTCCTCGACGGCCTCCTGTTCAACTGGCTCCGCCAGCGCGGCGAGGCCGGGCGTGGCGCAAACCAGGGCAAGGATCAGTATGACGCTCAAAAGTCGATGCAGCAAAATCAGACACCCCTCATATCGTAGCATTTATCCGAACGTAAATTGGAAGCGGGAAATCAGGAGGCGGAAGAGACGTAGGCGGAGCCCACCTGCACCGGCGCGTCCTCCACGACCCAGTAGCCGCAGCCGGTCAGGAGAACCGCCGCCAAAATCAGCAGCAGCATCAGCCTCAGACGCATGCCTCCGTCAACCTCCGTAAGTTACAGATTCCAGCTTCCATTTTACCCCATGTGACGGAGGGAATCCATTGAAATCATGTTAAAATGGAAGAACAAATTGTGCGCTGCTTCGACAGCCCCGCACATGGAAAAGTCCCCGCATTCGCAAAGAATGCGGGGACGGAGATCAGTCGGTTTGTGCCTTATGCGTAGGGATTCTCGGTCTTGTAGAGCATGCCCTTGGGCTGGTTGAACTTCACGTTCTCCACGCCCAGCATCTTCATGACCGCCCAGATGGCCTTGCCCTGCTTGCCGAAGGCGACCGCGCCGTGGTGCGGATAGCCGTCTGCGATCAGGACGTGGCGATAGAAGCGGTTCATCTCCGGGATGGCGAATACGCCGATGCCGCCGAAGGACTGGGTTGCCACGGGCAGAACCTCGCCCTCCGCCACGTAGGCCTGGAGCACGCTGTCCTTGTTGGCCTGGAGGCGATAGAAGGTGATGTCGCCGGGGATGATGTCGCCCTCGAGGGTGCCGCGGGTGATGTTGGGCTCGCAGTCGGGCTCAAGGCCGCGCTTCATGATCAGCTGATACTTCATGGTGCCCTTGGTCAGACGGCACATGGGGGTGTTGCCGCAGTGGAAGCCCATGAAGGTCTCGTTGTGGCGATAGCCGTACTTGCTGGCGATGGACTCGTTGAACATGTCAGCCGGGACGGAGTTGTTGATGTCCAGCAGGGTGACAGGCTCACCGGAGACGCAGGTGCCGATGTACTCGGACAGCGCGCCGTAGATGTCCACCTCGCAGGCCACGCAGTAGCCCATTGCGGTCAGGCGGGAGTTGACGTAGCAGGGCACGAAGCCGAACTCGGTCTGGAACGCCGGCCAGCACTTGTTGGCCATGACCACGTACTTGGCGGCGCCCTTGTTGTTCTCGATCCAGTCGAGCAGGGTCAGTTCATACTGTGCCAGGCGGGGCAGAATACCGGGCATCTTGTTGCCTTCGCCCAGTTCGGCTTCCATCTCGGCGATCTTCGCGGGGATGCGGGGATCGTTTGCATGCTCCTTGTAGGCCTTCAGCAGGTCCAGCTCGGAGTTCTCCTGAACGTTGATGCCCAGCTTGAACAGGGGGGCGATGGGGGCGTTGCAGGCGAGGAAGTCGAAGGGACGGGGGCCGAAGGTGATGATCTTCAGGTCGCGCAGGCCCAGCAGGGTGCGGGCGATGGGCGTGAACTCCTCGATCATGTCGGCGCACTCCTCGGCGGTGCCGACGGGATACTCCGGAATGTAAGCCTTGATGCCGCTGAGCTGCAGGTTGTAAGATGCGTTCAGCATGCCGCAGAATGCGTCGCCGCGGTCGCTGGACAGAACGCCGATGTTCTCCTCAGCGGCAGCGATGAACATGGTGGGGCCGTCGAACAGTTTTGCAATGGCGGTTTCCGGACCCTCGGGGCCGAAGTTGCCGAGGAAGACGGTCAGCGCGTTGATGCCGGACTTCTTCAGGTCCTCGTAGGCTTCCATGACGTTTGCGTCGATGCCGCCCTCGATGATGACGGGGCACTCGTAGATGTCATAGCCACGGTTCTTCAGCGCTGCGACGACAGCCTTGCGGCGGGTTTCGGACAGAGTGATCGGGAAGCAGTCGCGGCTGACTGCAATAATGCCCATCTTGACCTGCGGAATGTTGTTCATAGGAATTACCTCCAATCAATATTGTGAATTTTGTCTTGCCTGAATCCACAGTATACAGATATAGTGTAACATTTCCTTAGCAATTCGTCAAGTTGCCAATTTCACCGAAAAAGAAGAAATATTTCCGATATTTTACGTTTTTTCGTCGGAACGCCCACTGCGGCCCAAAAGATCGTCGGTGGAAACCTCCAGCACATCGGCGAGGGCGATTAAGGTTGCGAAGGAGGGTTCGCGCTTTCCCTGCTCATAGCATTGATAGGTGCGCAATGCCACATGGATGGAATCGGCAACCTGCATCTGCGTCAGCCTGCGCTCCATGCGAATTTCCCGCAGGCGCTTTCCAAAGGACATGTGTCAACCTCCGATTATTTGGAGTCCGTGCGGCCCAGCAGCTCGTCGGCGGAAACCTCCAACACATCGGCGAGAGTGATAAGCATAGAAAGCGAAGGTTCACGGTCGCCCTGTTCATAACGTTGGTAGGATTGCAGCGCCACGCCGATCAAATCCGCCATCTCCTGCTGCGTCTTTTTCCGCAGGATGCGCGTCTCTCGCAGACGCTTTCCAAATTCCATAGGATATCCTCCACGATTGATTTGACTTAAGTCAAATTGTAGGGTATAATATGGAAGAGGAAAACAACCGAATTGGTTGTAAATCGAACGGAGTATATACAATTATGAAGCTGAAAAAGGCGCAAAAGGATGATCCCAGGCGGTGCGCAAACTGTACGCACTTCTACCAGCACTACTTCATGCCCAAATATCAGGAGGGAAAGCTGATGGCGTGCGACTGCGGCCATTGTTACCGTGAACGGCGCAGAACCACCCGCCCGGACCGCTGCTGCGAGTCCTTTGAAATGCGCGAACCCATCGCCCGGCCCGGACTGGATCAGCCTCTGCAACTGCATATCCTCCCGGACATCACAAACTCCAGGGAGACGTAAGAAATCCGCCTCATTCTTGCCGAGGCGGATTTCGTGCATAAACGTACAGATGAATAGAAAAGAGACGAAAAGTCTCTGTCCCTTGAATCTATGGGGACAGAGGCTTGGTGAATTACACGGCGACAGCCATGTGCCCGTGGCGGCTCGCCACCCACGGAGGGAGCGCCAGCGGCGCGACTAGCGCCGAGGACACCACTGTACCGCAGGCGCGTAGCTGCGGGGCGGCCCTGCCGTCACGCAGCCGACATCAGAAGTCGGCGTTGCCGGTGGTGCGGGGGAAGGGCAGCACGTCGCGGATGTTGGCGATGCCGGTGAGGTACATAATCATGCGCTCGAAGCCCATGCCGAAGCCCGCGTGCTCGGCGGTGCCGTACTTGCGCAGCTCCAGATACCACCAGTAATCCTCGGGGTTCATGCCCAGCTCCTCGATGCGCGCCTTGAGCACGTCGTAGCGCTCCTCGCGCTGGGAGCCGCCGCACAGCTCGCCCACGGCGGGCACCAGCAGGTCGGCCGCAGCCACGGTCTTGCCGTCCTCGTTCATGCGCATGTAGAAGGCCTTGATGTCCTTGGGCCAGTCGGTGACGAACACGGGCTTGCCGAAGTGCTTCTCGGTCAGATAGCGCTCGTGCTCGGTCTGCAGGTCGCTGCCCCAGTAGATCGGGTACTCGAACTTCTCGCCGCAGGTCTCCAGAATCCTGATCGCGTCGGTGTAGGTGCAGCGCACGAACTCGCTGTCGCGCACGAACTTCAGGCGGTCGATGAGGCCCTTGTCCACGAAGCTGTTCAGGAAGGCCATCTCCTCGGGGCACTCCTCCAGCACGGCGGAGATGATGTACTTCACCATGTCCTCCTGCAGATCCATGTCCTCCTTCAGCGTCGCGAAGGCGATCTCCGGCTCGATCATCCAGAACTCGGCGGCGTGGCGGGGCGTGTAGCTGGCCTCGGCGCGGAAGGTCGGGCCGAAGGTGTACACGTTGCGGAACGCCATGGCGAAGATCTCGGCGTTGAGCTGACCCGACACGGTCAGCGACACCGGCTTGCCAAAGAAGTCCTTGGAGAAGTCCACCTTGCCGTCCTCGGTCAGGGGCTGCGCGTCGGCGTCCAGCGTGGTCACGCGGAACATCTCGCCCGCGCCCTCGCAGTCGCTGCCGGTGATCAGCGGGGTGTGCACGTAGAGATAGCCCATGTCGTGGAAGAAGCGGTGGATGGCCTGCGCCGCCACCGAACGCACCCGGAACGCGCACTGGAACAGGTTCGCGCGGGGACGCAGGTGCTGAATCGTGCGCAGGTACTCCAGCGTGTGACGCTTCTTCTGCAGCGGATAGTCCGACGGGCTCTCGCCGACGATGGTTACGCTGTCGGCCTTCAGCTCAAAGGGCTGCTTCATGTCCGGCGTGAGCACCAGCGTGCCCGTCACCTCGATGGCCGCACCCACGCCGATGGCACGGGTCGCCTCGGCATAGTTGGACAGCTTGGACTCCTCCAGAATGATCTGAAGGTTGCGGAAGTAGGTGCCGTCGTTCAGCTCGACGAAGGCGAAGGCCTTGGACTCGCGCATGGTGCGCACCCAGCCGTTGACCTTTACCTCCGGAACATCCTGCTGCGGCATGCTGGTGTAGAGCTCACGTACCAGATAGTGTTTCATGTTACATCCCTCATTTCGCGGTATCATGCTCCCTATTATAGCCCTTTGCCGGGACAAAGTAAAGCAGAAGAATGAAAAATACCCGGCATTTCACCCCCGAATCAGGTGCTCGATCAGGATTTTCAGGCCGATCAGGATCAGAATTGCGCCCCCGGCAGCCTCCGCACGGTTCTTCCACCTCGCGCCGAAGACCCCGCCCAGGGCCGCGCCCAGCGCCGAGGCGAGGAAGGTCACGCCTCCAATGACCAGACAGGCCGGTACGATGGCCACATCCAGACAGGCGAAGGTCACGCCCAGCGCCAGCGCGTCGATGCTGGTGGCCACCGCCAGCGGCAGCATGGATCTCACGCCGAAGTCCGCGTCCAGCACAGCCACGTCGCCGCCCAGCGCCTCGCGCAGCATGTTCATGCCGATGCAGCCCAGCAGCACGAAGGCGATCCAGTGGTCGATCCGGGCGATGGCGACCTGAAAGCGCACGCCCAGCAGGTAGCCCAGCAGCGGCATCAGCGCCTGAAACGCGCCGAACCAGAGTCCGCAGGCCAGCATCCGCCCCGGGGAGATGCGCCGTGCGGCCAGTCCCTTGCACACCGAGGCCGCGAATGCGTCCATCGCCACGCCCAGCGATAGCAGATAAAGCTCCAGCGTTCCCATGCAGACAACCTCCCATCGCGCCAATGGTACATCCTATACCGGAACCGGGCAAAACTTGCCGCAGCGGCTGGATTCTTCCTTTTTCAAACCCTAACAGAACGTTCCTTGTAATAGTAATATTACATCAATAGAATAAGAAAGGTTAGCCTGTCAATCATTTGCCAGAGAAATATTGTCGCAGGAGAAACCTATGCAAGACAACAGAATTGCGGAGAACAAGATGGGCGTGATGCCCGTGGGCAAGCTGGTGGTCACGATGTCGCTGCCCATCATCATATCGATGCTGGTGCAGGCGCTGTACAACATCGTGGACAGCATGTTCGTCAGCCGGATCAGCCTGGAGGCCTTCAACGCGGTGAACCTGGCCTTCCCGGCGCAGAACCTGATGATCGGCTTTGCCACGGGTACTGCGGTGGGCGTGAACGCGCTGGTGTCCCGTGCGCTGGGCGCGAAGGATCCCGACCGTGCCAACCGCGTGGCGCGCAACGGCGTGTTTCTGGCGCTGTGCTGCTATGTGATCTTCCTGCTGTTCGCCATCTTCGGCGCGCGCACCTTCTTTGCCATGCAGACCACCAACGAAACCGTGGTGGCGTACGGCCAGCAGTACCTGCTGATCGTGTGCGGCCTGTCCTTCGGCATCTTCGGCGAGGTGATGTTTGAGAGACTTTTGACCTCCACGGGCAAGACCATCTACACGATGATCTCCCAGGGAATCGGCGCGATCGTCAACATCATCTTCGACCCCATCTGCATCTTCGTGCTGGACATGGGCGTTGCGGGCGCGGCGGCGGCGACGGTGCTGGGCCAGATCGTGGCCTGCTGCATCGCCATCGGCTTCAATGTCAAGAAGAACCACGAGCTGAAGCTGTCGTTCAGGGGCTTCCGTCCGGAGGGCGAGATCATCCGTGGCATCTCGGCCATCGGCGTGCCCAGCATCATCATGGTGGCGGTGGGCTCGGTGATGACCTACCTGTACAACATCATCCTGTACAACTTCACCACCGGCGCGCTCTACGCCCAGAACGTGTTCGGCAGCTACTTCAAGCTCAACAGCCTGATCTTCATGCCCATCTTCGGCCTGAACAACGGTGTGGTGCCCATCATCGCCTACAACTACGGCGCGCAGAAGCGCGAGCGCATGATGCAGACCATCAAGATCGCCGTGAGCATCGCGGCGGGGCTGATGACCCTGGGCATGCTGGCCTTCCTGCTGATCCCGGGGCCGCTGCTGAAAATCTTCATCCAGAACGCCACCGACGAGGAGATGGCGACCATGATGCGCATCGGCATTCCGGCGCTGCGGATCATCTGCACCCACTTCGTCATGGCGGCGGTCAGCATCTCCTTCAACGCGGTGTTCCAGGCGCTGGGCAAGGGCACCTACGCCATGATCACCTCCATCTGCCGCCAGCTGGTAATCCTGCTGCCCGCAGCCTTCGTGCTGGCGAAGATCGGCATGGCGGTGGGCAACGACAATCTGGTGTGGATCTCCTTCCCGATTGCCGAGGTGGCCTCGCTGATCGTCAGCTGCACGCTGTACCGGCGGCTGTACAAAAACGTCATCAGCCACGTGGGCGAAGTGCCCGCGCCACAGGCTGCGTAACAGAAGAAACAAGTGAATTCGGAGGGGCGGATTCCTATGGAGCTTTCCAACAGACAATGGTATGCGCGCGGGCTGAAGGCGGGCGTGCCCATCGGCCTGGGCTATCTGGCGGTGGCCTTCACGCTGGGCATCGCCGCAAAGAACGCGGGGCTTACGGCCTTTCAGGCCACGCTGACCAGCTTCCTCATCAACGCCTCTGCGGGCGAATTCGTGGGCTTCACGCTCATCGGCGCGGGGGCCAGCTATCTGGAGGTGGCCATCATGGAGCTGGTGGCCAACGCCCGCTACCTGCTGATGTCCTTCTCGCTGAGCCAGAAGCTCTCGCCGAAGACCGGCGTCGGGCACCGCATGCTCATCGGCTGGTACGTCACCGACGAGGTGTTCGGCGTGTCCATCTCCGCGCCCGGATACCTCAATCCCTTCTATACCTACGGCGCGATCTCGCTGGCCTGTCCGGGCTGGGCCGTCGGCACCTGCCTGGGCGTGATCGTGGGCAACATCCTGCCCGCAAGCCTGGTCAGCGCGCTTTCGGTGGGCCTGTACGGCATGTTCATCGCTATCTTCGTGCCGCCGTCCAAGACCTCGAAGGTGATCGGCGGCCTGGTGCTCGTCTCCATGGCCCTCAGCTTCGCCTTCAACCGGATCCCGGTATTTGACGGCATCTCCTCCGGCGTCAAGACGATCATCCTGACCGTCGCCATCTCCGCAGCCGCCGCGCTGCTGTTCCCCATTCGGGAGGTGAAGAAGGATGCGGAATAACATCTATGTCTACATCGCGGTGATGGCCATCGTCACCTATCTGATCCGCGTGCTGCCGCTGACGCTGGTGAGACGTGAGATCAAGAACGTCTACATCCGTTCCTTCCTCTATTATGTGCCCTACGTCACGCTGTCGGTGATGACCTTCCCGTCCATCATGGAGGCCACCGGGAGCCAGTGGTCGGGCCTTGCGGCGCTGATCGTGGGCATGGCGCTGGCCTGGCGGGGCGCGAGCCTGTTCAAGGTCGCCATCGCCTGCTGCGCCACTGTGTACGTGCTGGAGCTGTTCATCCTCTGACCGGGCGCGGGTGAAAGCCCTGCCCGCCGGGAATGGGGATGCAGGCGCATCAAAAAGGGGAACCTTCCATGCGGAAGGTTCCCCTCAGACCACTGACAAAGCCCGCAAACGCAAAAATGCCAACTGATCATATGGAATCGGTTGGCATTTTTGCTTACTGCGTCAGCTACGGCTGCAAATTGCGGTCACTTACGTCCATGTAAGCTCCCTTATTTGCAGCCTTGCTTCCTTGTCTTGCAGGCTTTTTCAGCGTCTGCAAATCGTTGACTTTGTCAACATTTTTAGGGGAACCTCCCATGCGGAAGGTTCCCTAAATTTTGCCTCACTTTCCGAAGCGCATGCGCCGGTCGTTGGCCAGAACGCCGCTGAAGCGCTCGAAGCCGTACCACTGGGTGTAGCCCGCGCACTTGCTCAGGAACAGATAGTACACGTTCAGGCCGCAGCCGGCGAGGGTCTCGAAGTTGCCCTGCCCCTTGGCGATCAGCAGCTTTGCATTCTCGATGCGCTCCCGCACCGCCTCGGGCACGCACTTCAGGTCGGTTCCGGCCACATACTCCAGGCCGTTCTCCATCAGCTCGGCCACCTCGGGCAGGCCCGCCTCCACCGCGTCCTCCAGGGTCGCGTCGTTGAGCACCGGCGTGCCGCGCACCAGCGATACGATCTCCTGCTGGGGGTACAGCCGCTTGATCGTCTCGATCAGCAGCTTGTCCAGCACGATCTCGCCGCAGTTGTCGTGGATGAACACCAGCTCGCCGCCGGGCCGGGCCAGGTCCGCGCGAAGCTGCTCGTACTCCTCGCGATCCACGTGCTTTTCCGCCGCGTCATCCAGCAGCCGCAGCAGCTCGTCGGGATCCACGTCCCGCAGCACGCCAAAGTCGATGTAGTTTCCGGCCATGGAGAGCTGGAGCGCCGCGTACAGCGAATCCTCCGCGCCGTCAATGCGCGCGCGCAGCTTGTCGCACAGCCCCAGCAGCAGCTGGTTGAAGCTGTGCTTGATCGCGGTGAAGTCGTCCTCGATGCCCAGCAGATCCTTTCTCAGACGGATGATGCGCGCGTCCACCAGCGGCGGGGCCTCGTTTTCCATGTCCGCACCGGCGATGATTTCGCAGATTTTGCGCATGTACTCCGCCCGCAGGGCCTGATCCTGAACCGGCGCGGCCTTGCGCAGGTTGGCCTCCACCAGACAGGCCGCGCACTCGGCGTGAAATTTCATTTGCATACCTCACTTCTCCTGCGGAACTCCGCAGTTCGTTTGTATCCCCACATTCTGCGCGGAAATATTCCCGGCGCAGACGCTACCAGTATAGCACGTTCGCGCCCGCTTTGCAATTCCCGGAGCTCGGCCGAAAAAATGACGGGATGCACAGATTCACGCGGTTTTAACATCGTTTCCACTTGACAGACGGCGGGAATCTGGTTATAATTTTCTCATTATCACAGTGTTTATCCCGAAACGATTTCGGGAAAACGAAAAGGCGATGACCGGGAACAAGTAGCCTGTCGCGCCGCGGATTTCAGAGAGCCTCCAGTGCGCTGGAAGGGAGGCATCCGCGAGACGGGGGAATTCATCCCGGAAGCCGGGCGCTGAAGGCGGCAGGGACCGCTGCGTAGGCGCTGCCGGGGGCTTCCCGTTACAGGAGCCGACAGTGAAGGCTGTCCCTGAGGCCTGAACCGAGAGGTTCGGGCAAACTGAGGTGGTACCGCGTGATTTACGCCCTCTGCATGCGAAGGCATGCCGGGGGCGTTAATGTTTCCGCTGGGGAACCCGTTCTCCTTCGGAGACAAAAAAATTTAGGAGGAACTGAACATGAAAAAGATTCTTGCCATCATGGTTGCTCTGATGATCGTGCTCGCTCTGCCGGCAATGGCAGAGGAGACCTACACCGTCGGCATCTGCCAGCTGGTGCAGCACCCCGCGCTGGACGCCGCCACCCAGGGCTTCCGCGATGCTCTGACCGAGAAGCTGGGCGATTCCGTCACCTTCGACGAGCAGAACGCCTCCGGCGATTCCGCCACCTGCATCACCATCATCAACTCCCTCATCGCTGAGGAAGTGGACCTGATCATGGCCAATGCCACCCCCGCGCTGCAGGCTGCACAGGCCGGCACCGCCGACATCCCGATCCTGGGCACCTCCGTTACCGACTACGGCACCGCGCTGGACATCGCTGACTGGGCTGGCACCACCGGCATCAACATCTCCGGCACCTCCGACCTCGCTCCCCTGGACGGCCAGGCCGCGATGATCCAGGAGCTGTTCCCGGACGCCAAGGAGATCGGCCTGATCTACTGCTCCGCCGAGGCCAACTCCGTCTATCAGATCTCCGTCATCAAGGGCTATCTGACCGAGATGGGCTACAACTGCACCGAGTACTCCTTCACCGACTCCAACGACGTCGCCTCCGTTGTCACCAACGCCTGCGCCGCCAGCGAAGTGCTCTACATCCCCACCGACAACACCGCCGCCTCCTGCACCGAAGCCATCCGCAACGTGGTTGAGCCCGCGGGCATCCCGGTTGTCGCCGGCGAGGAAGGCATCTGCGCCGGCTGCGGCGTTGCCACTCTGTCCATCAGCTACTATGACCTGGGCTACGCCACCGGCGAAATGGCCTACGAAGTTCTGGTCAACGGCGCGGACGTCTCCACCATGCCCATCCAGTACGCTCCCCAGTTCACCAAGGAGTACAACGCGGAGCTGTGCGAGATCCTGGGCGTGACCGTTCCCGAGGACTACGTCGCCATCGGCTGATTCGATCTGTTCCCGAAAAGAACAGTGGTTACCCCCACTGTTCTTTTCGCATAATTTGACTTGGGGGAAGTAATCTTGAATTTTTCGACACTGCTCAACGCCATGCCCGGCGCAATCGCGCAGGGACTCATCTGGGGCATCATGGCGATCGGTCTTTTCATTACCTATAAAGTTCTTGACTATTCCGACCTGACCGTGGACGGCACGATGGCCACGGGCGGCGCGGTGTGCATCATGCTGATGATGCAGGGTGTGAACGTCTGGATCGCGCTGCTCTGCGCCATCATTGCGGGCATGCTTGCGGGTCTGGCGACGGGCCTGTTCCACACGGCCATGGGCATTCCGCCCATCCTCGCCGGCATCCTGACGCAGCTGTCGCTGTACTCCATCAACCTGACCATCATGCAGGGCAAGGCTAACCAGGCGGTCAGCGTGACGAAGTACAACCTGATCGTCAGCTCCCGCTACGTCAAGGAGCTGTCCCTGCGCAACCCGATCCTCATCACGGCCATCGTGATCGTGGTGCTCATCGGCATCCTGTACTGGTTCTTCGGCACCGAGCTGGGCTGCTCGCTGCGCGCCACCGGCGCAAACGCCGCCATGGCCCGCGCCCAGGGCATCAACACCAACTTCTGCAAGATCCTGGGCCTGATGATCGCCAACGGCATCGTGGCGCTGGCCTCCGCCATGTACTCCCACTATCAGGGCTTCGTGGACGTGAACATGGGCCGCGGCGCCATCGTCATCGGCCTGGCAGCGGTCATCATCAGCGACGTCATCTTCGGAAAGCTCTTCCGCAACTTCGCGCTGAAGCTCTTCGCCGTGGCGCTGGGCGCGGTGATCTACTACATCGTCATCCAGATCGTGCTGTGGCTGGGCCTCAACACGAACCTGCTCAAGCTCCTCTCCGCGCTGATCGTCGCTCTGTTCCTGGCGATCCCCTACTGGAAGGGCAAGATCCGCATGAAGGGAGGCCGCAAGCATGCTTGACCTGATCGACATCCGCAAGACCTTCAACGCCAAGACCGTCAATGAGAAGGTCGCGCTCAACGGCGTGAACCTCCACCTGGAGGACGGCGACTTCGTGACCGTCATCGGCGGCAACGGCGCGGGCAAGTCCACCATCCTGAACGCCATCGCCGGCGTGTGGCCGGTGGACGAGGGCAGGATCATCATCGACGGCACGGACGTGACCAACCTCTCCGAGCACCGCCGCGCGAACCTGCTGGGCCGCGTGTTCCAGGATCCCATGACCGGCACTGCCGCCACCATGCAGATCGAGGAGAACCTTGCGCTTGCTGCGCGTCGCGGCCAGAAGCGCACGCTGAAATCCGGCATCACCAAGGCCGAGCGCGAGGGCTATCGCGAGAAGCTCAAGACGCTGGGCCTGGGCCTGGAGGATCGCATGACCACCAAGGTGGGCCTGCTCTCCGGCGGACAGCGCCAGGCGCTCACGCTGCTGATGGCCACGCTGAAGAAGCCGAAGCTGCTGCTGCTGGACGAGCACACCGCCGCGCTGGATCCCCGCACGGCTGCAAAGGTGCTCCAGCTCTCCCGGCAGATCGTCGAGGAGAACCACCTGATGACCATGATGGTCACCCACAACATGAAGGACGCCATCGCCTACGGCAACCGTCTCATCATGATGCACGAGGGCCGCGTGATCCTGGACATCAAGGGCGAGCAGAAGAAGCACCTCACCGTCGAGATGCTGCTGGAGCAGTTTGCCCGGGCCAGCGGCGACGAGTTCGTCAACGACCGCGCGCTGCTGGGTTAATCTCACCGAAGGGGACTGTCTCAAAACGAGTAAGTGCTTTGGGACAATCCTCCAACAGATGTAGGACGGGGTGCCATCACCCCGCCGCAAGCATTGTGGGGCTGTCTCAATACGACGAATTGTTTTGAGACGGCCCTTTTTCACGTGCAGGGGGGGAATGAAACGCATGAGCAACTACGATCAGATGCTTGCGCTGGGCCAGAAATTGTTCCTCGACTGGGATCAGGGGGAGATGCTCCGGCGCTACCATCTGGAATCGGATGAAAAGTATCTGTACCTACGCTACCTGGGCCAGCGCCACCGCATTGACCGGAGTACGGCGGCGGTGGAGAACCTGGACGAGCAGAAGCCAGCGGACTGCTACGCCGCGCTCACCATCTTTGACTACCTCTGCCGGGACAACCTGCTTCCCGGCATGAGCGGGCGCTGGCGGGCGGTCAACGCGCTGAAGCACGCCGGGCAGAGCAGTCCCAACGCCGCCGATCTGCATAAGCGTCAGGCCATCCGCATGCAGGATCACATCCCGGCGCTCAAGGAAGCGCTGCAGGAGCTCGCCCTTGCGCCCTTTCCCCAGGGCGACGCCGCCTGTACCTTCGAGGTTTTCCCCGGCTTCTACGCGGTGTTCCAGTTCTGGGAGGGCGACGAAGAGTTTCCGCCGTCGGTGCGTTTCCTCTGGGATGACAACGCGCTCTCCTATCTGCGCTTCGAGACGCTGTTCTACGTGATGGGCGGCTTCCTGGAGCGCATCTGGACAAAGATTGCGGAAATCGAAAAAAATCTTTAACATGGGCAAGACAAATGCGGCGTTGTATGTTATAATTATGCCAGCAACTTTGCAAACCATGCTTCAAACGGGAGGATGATTTTTATGGCTCTGAATCTGGAAAAGGCAGTCATCGGCATTGAGTTGGGTTCCACCAACATCAAGGCCGTTCTGATCGACGAAAACCATGTGCCGGTGGCTTCCGGCTCCCACGGCTGGGAAAATCAGCTGGTGGACGGCGTGTGGACCTACAGCCTGGACGCCATCTGGGCCGGCCTGCAGGATTGCTATGCCAAGCTGAAGAAGGACGTGCAGGAGAAGTGCGGCGTGACGCTTACCAAGGTTGCCGCCATCGGCTTCAGCGCGATGATGCACGGCTACATGGCCTTTGACAAGGATGACAAGCTGCTGGTGCCCTTCCGCACCTGGCGCAACACCATCACCGGCGAGGCGGCGGCGAAGCTGACCGAGCTGTTCCACTACAACATTCCCCAGCGCTGGAGCATCTCCCACCTGTATCAGGCGATTCTCAACGGCGAGGAGCACGTGAAGGACGTGACCTACTTCACCACGCTGGCGGGCTACATCCACTGGATGCTCACCGGCCGCAAGGTGCTGGGCGTAGGCGACGCCTCCGGTATGTTCCCCATCGACCCCGCGACCAAGGATTTCATTCCCGAGATGATCGGGAAGTTCGATGCGCTGGTCGACCCCAAGGGCTATCCCTGGAAGCTGAAGGACATCATGCCCAAGGTGCTGTGCGCGGGCGATGATGCAGGCGTGCTGACCGCCGAGGGCGCGAAGCTGCTGGATCCTGCGGGCGATCTGGAGGCCGGCATCCCCATGTGCCCGCCCGAGGGCGACGCCGGAACCGGCATGACCGCCACCAACTCCGTTGCCCAGCGCACCGGCAACATCTCCGCAGGCACCTCCGTGTTCTCCATGGTCGTCCTGGAGCAGCCGCTGAAGGACGTGCACCCGGAGATCGACCTGGTGACCACGCCCTCCGGCAGTCTGGTGGCCATGGTGCACTGCAACAACTGCACCTCCGATCTGAACGCCTGGGCCGGCATCTTCAATGAGTTCGCCAAGGCCATCGGCGCGAACATCGACGGCAACACCCTCTACGGTGCGATCCTGAACGGCGCGCTGACCGCCGATCCCGACTGCGGCGGCATCATGACCTACGGCTACTTCTCCGGCGAGCACATCACCGGCTTCGAGGAGGGCCGTCCGCTGATGGTGCGCACTCCCGACGCGAACTTCACCCTGGGCAACTTCGCCCGCGCCATCGTGTTCTCCGCACTGGGCGCGATCAAGCTGGGCCAGAACATCCTGGATGCCGAGGGCGTGAAGGTGGACCGCATGCTGGGCCACGGCGGCCTGTACAAGACCAAGGACGTCGGCCAGAAGCTGACCGCCGCCGTGTTCAACGCGCCGGTGTCCGTGATGGAGACCGCAGGCGAGGGCGGCGCATGGGGCATCGCGCTGCTGGCTTCCTACATGGTGAAGAAGGCCGAGGGCGAGACCCTGGAGGCCTACCTCGCCGACAAGGTGTTCGCGGGCATGAAGAGCGTCACGCTGGAGCCGGATCCTGTGGACGTGGAGGGCTTCGCGAAGTACATGGAGCGCTACGTGGCCATGCTGCCCGCTGAGCGCGCCGCCGTGGAGACGCTGAAGTAATCTTCCGAAATCTGGAACCAACCCGGCGCAAAATGCGTCAAAATAACAGGAGGGGAACCTGCCCTTGCGGCAGGTTCCCCCTACTTTTGAATGGGAAAGGATACAAAAGCTCCATGAGTCGTGCCGGACGAATCGTCAACCGCCTGATCTTGCTCCTTGGAATCGCCATGATCGCCTACTACCTCGCGCTGGGCATCTTTGTGCGCTTCGGACAGTCGCTGCAATACCTGTGGTTGCTCGGCGGGGTCTTATGCATCGCGCGCTACCTCTACTGGCGGCATGTGGAGAAAAGCGGCAGATACCCCGCCCATCGGAAGCTCCTGCGCGCGCTGCGCGTGCTGTTCTGCCTGACGCTGGCGTTTTTTCTCACCGTGGAGGGCGTGATTCTCTGCGGCGGCATGATGGAAGCTGAACCGGGCCTGGACTACATCGTGGTGCTGGGCGCGCGGGTGAACGGAAGGGAGCCCAGCGGCAGTCTGCGCAACCGAATTCAGGTGGGCGTGGAGTACCTGCAGGACAATCCGCAGACCATCGCCGTGCTCTCCGGCGGTCAGGGCAGCGACGAGGAGATCTCCGAGGCCCAGTGCATGTACGAAAACATGCTTGCCGCCGGAATCGACTCCGCGCGGCTCATTCTGGAGGAGGAATCCACCGACACCGCCGCGAACCTGCGCAACAGCCGCGCTCTGATCCCCAAGGGCGCAAGCGTGGGCCTCGTCACCAACAACTTCCACATCTTCCGCGCGCTGGTGCTGGCCCGCAACCAGGGCTGGGAGGACGTGCACGGAATCCCCGTGGCCACCACGCTCTTCTCCCTGCCGCACTACCTGATGCGGGAGTTCGTGGGCGTGGTCTACGAGACCGTCCGGGGTAACCTGACGTTCTGAATGTGGCATGGATACAGACTCCCCGTAACCCTGCCAGCAGCAGCTCGCCACAGTATCTTCAGAGCCGGACATAAGAAATTCGACCCATTCCTGCCGGGTCGAATTTCGTGTATTCGGCTGCAATATCAATCGGAAAGCAACACAGAGTCCCTATCCCTCTGATCTATGGGGATAGGGACTTGTTCGCAGATGTGGCAGCAGGCCCTGCCTGCCAGCGGGGCTCGCCACAGTATTTTCAAAACTGGAAGTAAGAAACCCGCCTCATAGCCGCCGAGGCGGGTTTCGTGCCAGCAGATACAGAACCATGCGGAAGGAAACACAGCACCTCTGCCCCTTGAATCAATGGGGGCAGAGGTGCGTTCGCTCAAACCGCGAAGCGATGTGGGCGCGGGCCCTGCCTGCCGCGAAGCGATGTGGCAGCAGGCCCTGCCTGCCATCGGGGCTCGCTACAGTATTTTCAAAACCGGACGTAAGAAACCCGCCTCATAGCCGCCGAGGCGGGTTTCGTGCCAGCAGATACAGAATCATGCGGAAGGAAACACAGCACCTCTGCCCCTTGAATCTATGGGGGCAGAGGTGCGTTCGCTCAAACGCCGATAGGCATGTGCCAGCGGCGGCTCGCCGCCTTTACCACGGTTTCCAGACCTGCATGGCCCAGCGGCCGATCCTGTAAAAGGGGGTCTCCAGCTCCTTCGCCGCGACCTTCAGCATCTCCCGGATGGGAATCTGCTGGGGACAGTGGCGCTCGCACTTGCCGCAGCCGATGCAGCGGGAGGCGCTGCCGGGAACCTTGCGCACGGCGGTCACCTGCCAGTACTCCTTCGTGGCCTTCTTCCTGCCGTCGATGGCGATCTCGTTCAGACAGCGGAAGCTGCCGGGGATGTCCACGCCCTGGGGGCAGGGCATGCAGTAGCCGCAGCCGGTGCAGCCCACGCGCACGCTGGCGTTGATCTCCTTTCTGAGCCCGTCGATGAAGTCGAAGTCCTCCTGCGTGAAGCTCCCCGCGCGGGAAGCGCAGGCGGCGCGCAGGTTCTCCTGTACCATCTCCATGCTGTTCATGCCGGAGAGCAGGCAGGTCACGCCGCTCTGATCCCACAGCCAGTTCAGGCCCCACTGCGCCGCCGTCCATCCGTGTGGATGCTCCGCGATGCGCGCCTGTGCAGACCTGGGCAGCAGGTTCACCAGCCGTCCGCCACGCAGCGGCTCCATGATGATGACCGGAACGCCCTTTGCCTGCGCGGCCTCCAGACCCCTGCGCCCCGCCTGACTGTGCTCGTCCATGTAGTTGTACTGGATCTGGCAGAAGTCCCAGTCGTAGGCGTTCAGGATCTGCAAAAACATGTCCGTGTTCCCATGGAAGGAGAAGCCGATGTGCCGGATCTCGCCCGCCGCCTTCTTCTCGGCGATCCACTCCCGGATGCCCAGGCCCTCCAGCTTGTGCCAGGAGGCCACGTCGGTAATCATGTGCATCAGGTAGTAGTCGATGTGGTCGGTGCGCAGGCGGCTCAGCTCCTCGCGGAAGGTGCGCTCCACCCCCGCACGGGACTTGATCAGGTACTGGGGCAGCTTCGTGGCGATGTACACCCGGTCGCGGGCGTGGTACTTCTCCAGAATTTTGCCCACGGCGATCTCGTTGCCGGAATAGATGTAGGCCGTGTCCAGGTAGTTCACGCCGCCGTCGATGGCGGCCATCAGCTCACGCCCGGCCTTGTCCAGATCGACGCTGCCGCCCTTCTTCGTAAAGCGCATGCAGCCGTAGCCCAGCACGGACAGCATGTCTCCGCCCGCACCGGGGCGGTACTGCATGCCGGAATTGATGTTGACGTCCATGGAAGTGCCTCCTTAGTGGTGCAGGGCGAAGTGCGCGCGGGGGCGTTCAAAGCCGTGCACCCAGTCCGATTTGAGGTAGTAGGCCAGAAAGATGGCCGAGCTGATGGCCCAGGTGAGGGGGTAGCACCAGAACAGCACGCGGATGTCGCGCAGGATGCGCATGGCGATGGAGATGAAGATGATGCGGAACACACACCAGGACGAGAGCATCACCAGCATGGGCACCGTGGCCCGACCCGCGCCCCGGCACACGCCCGCAACGGCGTGGGAGAAGGCCAGCAGGAAGAAGAACAGGTTCTCGATGCGGGTCTGGCTCACCGCGATGCGCACGACCTCCGGGTCGCTGTTGAAGAGCCTCGCCATCGGTACGGCGAAGATGACCATCAGAATGCCGATGATCTCCGCCATGACTACCGTGGACAGGATGCCGAAGCGCGCGCCCTGCCTTGCGCGCTCATACTGCTTCGCGCCCAGGTTCTGGCTGACGAAGGTGGTCAGCGCCAGCGCGAAGCTGGTGATGGGCAGGAAGCCGAAGCCCTGGAGCTTGGCGTAGGTGCCGCAGGCGGCCATTGCGTCGGAGCCGAAGGAGTTGATGTAGCTCTGCACCAGCACGTTTGCGATGGAGATGACGGAGTTCTGCACGCCGGTGGGCAGGCCCATGCGCACGATCTCCTTCATCAGATCGAGGTGCACGCGCAGCTTGCGCAGCCGGAGCTGGAAGATCGTGCCGGGCTTGCGCAGGTGCAAAAAGCTCAGCAGTGCGCTCACCGCCTGGGAGATCACCGTGGCCACCGCCGCCGAGCCCACGCCCAAGTGGAACACGCCGATGAACAACAGGTCCAGCGCAATGTTCAGCGCGGAGGAGAGCATCAGGTAGTACAGCGGGCGGCGGCTGTCGCCCAGGGCGTTCATGATGCCGGTGAACACGTTGTAGAGCATCACCGCCATGGAGCCGAGGAAGTAGTTGCGGAAGTAGATGACGGAATTGTCCATCACGTCCGGCGCGGTGCCCATCCAGCGCAGCAGCGCGGGGGAGAGCAGCACGCCGAGCACCGTCAGCGCCGCGCCCGCGATGATGCCGAAGGCTGCCGTGGTATGGATGGCCCGGGAGAGCGTGTCGTAGTCCTCCGCGCCGAAGTGCCGGGAGATGACTACGCCCGCGCCCAGAGCGATGCCGATCATCAGCGCCGTGAGCAGCTGAATCAGCGATGCGGACGAGCTCACCGCCGCCAGCGCCTGCTTGCCCAGCAGGTTGCCCACGATCACCGAATCCGCCGTGTTGTACAGCTGCTGAAACAGCTGGCTCAGGAAGATGGGCATGGCAAAGCTGACGATTGCGCGGCGCACGCTGCCGACGGTCATGTTCTGGGTTCCCTTTTGCATGGGTACGGGCCTCTCTTTTGTATGTTCTGTCTCCGCCCTTGAAGGCAGCTTGTATTATCTCATTCCATCTTAGCCCATCTCTGTAAAGCCCGCAAGCACATTGAAAGCGCGCAGAGAAAAAGCCCGCACCGTCCGGGAATCCGGCGATGCGGGCGAAGGGGGAGAATGCCGAAATCAGCCGTTGAGGATTTCCATGAACTCCTCGCCGGTGATGGTTTCGCGGTCGTAGAGGAACTCGGTCAGCTCGTTGAGCTTTTCCCGATTGTCCATCAGAATCCTGATGGCCTTGTCGTGCTGCTTCTTGACCAGCGCCACCACCTGCCTGTCGATCTGGGTCTGGGTCTCTGCCGAGCAGGCCAGCGACGCGTCGCCGCCCAGGTACTGGTTCGTCACGGTCTCCAGCGCCACCATGTCGAAGTCCTCGCTCATGCCGTAGCGGGTGATCATCGCGCGCGCCAGCTTCGTGGCCTGCTCGATGTCGTTGGATGCGCCGGTGGTCACGGAGCCGAACATCACTTCCTCGGCGGCGCGTCCGCCGGTGAAGGTGGCGATCTTGTTTTCGATCTCGGTCTTGCTCATCAGGTAGTGGTTGCCCTCCTCCACCTGCATGGTGTAGCCCAGCGCGCCGGAGGTGCGGGGAATGATGGTGATCTTCTGCACCGGGGCGGAGTTGGTCTGCTTCGCTGCCACCAGCGCGTGGCCGATCTCGTGGGCGGACACGATGCGCTTCTCCTCGGCGGTGAGGATGGCGTTCTTCTTCTGGTAGCCCGCGATGACCACCTCGATGCTCTCCTCCAGGTCGGCCTGGGTCGCGCCCTTGCGGCCGTCGCGCACCGCACGCAGCGCCGCCTCGTTGACGATGTTGGCAAGCTCCGCGCCGGATGCGCCGCTGGCCATGCGCGCCACGCGGTTGAAGTCCACCGGGCCCTCCAGCTTGATCTTCTTCGCGTGCACCTTCAGGATCTCCTCGCGGCCCTTCAGGTCGGGCAGCTCCACCGGAACGCGGCGGTCGAAGCGTCCCGGACGGGTTAGCGCCGGGTCGAGGGACTCCGGACGGTTCGTCGCCGCCAGGATGATCACGCCGTTGTTGCCCTCGAAGCCGTCCATCTCGGTCAGCAGCTGATTGAGCGTCTGCTCACGCTCGTCGTTGCCGCCCAGCTGGCCGTCGCGCTTCTTGCCGATGGCGTCGATCTCGTCGATGAACACGATGCAGGGCGCCTTCTCCTTGGCCTGCTTGAACAGGTCGCGCACCTTGGAAGCGCCCATGCCCACGAACATCTCCACGAATTCGGAGCCGGACATGGAGAAGAAGGGCACGTTGGCCTCGCCCGCCACCGCCTTGGCCAGCATGGTCTTGCCGGTGCCGGGAGGGCCGACCAGCAGCAGACCCTTGGGCATCTGCGCGCCGATCTCCTTGTATTTCTCGGGGTTGTGCAGGTAGTCCACGATCTCGGTGAGGTTCTCCTTGGCCTCGTCCTCGCCGGCCACGTCCGTGAACTTGATGCCGTTGGTGGACTGCACGTAGACCTTGGCGTTGCTCTTGCCCATGTTGAACATCATGGAATTGGAACCACCGGCGGACTTCATCAGCTTGCGGGTCAGCAGCTGGCCCAGCAGGATGATGATCAGCATCGGGACGATCCAGCTCACGAAGAAGCTCAGCAGCGGCGACATCTCCTCGATGATCTCGCTGGAGAACTGTGCGCCGGAGGCGTACAGCCGCTCGGTGCGGTTGGGATCGTCCATCAGGCCGGTCTTGTAGACCTTGCCCTCCTTGTCGGTGAACAGGATGCGGTTGGTCTGAATCTCCACCTGATCGATCTGCTTGTCCTCGGTCATGGTGATGAAGGTGCCGTAGTCCACCTCTTCAATCCGCATCTCGCTGATGTTGGGCATCAGCAGGGCGTTGAACAGAAACAGCGCCAGCATGAAGATCAGATAGTAGAATATCAGCGGTTTTTTCGGCGATTTGACGGTATTCACGCTCAGTTTTCCCCTTTCATTTCATCCCTTGCAGCCCATTCTATTCCACATATATAAATTCAACAATAACTGGAGGTGAAGAATGAAAACAGGAGATCGGAACCTCCGTTCCAATCTCCTGTAAATGGATGATGCTGTTTAGGTGCGCTCGAAGTCCTCCGCGCCGTGCTTGCACAGCGGGCAGATGAAGTCGGCGGGCAGCTCCTCGCCCTCGTAGACGTAGCCGCAGATCTTGCAGATCCAGCCAGGCTTGGTCTCGTCCTTCGGCTGCGGCTTGGGCTTGATGTGATCGAAGTAGTAGGCGTAGGTCACGCTGGGCTCCTTGGAGAGCACCTTCGCCTCGGTCACGTCGGCCACGAACAGGGTGTGGGTGCCGTAGTCCAGCGCGTCCACCACCTTGCCGGAGATGAAGGCGTTGGCGTACTGATTCAGGTAGATCAGGCCGTTGTCGCTGACGCGAATCTCGTACTTGCCGTCGAACTTCTCCACGTCGCGGCCGCTCTGGAAGCCGAACTGCTTGAACAGCGCAAAGGGCGCGGAGGTGGACAGCACGGAGACGTTGAACACGCCGGTCTTGAGGATCATGTCGTGGGTGTAGTTGGCCTTGTTCACGGCGATGGTGATGCGCTTGGGGTTGTCGGTGAGCTGGGCCGCAGTGTTGATGATGCAGCCGTTGTGCTTGTCGCCGTCCAGCGCGGTCAGCACGAACAGGCCGTAGCTGAGCTTGAACATCGCGGAGGGATCCACCAGGGATGCATTGACCGGTGCAGGCGCTGCGGCGGGTACGACGGCGGGGGCCGGAGCATCCTTGCCCATGCTGGCCACGATCTCGTCCGCCAGTGCGGCCAGATCGGCGATCTGGTTCTCCTTCAGGGAGCTGCGCAGGGTCACGGTGTTCTCGATGAACTCGGTGCCCTTCAGGCCGGAGAGCACCTTGCGCATCAGGCCCGCGCTGGTGGGGGCCCAGCTGCCGTTCTCGATCAGCGCAACCGTGCGGTTCTGCAGGTTGTGGTTGGCGATGTCGTGCACCAGGTTCTCCATGTTGACGAAGATGCCGGCGTTGTAGGTGGTGGAGGCCAGCACCAGGTGGCTGTAACGGAAGGCGTCGGAGAGGATGTAGGAGGGATGGGTCACGGACACATCGTACATCTGCACCTTCACGCCGCGCTCGATGAGCTGGGTGGCCAGGATGTTGGCTGCGTTCTCGGTGCCGCCGTAGACGGAGGCGTAGGCCAGCAGCACGCCCTGCTCCTCGGGCTCATAGTGGGCCCAGAGCTGGTACTTCTCAATGAAGTCGCCCAGGTTCCTGCGCCACACGAAGCCGTGCAGGGGGCAGATCATCTCGATCTCGATGGTTGCGGCCTTCTTCAGGATGGCCTTGACCTGCGTGCCGTACTTGCCCACGATGTTGGTGTAGTAGCGGCGGGCCTCGTCCATGTAGTCGCGCTCGAAGTCCACCTGATCGGCGAAGATCCGGCCGTTGAGCGCGCCGAAGGTGCCGAAGGCGTCGGCGGAGAAGAGGGTCTTGGTGGTGATCTCATAGGTCACCATGACCTCCGGCCAGTGCACCATGGGGGCCATGACGAAGGTGAACTGCATCTCGCCCGTGGAGAGCACGTCGCCCTCCTTCACGATCTGCACGCGGCCTTCGGTCTCGAAGTTGAAGTACTGGCGCAGCATGACCTCGATCTTGCTGTTGCAGACGATGGTGGTGTCGGGATAGCGGCGCACCAGATCGCCCACGGTGGCGGCGTGGTCGGGCTCCATGTGGTTGACCACGAGGTAGTCCAGCTTGCGGTCGCCCAGCATGTATTCCAGGTTCTCGAAGAACTGTCCGCTGACGGAGCGATCCACGGTGTCCATCACCAGCGTCTTTTCATCGTCGATGAAGTAGCTGTTGTAGGACACGCCGGTGGGGATGGGATAGACGTTCTCAAACAGGGCCAGGCGGCGATCCTCGCCGCCGATCCAGGTGATGCGGTCGCTGACCTTTCTTACGCAGTACATGTTATCTTCCTTTCCTGAATAAAATGATCAAATTTGCTTCTATCGAATATTCATAACCCGCTGCGGCGGATTTCAAACCCGCGCGGGGGTTAAACGGTGGGAAAAACTCACTTCCGGATCCAGGTGGTGGGGATCAGGGTCAGCAGCAGGGGATAGATCTCCAGTCGTCCCAGCAGCATCGCCAGCGACAGCACCAGCTTGGACAGCGGCGAATAGGCCGCGTAGTTGGAGGCCGGGCCGACGGCTGCGAGGCCGGGGCCGATGTTGTTGAAGCAGGCCAGCGTGGCGCTGAGGTTCGTCTCCAGATCGAAGGGCTCCAGGCTCAGGATCAGGCAGATGGCCAGGATGCAGATGATGTAGAGCGCGAAGTAGCTGCTCACGCCCTTGAGCGTCGCGCCGTCCACCTGCTTGCCCTCGAAGCGCACGCTGTTGACCGAGCGCGGGTGCAGCAGGTGGCGGATCTCCCGGCCCACCGTCTTGAACAGCATCACCGCGCGGGAGACCTTCAGGCCGCCGCCGGTGGAGCCCGCGCAGGCGCCCACGATCATCAGCAGCAGCAATATCGCCTTGGAGAACTGGGGCCAGAGGTTGAAGTCCGCCGTGGCGTAGCCGGTGGTGGTGACGATGGAGGCCACCTGGAAGGCCGACAGCCGCAACGCCTCCTGAAAGCTTTCGTACATGGGCAGGATGTTTGCGGTGATCAGCGCGATGCTTACGCCCACGATGCCCAGATAGTACCAGCATTCGCTGCTCTGGGCCGCAGCGCGGAAGCGGCGGATCAGCAGCAGGTAGTAGAGGTTGAAGTTGATGCCGAAGAGCAGCATGAACACCGTGATGACCCACTGCAGATACGGGCTGTAGCCCGCGATGCTGTCGGCCTTCACGCCGAAGCCGCCGGTGCCCGCCGTGCCGAAGGCGTGCACGATGCTCTCGTACAGCGGCATGCCGCCGGCCCACATCAGGATGATCTGCGCAAGGGTCATGCCCACGTAGATCTTGTACAGGATGCTGGCGGTGTCCCTCGCGCGGGGCATCAGCTTGCCCACCACCGGGCCGGGCATCTCCGCGCGCATGATGTGGATGGAGCGGTCGGTGACGCTGGGCACCAGCGCCATCACGAACACCAGCACGCCCATGCCGCCCACCCAGTGGGTGAAGCTCCGCCAGAACAGGAGGCCCCGGCTCATGACCTCCACGTTTTCCAGAATCGACGCGC
>JBJEJN010000182.1:0-6690 GCA_051878085.1 Aristaeellaceae bacterium | reverse complement strand
ATCGGTGGTTTTGTGCAGACCTCCGTTGAAACTGCTTCGCGGAATTGCACCGCGCGGACGCAGCGGGAACCGTCGTTCCACCCTCTGTTGACCGTCCTCATTTGCAAGAATTAAGCTCGAACCAAACTTGCAGAGCATATTATACCACGCCACATGGGAGAATGCAAGGGTTCTTTTTGTAAATTTATCGAAGATTGCATGATTTTCCCTGGCAAAACTTGACGGCGGGGAGTTCTTGACAGGCTCACGTTTCTGGCATAAAATAAACTCAGGATATTACTGCTTGTACGAGGTTGGGAACCGGATGATTCGACGAATCGGGCAATTCATATGCGCGCTGCTGCTGTGTCTCGCGGCCGGACTGCTTCCGGCGAACGGGGCGGGGCCGCTTTTCGTGCCCGCAGCGCTGGCGGAGGAGGCGCCGCTGCTGGAGATCCAGGCGAGCGCCAAGCCCGACGAGCTGGTGGAGCCGGGCGACGTGACGCTGAGCTTCACCATCGCAAACGCATCGGAGCGCGACGCGCAGAACGTGTACCTCTCCTCCTCGGACGGCCTGCTCTCCGAGCCCATCGGCCAGATCGGCGCGGGGGAGAGCCAGATCTTCACGCGCAGCCACAGCGTGACTCAGGCGGAGCTGGACGCGGGAGAAATTACCTATATTATCAGCCACGACGACCCGCTGGATCCGGAGCGCAAGGTGAACTACACCGTGCACGCCTCCATCCGCCAGAGCGACAAGCGGCCGCAGGTGGAGTTCACCCGGCAGTTCTCCAATTCCTGCTTTGAGGCAGGCGACACCGTGACCATCCTCTACCGCGTGCGCAACAGCGGCAACGTGGCGGTCAATTCCCTGCGGGTGGAGGACGCGCTGGGCGACTTCACCGGGCGCGTGGAGCTGCTGGACGTGGGCGAGAGCCGCACGCTCATCAGCCGCGTGACCCTCAGCGAGGAGGTCATCTCCGCGCCCACGCTCAGCTACGTGGTGAATGCGCTGGACGGCGCGGCCTTCACGCAGACCCTCAGCGAGGCGACGCTGCGTCTGGCGCAGCCGCGCATCAGCGCCCGGCTGTCTGCGGACTACTCCCCCTTCTCCGAGAGCACCGCTGAGGTGGTGTTGCTGCTGGAGAACCCGGGCGACGCGGACTACATGAACCTGCGCATCACCGATGACGTGTACGGCGGCGTGATCGCCGACGAGGTGCAGCTGCCCGCAGGCGGGGAGCCGGTGGCGATCAGCCGCAGCTACCCGGTGCGCGGCGACGGAAGCTTCCGCTGGCGGGTGACCGGCATGAGCGCAAGCGGCAGTCGCGTGGACTTCCTGACCAACAGCGTGACCCTCGCGCCCCGTGAGATCGGGGTGCTTGCGGACGTGCAGCTTCAGGCCACGGCGACGACCCCGCGCATCCGCCGCGCCGGAACGGTGACGGTGCAGCTGCGCATCGAGAACGCGGGCGACGCGGACGTGACCGACCTGATCCTCAGCGAGGAGAGCCTGGGTGAGCTGCGCGCCTTCGCCATCGTGCCCGCAGGCGGCGCGATCGACTGCGCGGTGGATCTGGACGTGCGCGAGAGCAGCTCGTACCGCTTCCACGTGCAGTACACCGACGCGGAGGGCTGGCAGGGCGGCGCGGACAGCGAAGCTGTGGAGATCGCCATCGCCCCGGACGGCGTGCTGCCGGAGGGCGCGAAGCCCGGCTTCATCGAATTCACCGGCAGCTCCATCAAGATCGGCGGCAGCGCGCTGTTCGGCGTGCTGATGATCGCCGGCTGCGTGACGCTGGTGGTGCTGATCGTGATTCTGGCGGTGGCCTCCCACCGGGCGCGCGTCCAGAGGCAGCTGCGCATCGCCGAGGAGAAGGTCAAGCGCAAGGAGAGCGCGGGCAAGTCCCGCAAGAACGGCAAGCGTCCCGCGAAGCCGGACGCGAAAAAGACGGACAAGGACGGCAAATAAGGTGTTTCAGGGTTACAGCAACGAGACCATCGAATTCTTTCTGGCCATACGCTTCAACAACAACCGGCCCTTCTTTCTGGAGAACCGGGACTGGTACCTGCGCGCGGTGCGGGAGCCCAGCATCGCGCTGGCGGAGGAACTCGCGCCCGTCGCGGAGGACATCGACCCCGATCTGGAGCGCAGGCCCCACCGGGTGGTCTCCCGCATCAACCGGGACATTCGCTTCGCCCGCGACAAGTCGCCCTATCGCGACTACGTGTGGCTGGCCTTCCGCCGCCCGGGAGAGGATCGCGGGCGCAGCCTGGGGCTGTACTTCGACATCGGCGACGGAGGTTCCAGCTACGGCATGGGCTTCTATCGGGAGAACAAGGTCCTGATGGACGCGCTGCGCCGCCGCATGGAGCTTGCGCCCGACGAGGTGCTGGACGTGTGCGCGCCGGTGCTTGCGGAGTTCACGCTCTACGCCGAGCCGAACCGGCGCATCAAGGTTCCGGAGAACATCCCGGAGGCGCTGCGGCCCTGGTACGCGGCCAAGGGCTTCTACTTCGAGAAGGTCGTCACGGACTTCGACCTGATCTTCTCCCCCGCGCTTGCGGAGGAGGTCAAGGCGGGATTTCAGCGGCTGAAGCCGCTCTATCGGTATCTGCTCAATTTGCAGCCCGGCGAGGACTGAGCCGGGCCTCAGGCCCCGACACATGCGGGCCGAAACGACAAAGGGGGTATTTATGCGTTCCAACCTATCTGACTGGCTGAAGCTGCGCAGCGGCTCCGACATCCGCGGCAATGCCGAGCAGCTCACCGACGACTTTGCCGAGCGCATCGGCTACGTGTTCGCACGCTGGGTCGCGCGCAAATACGGCACCACCACCGACAAGCTCAAGCTGGCCGTGGGCCACGACTCCCGATCCTCCGGGCCGCGCCTGAAGGAGGCGCTGATCCGGGGCATGAAGGCGGCGGACTGCGACGTGCTGGACTGCGGCCTGTGCACCACGCCCGCGATGTTCATGATCTGCGTGGAGGAATCCCTGCGTGCCAACGGCTCCATCATGATCACCGCCAGCCACCATCCCTCGGAGAAGAACGGCTTCAAGTTCATCACCCGCGACGGCGGTCTGGATTCCGCCAGCGTGCGGGAGCTGATCGAGGCCGCCGCCGAGGTGGAGATCCCCGATCCCCTGGTCAGGGAGGTGGACTTTTTGTCCACCTACACCGCTTCCCTCGCCGCCATGGTGCGCAAGCGCCTGAACGACGAGAGTCTGAAGCCGCTGCTGGGCCTGCACGTGGTCGTGGACGCGGGCAACGGCGCGGGCGGCTTCTACGCGCGCTTCCTGGAGGATCTGGGCGCGGAGATCGAGGGCAGTCAGTTCCTCGAGCCCGACGGCAGCTTCCCCAACCACATCCCCAACCCCGAGGACGCCGCCGCCATGGAGAGCCTGTCGAGGGCGGTGCTGGAGAACCGGGCGGATCTGGGCGTGATCTTCGATGCGGACTGCGACCGCGCGGCCATCGTGGATCAGAACGGCAAGGCCATCAACCGCAACCGCCTGATCGCACTGATCGCCGCCATATTGCTGGAGGAGCACCCCGGCGCAACCTTCGTCACCGACAGCGTGACCAGCTCGGGGCTGAATCAGTTCATCACCGAGTGGGGCGGCACCCACTACCGCTTCAAGCGCGGCTACCGCAACGTGATCGACGAGGCCATCCGCCTGAACGACGAGGGCATCGACTGCCCGCTGGCCATCGAAACCAGCGGCCACGCGGCGCTGCGGGAGAACTACTTCCTGGACGACGGCATGTATCTGGTCACCCGGCTGATCTGCGAGGCGCTGCGCCGCAAGCGGGAGGGCGAGACGCTGTCCTCCCTCATCGATGAGCTTCAGGAGCCGGTGGAGAGCGTGGAGCTGCGCCTGCCGATCCTGGATCAGGAGGACTTCCGCGCGGCGGGTCAGGAGGTCATCGAGGCCATCCTCAGCCACACGCTGGATAACCCCGAGTGGCAACTGGCCCCGGACAACCGCGAGGGCGTGCGCATCAGCTTCAACCTGGACGGCGGCGTGAACAACGCCTGGTTCCTGCTGCGGCTGTCGGTGCACGATCCGGTGATGCCGCTGAACGCCGAGAGCGACGTGCCCGGCGGTGTGAAGCGCATGCTGGGTGAGCTGTGCGCGCTGCTGGAGGGCGTGGAAACCCTGGATCTGAGTCCGCTGCGGGCCGCAATCGGAAAATAAACTGCACAAAAGTGCTGAATTTCGAGAAAAAAAGCTGCGAAGGAACTTTTCCAAAGTTTCACAATATGGTATAATGTCAATCAGGAAGGTTCCCCCTGCGGGAATTCCGCGCCGCCGCATCCATGGGCGCGTGCGGCATGAAGCGTATTTATTTACCATCGCTTACAATACACAGACAGGAGATGCATAACCATGAATCATGAACAGTTGGTCGTCAATGCCATCCGCATCCTTTCCGCCGAGGCAGTTCAGAAGGCGAATTCCGGCCATCCCGGAATGCCCATGGGCTCCGCACCGGCCGCCTATGCCGTCTGGGGCAAGCAGATGAAGCACAACCCCGCCGATCCCAAGTGGACCGACCGCGACCGCTTCGTGCTCTCCTCCGGCCACGGCTCCATGCTGATTTACAGCCTTCTGCACCTGTTTGGATACGGCCTGACCATTGAGGACCTCAAGCAGTTCCGCCAGTTCGGCTCCAAGACCCCCGGCCATCCGGAGTATGGCCACACCATCGGCGTTGAAACCACCACCGGCCCCCTGGGTCAGGGCATTGCAAACGCGGTCGGCATGGCCATGGCGGAGAAGCATCTGGCCGCCAAGTTCAACCGCGAGGGCTTCCCGGTGGTTGACCACTACACCTACTGCATCCTGGGCGACGGCTGCATGATGGAGGGCATCTCCCACGAGGCCTGCTCCCTGGCCGGCACCCTCAAGCTGAACAAGCTGATCGCGCTCTACGATGACAACGAGATCTCCATCGAGGGCAATACCGACATCGCCTTCCGCGAGGACGTGCCCGCGCGCTTCCGCGCCTACGGCTGGAACGTCATCGACGTGAAGGAAGGCAACTGCTGGAACCAGGTCAACTCCGCCATCACCATCGCCAAGAAGAGCGACAAGCCCACCCTGATCGTGTGCCACACCGCCATCGGCTACGGCTCCCCGAAGCAGGGCCAGGCTGCCTCCCACGGCGAACCTCTGGGCGAGGAGAACATCAAGCTGACCAAGCAGGCCCTCGGCTGGCCCTGCGAGGAGCCCTTCGGCGTTCCCCAGGAGGTCTATGACTGCACCGCCGAGACCGCACAGCGCGGCGCGGCTGCCCAGCAGGCCTGGAACGACATGATGGCCGAGTATGCCAAGGCCTATCCCGAGCTGAAGGCCGAGTTCGACAAGTGGATGAGCGACGAGCTCCCGGATCTGACCAAGTGCGACGATCTGTTCGCCTTTGAAAAGGGCGGCGCAACCCGCGCCTCCGGCGGCGAGGTGCTCAACCGTCTGACCAAGTACGTGCCGAACCTGTTCGGCGGCTCCGCCGACCTGGCTCCCTCCAACAAGAGCTACATGAAGGGCAAGGGCGACTTCTCCGCCGAGACTCCCGAAGGCGACAACATCCACTTCGGCGTCCGCGAGCACGCCATGGCGGCCATCTGCAACGGCATCCGTCTGCACGGCGGCCTGCGCTCCTACTGCGCCACCTTCTTCGTATTCTCTGACTACATGAAGAACGCCATGCGCATGAGCTCCATCATGAACCTGGGCGTTCCCTACATGCTCACCCACGACTCCATCGGCGTCGGCGAGGATGGCCCGACCCATCAGCCGATCGAGCACCTGGCCGGCCTGCGCGCCGTTCCGGGCCTGATCGTGTTCCGTCCTGCGGACAGCAAGGAGGTTGCCGCCGGCTGGATCGCCGCAATGACCGAGAACCACCCCGTGGCCCTGGTGCTCACCCGCCAGAACCTGCCGCTCTACGAGAATAGCGGCGTGAATGCCCTCAAGGGCGGCTACATCATCTCCGATTGCGAGAAGGCCACCCCCGACGTGCTGCTGATGGCCTCCGGCTCCGAGGTGGAGCAGTGCATCGGCGCACAGGCACAGCTGAAGGCCGAGGGCATTGAAGCCCGCGTCATCTCCATGCCGTCCTTCGAGCTGTTTGAGGCTCAGTCCGACGAATACAAGGAGTCCGTCATGCCCGCAGCCGTGCGCGCCCGCGTGGCCGTGGAAGCTGCCGCGAGCTTCGGCTGGCACAAGTACGTCGGTCTGGACGGCGCGACCGTCACCCTGGACCACTTCGGCGCATCCGCTCCGGCTGGCCTGCTCTTCAAGGAGTACGGCTTCACCGCCGAGAACGTCGCCGCCACCGCCAAGAAGGTGCTGGGCAAGTAAGTTCACGCCCTCCGGCAGAGCTGTCCTCCGCAGCCATTGAACCGTTGCGCGTCGGGAGGATGGCGAAAAGGAAATAATTTTCCCGGTCAGCAGCTTTATGCTGCTGACCGCTTTTTTGTCCGGCACAGTCCTGCCGTCCGGATCGCGCCGCGCGCCGGATCCGCAAATCCCCGCTTCCCAGCCTCCGGGACAGCTCAGCGACCCAAAAAGAAAGCTGCCGGATTCGCTTCACTGCTCGTAAAACAAATCCGGCAGAAGAATTGCGCTGACTGCGAAGGACAGGAAAAAGCCTTGAAAACTCAGTGTTTTCAAGGCTTTGGTGCGGGAAACAGGACTTGAACC
>JBJEJN010000181.1:7206-33306 GCA_051878085.1 Aristaeellaceae bacterium | reverse complement strand
CGAGTGGAACGCCTTCACCGTGCAGTTCCATCCGGAGGCCTGCTCCGGCCCCCGCGACACCGCTTTTTTGTTTGACCGCTTCATTTCCATGATGGGAGGTGCCGACGCATGCCGCTGAACAAGGACATCAAGAAGGTGCTGATGATCGGCTCCGGCCCGATCGTCATCGGCCAGGCCGCCGAGTTCGACTACGCCGGCGCGCAGGCCTGCCGTGTGCTGAAGGCGGCGGGCATCAACGTGGTGCTGGTGAACTCCAACCCCGCCACCATCATGACCGACCGCGCACTGGCGGACGAAATCTACCTGGAGCCCCTGACGGCCCAGACCGTCAAGCGCATCATCGAGCACGAGAAGCCCGACAGCATGCTGGCGGGTCTGGGCGGACAGACGGGCCTGACCATCGCCATGCAGCTCTCCAAGGAGGGCTTCCTGGAGAAGCACGGCGTGCGGCTGATCGGCACCAACGCCGAGGCCATCGACAAGGCGGAGGATCGCCAGCTGTTCAAGGACACCATGACGGAGATCGGCGAGCCCACCATCCCCTCCGAGATCGCAAACGACGTGCCCCGCGCGCTGGAGATCGCCGAACGGATCGGCTATCCGGTGATCGTGCGCCCCGCCTTCACGCTGGGCGGCGCAGGCGGCGGCGTAGCCGACAATGCGGAGGAGCTCAAAGAAATCGCCCGCACGGGTCTGGACATGTCTCCCATCACTCAGGTGCTGATCGAAAAGTGCATCGCCGGATGGAAGGAGATCGAGTTCGAGGTCATGCGCGACTCCGTGGGCAACGTCATCGCCGTGTGCTCCATGGAGAACTTCGATCCGGTGGGCATCCACACCGGCGACTCCATCGTGGTCGCCCCCGCGCTCACCCTCTCCGACAAGGAGTACCAGATGCTGCGCAGCGCCTCGCTGAACATCATCACCGCGCTGGGCATCGTGGGCGGCTGCAACTGCCAGTTTGCGCTGAACCCGGACAGCTTCGAGTACGCGGTGATCGAGGTCAACCCCCGCGTGTCGCGCTCGTCGGCGCTGGCCAGCAAGGCCACCGGCTACCCCATCGCGAAGGTCACCACCCAGATCGCCCTGGGCTACACCCTGGACGAGATCAGGAACGAGGTCACGGGCAAGACCTGCGCCTGCTTCGAGCCCACGCTGGACTACGTGGTGGTCAAGTTCCCCAAGTGGCCCTTCGAGAAGTTCGCAGGCGCCAGCCGCAGGCTGGGCACCCAGATGAAGGCCACCGGCGAGGTCATGGCCATCGCGCCCTGCTTCGAGATGGCGCTGATGAAGGCCGTGCGCGGCGCGGAGATCAAGCTGGATACCCTGAACCGCACAGACGACAGCGGCGTTCCGCTGGAGTACCGCCTGCGCGTGGCGGACGATTTGCGCCTGTTCAACATCTTCGAGGCCCTGAAGTCCGGCTGGAGCGTGGAGCGCATCCACGAGATCACAAAGATCGACCGCTGGTTCCTCAATAAGCTCCAGAACCTCGCCAACTACGAGGCGCGCATCGCAAACGGACTCAGCGACGGGGACTACCTTCTCGGCAAGAAGCTGGGCTATCCCGACGCGGCCCTCAAGCGCCTCTCCGGCGCGACGGAGCTTCCGTCCATCCGCTCCGCCTTCAAGATGGTGGACACCTGCGGCGCGGAGTTCGACGCGGAGACCCCCTACTTCTACTCCACCTTCGAGGACGAGTGCGAGTCCCGCACCTTCCCCCGCTCCGGCAAGCCGGTGATCGTGGTGCTGGGTTCCGGCCCCATCCGCATCGGCCAGGGTATCGAGTTTGACTACTCCTCGGTGCACTGCGTGTGGACGCTGAAGAAGCTGGGCTACGACGTGGCCATCATCAACAACAACCCCGAGACCGTCTCCACCGACTACGACACCGCCGACCGCCTGTACTTCGAGCCCCTCACCGACGAGGACGTGCTGCGCATCCTGGATGTTGAGAAGCCGGTGGGCGTGGTGGTGGCCTTCGGCGGACAGACCGCCATCAAGCTCACCCAGACCCTCGACCGCGCGGGCGTGCAGATTCTGGGCACCTCCGCCGAGGGCATCGACATCGCCGAGGATCGCGAGCGCTTCGATGCGCTGCTGGAGAAGTTCTCCATCCGCCGCCCCAAGGGCGCGGGCGTGCAGAGCATGCAGGAGGCGCTGGACGCGGCCAATCGCCTGGGCTATCCGGTGCTGCTGCGCCCCAGCTACGTCATCGGCGGCCAGAACATGACCATCGCCCACGAGAATAAGGACGTTGAGCGCTACATGGCGCGCATTCTGGCCGGCGGCATCGACAATCCGGTGCTGGTGGACAAGTACATGCCCGGCGTGGAGCTGGAGGTGGACGTGATCTCCGACGGCGAGGACGTGCTGATCCCCGGCGTGATGGAGCACATCGAGCGCGCGGGCGTACATTCCGGCGACTCCATCGCCGTCTATCCGCCCTACAACATCAATGACCGCATGCTGGAGACCATCGTGCAGTCCTCCACCCAGCTGGCGCTGGCGCTGGGCACCAAGGGCCTGGTGAACATCCAGTACCTGATCTATCAGGGCAAGCTGCACGTGATCGAGGTCAACCCCCGCGCGTCGCGCACCATCCCCTACATCAGCAAGGTCACGGGCGTTCCCATGGTGGACATCGCCTCGAGGGTGATGGTGGGCCAGCGGCTTCGCGATCTGGGCTACGGCACCGGCCTGTGCCAGACCCCTCCCTACTGCGCGGTGAAGGTGCCGGTGTTCTCCTTCGAGAAGCTGACCGACGCCAACAGTTTCCTCAGCCCCGAGATGAAGTCCACCGGCGAGGTGCTGGGCGTGGGCAAGGATCTGGGCGAGGCGCTGTTCAAGGGCCTGGTGAGCGCCGGCATCCGCCTGCCCCACCCCGGCGACGAGATCGGCGCACTGCTGAGCGTGGATGAGTACGACTACTACGAGGTGCTGGGCCTGGCGCGCAAGTTCAGCGACCTTGGCTGCCACCTCTACGCCACCTCCGGCACCGCCGCGGCCATCTCCACGCTGGGCATCCCCGTGACCCCCGTGGACGACCTGGACGAGCGCGACTCTACCCGGGCGCTGCTGGAGAGCGGCGTGATCAACTACATCGTCTACACCGGCGCGCTGCGGGACGACACCATCGGCGACTACATCGAGCTGCACCGCCGTGCGCTGCTGCTGGGCATCGCCTGCCTGACCTCGCTGGACACCGCCAACGCCCTGGCCGACATCATGGCCAGCCGCTACACCCAGTCAAATACCGAGCTGGTGGACATCAACCACCTGCGCGACGGCCATCAGAAGCTGCGCTTTGCCAAGATGCAGAGCACCGGCAACGACTACATCGTCATCGACAACCGGGACGGCGGCATCGTCTATCCGGAATCCCTGTGCGTCAAGCTCTGCCGCAGCCACTACGGCGTGGGCGCGGACGGCATCGCGCTGATCGAAAATTCGGATGTGGCGGACGCGCGCATGCGCATCTACAACCGGGACGGCTCCGAGGGCCGCATGGCCGGCAACTGCATCCGCTGCGTGGGCAAGTACCTCTACGACAACGGCATCGTGCCCAGCGAGCGCATGTGCATCGAAACCGCCAGCGGCGTGCGCAGGCTGAAGCTCTACACCCGCTTCGGCAAGGTCAGCTCCGTGTCGGTGGACATGGGCGCGGCGGATCTGCGCACCGCAGCCCTGCCCTGCACCCTGCCGGTGAAGCGCGCGGTGCGCTATCCCATCCGCATCGCAGGGACGCTGTACAACATCAACTGCGTGTCCATGGGCAATCCCCACTGCGTGGTTTTCACCGACCAGGTGGACACGCTGGATCTGAAGGCCATCGGCCCGCAGTTTGAGAATGCCGAGATCTTCCCCGAGCGCGTGAACACCGAGTTCGTGCGCGCGGTGAACCGAACCACGCTGCGCATGCGCTGCTACGAGCGCGGCAGCGGCGAGACCATGGCCTGCGGCACAGGCGCCTGCGCGGCGGTGGTGGCAGCCATCGAAAACGGCCTGTGCGACCGCGACACCGACATCAATGTGCAGGTGCTGGGCGGCATCCTGGTGGTGCACGCCTCCACCGAAGGCGTGACCCTGCACGGCAGCGCCGAGCTGGTCTACGAAGGCGAGCTGGAGCTGTAAGATAGGCATACAGAAGGGGTACATCGAAGCAGAAGTTTCGATGTACCCCTGTTTTTTCGGGCTTATCTCCGGTTGATCTCAAAGCGCTTTTTGATGAAGTAGGAGACCAGCCCCGTGCTGACCGCGTCCGAGCCCAGATCGCTGTACGCGATTGTGATGCCCCGCAGCAGGTGATGGCCGTTGGTCTGTCCGGCGAGCTCCTGCATGCGCTCCAGAAAGCGCGGGCCCATCCGCGCAATGTCGCCGCCGAGTGCAATGCGACCCACGCCGGTGATGCTCACCATGGCATATACGCCCGCGAACAGCTGCTCCGCGATATCGTCGATCACCTCGACGACCACCGGCTCGCCCGCCTCGTAGGCCCTTCCGATCATCTCGACCGTCAGCCTGCCCATGTCGCCGCCCGTCAGCTGCTCCAGCGTCCAGCAGCGCTTGAAGGCCGCAGCCTCCGCGATGCGCTCCAGCACCGCATCGGTATTCACATACCGCTCCAGACAGCCCCGGCTTCCGCAGCTGCACGCGCGGCCGCGGTAATTGATGGAGACGTGGCCCAGCTGTCCGGCATAGTTGTCCCTGCCGGTGTACACGTCGCCGTTGACGTAGAGACACGCCTCCACCTGCCGGGACACGTTCACATAGATCAGGCCGCTGGATTCCGTTTCCTCGCTGCGCATCGCTTCCATATAGGTGAGGCAATGCAGCTCGTTGCCCAGAAACAGCGGCATATGCAGCTCCCGCTCCAGCGCCTCCAGCACCTCCAGCCGCAATTCGCCGCCGGAGTCGAGCATGAACGCCCTGTGATCGGGCTTGTAGATGCCCGGAATGCAGATGCACACCCCCGCCGCAAGCTGGGGAGAGAAGCATTTCGAGCGCCCGTTCAGTACGTCGGCAATCAGGCGCGCACAGGCCTCGTCGCTGTGCTCCACTTCTCCGTCGGAGAAGCGCAGGTCGAAGGCCTCCAGCACCTCCATGCCCAGGTTGTAAAGCTCGTAGCGCACGCCGTCGCCGCGAAGCGTGAAGGTGGGAATCTGGCGACCCTGGGCGTTGACGCACAGCTTGATGGGCCTGCGTCCGCCCTGCATCGCGGGTGCGTAGCCCGTTTCCACGAAGATCCCCCTGCGGATCAGTTCCTCCACCAGCGCCGAAACCGTAGTCGGGCTCAGACCCGTCGCGCGCGCGAGATCGGCACGCGCCATCTCACCCGCCGCATACAGCAGATCGAACAGCTGCTTCAGTTTTTCTTCCTTGATTTGCCGCTGATTGACCGGTCGCCCGGCGCAATCCTTGAAATCGGACAGATAATGCATACTTCCAACCAACCCTCACGGTTTCGCGCAACTGCAGCGCGAAACCCATTTTCTGCCTATGTAGCATTTTCTACTTCCAATATAGCATGTTTCAGCAACTTTTCTCACAATTCTTCAAAATTTGTAGGTTTCGTTGCAAAAATAACGGTTGGCATGCCTTGACAGGCCCCGATCTGCCGCCCTGCCAACGCGGCGCGGCCCGGTCGGAGGCATGGAAAAGCTGCCGCCGGTTTCTCTGAACCGACGGCAGCTTCCTGTCCGCAGTATTTTTATGCAGCAGCCTTATCCCCTCTGGAACCTGCGCTTGCCCGTCACCTGAACGAGCACCACGCGGGTCATTTCGGTGATGTCCCGCAGGATGCACTTCTCCGCACCATCCTCCGGCATGCCGCAGTGGCGCAGCAGCAGCTGCATGCCGTGCACCACAGCTTCGCCCGTCAGGCTCTCCGCCTCGCCGAAGCCGATGGCGCTCTCGTAATCCGAGGTGTAGCTGTCGCCGTTGGGCACGTAGCCGTTGAGCACGTCGGCCTCCACGCACACCCGGGGATCTGCCCGCAGCAGATCGTACTTCATGCCCCGGCGCGCGCCGTGGAAGTAGACGGCGATTTTTCCTTCCACCAGCTCCCAGCCGAAGGACACGGGCACCACGTAGGGATAGTCGCCGCCGTGCATGCCGATGCGGATGGTGTCCGCCCGATCAAAGACCTGCGCAATCTCCTGGATGTCCGCAATTTCACGATCCGGATGCCGCATGTTTCATTCCTCCCCGATGGTCGTATAGCTCCAGATGCCGCCGCACTCCTCCAGCACATAGCCCAAGCCGGAGTCCGGCTGCCACTGGTACAGGTTCCTGTTCTCCTGCGGGAACAGCTTTCCCATGCGCGCGGCGATCACCCCGCCGTGGCACACCACCAGCGCATCCCGACGCAAGCCGTCGAAGGCCGCGTTCACGCGCCTGTGAAAGGCCTGCGTGGATTCCCCGCCGGGCGTGGACACCTCGCCGGTCCCGTCCATGATCCACCGCTGATAGTCCGCATCCTTCTTCAGCTGCTCGTAGCTGTGCATCTCGAAGCGTCCGAAGTTCATCTCCCGCAGCCCGGGAAGCCGCAGCTCCGGCTCCGCGCCAAAGAGGATGCGCAGCGTCTCGTCCGCGCGAAGCATGCCGCTGGTGACCCGGAGCAGGCCGTCCACCTCCGGGTAGCGCACGCACTCGCGGCGCAGGATCAATTGCGCGCGGCCCGCCTCCGACAGGGCCACGTCCGTCGCACCGCAGTAGAGCCGCGCCTCGTTGGCCGCCGTCCTGCCGTGGCGCAGCAGCACCAGCCTCACTTGATCACCTGGGCGATGCCGCAAAACATGCGCACCACGCGCACGGCCTCGCCCGCCAGATAGTTGTTGAGCCGTCCGTTCTCCTCCCGCCACAGGCGGTTCTCCGCCTCCATGGGCACCAGCCCGCAGGAGAAGTCCGTGCCGATGAGCACCGCGTCCTTCCATGCGTCGCGATGGGCTTCAAAATATTTCCGCGCATTCTCGCCCCGGCGCACGCAGCCCAGCACGTATCTCTCCAGACCCGCCACCGCGCCAGTGGAGAAGTCGATCTGCGCATCATCTTCACGCAGCTGCACGATTTCCGCCGCGCCGCAGCTCTCCCGGGCGTAGTCCTCCATGCCCTGATACGCGCCGCCAAATACAAAGATCACATTTTCACTCCTTCAGATCATCGCAAGGGCGATCAGCCCGCACAGCTCCGCCACCGTCAGCGAAAAGCCCGCCAGATCGCCGGACACGCCGCCCAGCGAACGCACGCAACGCCACATGGCGAGGGCATAACCCAGAACCACCGCAGCGCCCACGACGAGGCCCCACCATCCGCAGACTAACGTCAGCACGAGCAGCGCCGCAGCGGCCATCGCCAGCACCGCGTAGATCAGGCTGTCCGGTGCGCTCTGATTGCCGCCCGCGTACTCGCTGTGGCCCAGGGGCTTCATCGCCAGCACGCACAGCGCCGAGCCCGCGCGGGACAGCACCGGAATCAGCAGCAGCGGGAACAGCCTCGTCACCGACAGGCAGGCCGCGTATTGGAACAGGAACAGCAGGCCGATCATCACCACGGCGAAGGAGCCCACGTGCACGTCCTTCAGGATGCGCAAGCGCTCCTCGCGGTTCCGCCAGGACAGCAGCGCGTCGCTGGCGTCCATGTAGCCGTCCAGATGGATGAAGCCCGTAATCAGGAAGGGATAGGCCGCGATCACAGCAGACGCAAGCGGCAGCGGCAGAATCGCGCGCGCCAGGGCCGCGATCCCCAGCCAGATCGCGCCGATCAGCAGGCCCAGCAGCGGCAGGCACGCCGTGCTCTGCTTGCGCAGGCTGTCGTCCCACTTGCCCGGCGGCAGCGGGATCGAGATGAACATGTGCAGGCACATATCCATGGCAGTCAGCATGTTCTTCACAGCGGTAGCACCCCCTTGTGGCAGGTCACCGTGCCGGAGGAGACCTCCAGCACCGTTTCGCAGCACTTCGCCAGGCGGCGGTCCACCAGGGCCAGGCCCCGGCGGTACCTCTCCGTCCAGTCGTCGAAGAGCTGCGCGTCGGAATACAGGTAGTCCGAGACGAACACCACGTTTTTCGTGCGCGACACGAACTGGGCAAGCTCCTCCGCCACGCGCTCGGCCGCGTCGGGATCAAAGCCCGCCGGATCGAACATCTCGTTGGCCAGCAGCGCGGTCACGCTGTCCAGCAGGAAGGAGCCGTTCGCATCCGCATGCTCCAGCGCGTTCAGGATGTGCTTGCCGCACTCGATGGTCTCAAAGCCCCAGCCCTCGCGCTCCTTCAGGTGGCGGGCGATACGCGCATCGTCCTCCGCGCCGGTGGAGATCATCGTGGCCAGATAGTACAGCGGCGCACCCGCAGCCTTCGCCACGCGCTGGGCGTAGTAGGACTTGCCGTTCTTGCAGCCGCCGGAAATCAGCGTGTGCATCCCGTTCACCTCTGCAGGTGCGCGTCGCTGCGGATCTCGCTGAGGTAGCCGTCGTCGATGCGCGCCTCGTCGAAGGTCGCCATGTTCTTCGTCACCGACAGCGCGCCGTCGATCACCTCGAAGGCGATGGGACAGCCGCTGCCCTCGCCCAGCCGCATCTCCAGCTGGAACATGGGCTTGACCCCCATCTCGTTCATCGCCAGCAGGTAGCCGCGCTCGCAGGAGATGTGGGAGCCGAAGAAGTAGTTGGCGCTCTCCGGACGGATGCGATAGGCACACAGCGCCGAAACCGCCGAGATGTAGCCGTCGATCACCACCGGCAGGCGGTTGGCCGCCGCGCCCAGGAACGCGCCGCACATGGCCGCAATGTCGAAGCCGCCGACCTTAGAAAGCACATCCACCACGTCCGCCGGGTCGGGCTTCCAGCGCGCGATGGCGGAGTCGATGATCTCCTTCTTGCGCGCAAAGCCCGCGTCGTTCACGCCGCCGCCGCGCCCGGTGGTCTCCTCGGCTGGCAGGTTCAGCAGGCAGGAGAGGATCGCGCTGGAGGTGGTGGTGTTGCCGATGCCCATCTCGCCGATGCCCAGAATCTCCACGCCGTCCGCAGCGGCCTGCGCTGCCATCTCGAAGCCGGTGTTCAGCGCCTGCAGCGCCTGTTCACGGGTCATGGCCGGCTCCTTGGCCAGATTCCGCGTGCCCATGGCGATCTTGCGGTCGATCACGCCCGGCTGCTCGAAGCGGGCGTTCACGCCCACGTCCACGACCTTCAGCTCGGTGTTGTAGTGCTTCGCCAGCACCGCCACGCCGGTCAGGCCACGGGTGAAATTGATGGTCTGCGCCAGCGTCACCGACTGGGGTGCTGAGGTCACGCCCTCCTCCACCACGCCGTTGTCCGCGGCGAAGATCAGAATGCGGCGCTTCTTCGCGTCGTTGTACAGCTTTCCGGTCATGCCGGCAAAGCGCACGGAGATTTCCTCCAGCACGCCCAGGCTCCTCGGCGGCTTCGCCAGCACGTCCTGACGCGCCCAGGCTTCCTTCATGACCTCTGCGTCCAGCGCAGGAATTTTGATTTCGTAGGGATTGTTCATCTTTCTATAACTCCTGTTTCCTCCAGTGTTTTCAGACAGCTCAATGCGTCCACGCTCTCGATGCAGATCTCCGCCTCCGGCGCATACCGATCCAACAGCTCCAGAATGTGCGGAATGTCCATGCTTCCCGCATGCAGCGGCGCATGGGCGTCGCGGCTTCCATCGTTGTTGTGCAGGTGCACGTGTGCGATGCGTCCGCCCAGCATGGCGATCCACTCCTTCACCGGAACCGGTGAGTAGGCGTTGGCGTGGCCCACGTCCAGGCAGATGCGCAGCCTAGGATCGTCCACGCCGTCGCACACGTCCCGGATGTACTCCGGGCGCACATCCAGTACGTTCTCCAGCAGCAGCTCGAAGTCCTCCGGCAGCTCACGCACGAACTCCCGCCAGAATTCGATGGATCTGGGCACGAACCATTCGGGGAAGTACATCTGCGGCGCATAGCCGGAGTGCACGACCATCCGACGGATTCCCAGCCGCATGCAGGTTGCAACGGCCTGACGGTAGCGGTGCAGGCTCACCCGTCCAATCAGCGAATCGATGGCGCAGGGCGTGAGCTCGTAATAGGGGGCGTGCAGCGATTTCCGCACAAACGGGCGCAACCGCGCTTCCTCCGAAGCGAGCAGCGCCGCGTCCTCCATGCGCTCCGCCGTGCAGAAGCCGATGATTTCCAGCCCCAGGCCACGCCCGAGCGCAAGCTCCGGCGCGCGCGCATCCAACTCCGATATGCTAAAGCGGCGCATCTCTGCCTCCAAGTAATCATGTATCAGACAAAATTATACCACACGTGCACGTGAACTTCAAGCAAATCAGATCTTTACAAAGGGGATGGAACGTGCTATAATACAAAGCGAAAACAGAATATCGGAAATCCACGGGTGAACCCCATCGGGGCGCGAGGGAATGGAGTGCGAATCTCCAACAGGACCGCTGCTGTGAGGTGGAGCGCCGCGCAGATGCCATTGACGACGGTCGAGAAGGCGCGCGGGGCATGGAAGCCGAGTCAGAAAACCTGCCCATGGATCGCGTATTGCTTTCTTCGGTTTCAAAGAAGGATATGTTCCGGTTTCGGCGCACAGCGGCGAGACAGTTTCAGCGGGATGTATCGGCGAAGAATCTGATAGATCCTGTTTTTCTGTCCGCAGTGCGTTTGCCGCATCACATCCCCCGATGCGGTCAACCGGCTTTGCGGTCAAGCGAAGCCGGCTGTACATGGGCCTGTATAGCCGGCTGTTCTTATGCAGCCGAGTTTTCTCGAAACGAAAGGCAGATTACTATGGAATACACCGGAAAGACGAAAATGTTCAACTATCAGGGCCGCGAGCTGCGGCTGCTGAACCAGAGCTGCCCGGAGTGGACCGCCTATTATGGCTACCCGGGCATTCCCAGCGAGGCCAACGACAACCTGCACGACGCGGGCTGCGGCATCTTCTCCGTGTGCCACCTGATCGACTGGGCCACGGGTGAGAAGATCGATCCCGACGAGCTGGCGGACTTCTCCTGCCGCACCGGCGGGCGCGGCGACGACGGCACCGACAGGCCGATGCTGCTCAAGGCCATGCAGGAGGACGGCAGGCTGGCAAAGTACGGCCTCAGATACGACATGGACGGCCTGCTCAACGATCACGAGGCGCTGTGGAACACCCTGGAGGCCGGCGGCTATGCCCTGACCGACCTGCGCGTGGGCCACATCGTGGCCATCCTGGACCACCGCGTGCAGGACGGTGAGCGCCAAATTCTGATCATCGACTCCAGCCGCGACAGCATGAACCCCGCCGTGCGCCCCGACATCCGCGAGGTGGTTCCCGGCAGCGAAATCTGCGCCGAGTACGTCAACCGCCGCGGCGTGCGCACCGGCTACGACGAGCACTACGCCATGTACTGGGTGCCCATCACCAAGGCCTTCGATTTCAACCTGCTGCATTTGGAATAAGAATTATACGAAAGAGGCTGTCTCAAAACGATTCGTCGTTTCGAGGCAGCCTCACGATTTTATGCGGCGGGGTGAAGGCCCCCCGCCCTACAGCTGTGGCTGTCTCAACACATTCTTCCCGTTTTGAGACAGCCTCTTCTTTTTTATAGCTCCGTTCCGGTCTCCGTCAGCACGATGCCCATCTGCATCATCAGGCCCTGGTGGATGCAGCGCTCGTCCGCGCAGAAGTGCTGGCTGTGCAGCGCCGGGGCCGGCATGCGGTCGATGGGCGAGCAGCCGATGTGGTAGAACGCGCCGGGAACCTTCTCGGTAAAGAAGGAGAAGTCCTCGCCGCCCATGCTGGGCGCAAGCTTCATCTTCACGTAGCCCCTGCCGAAGAGCTCCTTGGCCACGTCCAGCACCAGATCGGTCTCGCGCTCATGGTTGACCAGCACGCTGTAGCCGTCCAGCACCTTCACCTCGGCGGTCGCACCGAAGGCCATTGCCACGCTCTGGGCGATCTCACGGATGCGCCGGTGCGCGAAGGTGCGCAGCTTGGGATCCACCGTGCGCAGCGTGCCGCGCATGTGCACGTGGTTGCAGATGACGTTGTTCGCCTTGCCGCCCTCGATGGTGCCGAAGGTCAGCACCAGGCTGTTCAGCGGGGATACGTTGCGGGAGACCAGGGTTTGCAGCGTCGAGATGATCTGCGCCGCGCAGACGATGGCGTCCACGCTGTTCTCCGGGTAGGCCGCGTGACCACCCTTGCCCCAAACGTCCATCTCCAGCTCGTCGCAGGCGGCGTTGAGCGCACCGTGGCGGGTCTCCACCGTGCCCAGCGGCAGGTACGGCTGCACATGCAGGCCGTAGCACGCGTCCACGTGGGGATTCTCCAGCACGCCCGCCTTCACCATCGGCAGCGCGCCGCCGGTGGTCTCCTCCGCGGGCTGGAACAGCAGCTTCACGCTGCCGTGCAGCCTGTCGCGCATTTCAGAAAACATCTTCGCCACGCCCAGCTGGATCGCCGTGTGCACATCGTGGCCGCAGGCGTGCATCCAGCCCTCGTGGGTGGATCGGAAGGGACAGCCCACCGGCTCGGTCAGCGGCAGCGCGTCGATGTCCGCCCGCAGGCCGATGCAGCGGCCCGGCTGCGCGCCCTCGATCAGGCCGACCACCCAGGTCTTTTCAATGGTGTAGGGAATCTTCAGTTCTTCCAGGGTCTCGCAGATCAGCTGCTGCGTCTTGAATTCGCGGAAGCCCTCCTCCGGGATGCGATGCAGCGCGCGGCGCTTTTCCACCGTCCACGCATAGTTCGCCTCCACCAGCTTCTGCAATTCCTCACGATTCATTTTTCCGTCCTCACAGCTCCGCGCGCACGCGCACGGGCTTTCCACTTTCATAGAAGATGCGGGGCACGCGCCGCCCGATGCGCGCCCATGCCTCGTTGTGATTGAAGCGGCCCATCCGGGAATACTCCTCCACGTCGATCCCGCCGCCGACGAATACGACCTCGTCGCCCTCGGCGACCTCCGGGATATCCGTCACGTCCGCCATCAGCTGATCCATGCAGGCGATGCCGATCACGTCGGCGCGCTGGCCGCAAATCTCCACCTGCCAGCCCTCGCCCACCCGGGGCGTGCCGTCGATGTAGCCGGCGCTGATTGTAGCGATGAGGCTGTCGCGCTGTAAGGGAGAATCGTCGTCATAGCCGATCAGCTCGCCCTTTTTCACCCGTCTCAGCTGGGCGATGCGCGCCACGAAGCGGCCCACGCAGCGGCTGGGCTTCGGTGCCCTACGGGGCGTGACGCCGTAGAGCCACGCGCCCACACGCGCGCCGTCCAGATGGGATTCGGGGTAGCGAACCATGCCGATGCTGTCCACCGCATGGGTCAGTGGAACCTCAATGCCTGCCTTTGTCAGCGCATTCCGCACCGCAGTCAGCTTCTCCACCTGTATGCGGTCCATCTCGGCGGTGTGAATGGCCAGATGGGTGAACAGGCCGCAGACCTGCACCCTTCCATCCGCACAGAGCTTCTGCACATACTCCGCCGCGCGCCCCGGCTCCAGACCCAGGCGGTGCAGGCCGGTGTCCACCTTCAGGTGCACCCGGGCAACCGCGCCCAGCTCGGCGGCGATCTTCGCGATTTTCTCGCCCTGCGTTTCGGAAAACAGGGTGATGGGCATGTTTTGGGCAATCAAGCGGCGCAGCGCGCCCTCGCCCACCATGCCCAGGACGAGCACCTCGATATCGGGTACTTCCCGGAGCAGCTGCTCGGCCTCGTCCGAGCTGGCCACGGCGAACAGCCGCGCGCCCTCGGTTTTCAGTGCCCCGGCAACCTCCACGGCATTCATGCCGTAGGCGTTGGCCTTGAGCACCGGTATGATCTGCGCGCCCTCCCCCACCATTGCACAGGCCGCGCGGTAGTTTTCCCGGATCGCGTCCAGGTCCACCTCCAGCCAGCAGCGGGAGACCGCATCCTCGTAAGTCATTGTCTCTTATCTCCGTTATTGCACTTTGTGGCAGGCGACCATGTGACCGCCGCCCATGTCCTTGAGCTCCGGAATCTGCTCGGCGCAGCCCTTGTCCGCGTAGGGACAGCGGGTGCGGAAGGGGCAGCCGCTGGGCGGATTGATGGGCTGGGGCACGTCGCCCTGGAGCACGATGCGCTTGGATTTCTCCGCCGCATCGGGATCGGCGATGGGCACCGCGGACATCAGCGCCCTGGTGTAGGGGTGCAGCATGTTGGCATAGAGCTCGTTGACCGGCGCCATCTCCACGATGTGGCCAAGGTACATCACCGCCACGCGCTTGGAGATGTGGCGCACCATGCTCAGGTCGTGGGAGACGAACAGGTAGGTCATGCCAAAGCGCGCCTGCAGCTCCTCCAGCATGTTGATGATCTGCGCCTGAATGGAAACGTCCAGTGCGGAGATCGGCTCGTCGCAGACGATGAAGTCCGGCTTGCTGGCCAGGGCGCGGGCGATGCCGATGCGCTGGCGCTGGCCGCCGGAGAACTCGTGGGGATAGCGGTTCAGGTGATCCTCCTTCAGGCCCACGCACTCCACCAGCTCGCGCACGCGGTCGTCGATGTCCCTGGCGTTCATGCCCTGGTAGCGCAGCGGCTCGCCGACGATGCTGGACACGGTCATGCGGGGATTCAGCGACGCATAGGGATCCTGAAAGATCATCTGCATGCGGCTGCGGTAAGGCAGCACTTCCTTCTCGGAGAGGGGTGCGATGTCCGTGCCGTCCAGCAGAATCTGGCCCGCCGTGGGCTGGTACAGGCGCACGATGGTGCGGCCGACGGTGGTCTTGCCGCAGCCGGACTCGCCCACCAGGCCGAAGGTCTCGCCCGGATAGAGGTCGAAGCTGACGTCGTCCACGGCCTTGAGCGTCTTTTTCTTCTCAAAAAGGGAGCCGCCCACCGGGAAATACATCTTCAGATTGCGGACTGAAATCATGGCTTCCTGTTTCTGCATGGATCACAGCCCCCTTTCTACTTTCGGCGCGTTGGGATGCAGCAAATGGCACGCGCAGCTGTGGGTCTCGCCCAGCACGGTGGTGGGCGCAAGGTACTTGCGGCACACCGGCATGGCGTAGGGACAGCGGGGTGCGAAGGGACAGCCCTTCGGCGGACAGAGCATGTCCGGCGGCGTGCCGTTGATGGGAATCAGCTTCTCATCCTTGCGCTCGGTCATCTTGGGAATGGAGCGCAGCAGGCCCCAGGTGTAGGGATGGCGCGGCTCGTAGAAGATCTCGCGCACGGTGCCCTGCTCACAGATGATGCCGCCGTACATCACCAGGATGCGGCTGCACATGCTGGCGATCACGCCCAGGTCGTGGGTAATCATGATGATGGAGGCGTTGGAGCTCTCCTTCAGGTGGTTCAGCAGATCCAGCACCTGGGCCTGAATGGTCACGTCCAGCGCGGTGGTGGGCTCGTCGGCGATAACCAGCTTGGGCTGGCAGGCGATGGCCGCGGCGATCATCACGCGCTGGCGCATGCCGCCGGAGAGCTCGTGGGGATACTGCTTCAAGCGCGCCTCGGGGTTGGGAATCTCCACGCGCTTGAGAAGCTCCAGCGCAGCCTTGCGCGCCTCGGCCTTGCTCATGCCGCGATGGATGCGCAGAGGCTCGGCGATCTGGTTTTCCACGGTGTAGAGAGGGTTCAGGCTGGTCATGGGGTCCTGGAAGATCATGCCGATCTCGTTGCCGCGCACCTTGCGGAACTCGCCCACGCTCATCTTCGTCATCTCGCGGCCATTGAAATTGATGGAATCGGCGGTGACGTCCGCGTAGTCGGGCAGCAATCCCATGATGGACATCATGGTCACGCTCTTGCCCGAGCCGGACTCGCCCACGATGCCCAGCGACTCGCCCGCGTCCAGGTGGAAGGAAACATTGCGCACGGCCTGCACGCAGCCCACGCCAATGTGGAAGTTGGTGGTCAGGTTCTTGACCTCTAGCAGTCTGCTCATGCTGCGCCTCCTCACTTCTTCAGCTTCGGATCGAGCGCGTCGCGCAGGCCGTCACCGATAAAATTGAACGAGAACATGGTGATGCAAATCGCAAGCACCGGGAAGATCATCTGGTGGGGATAGGTCATCAGGGTGCTCTGGGCGTCGTTGGCCAGCGTGCCCCAGCTCGCCATCGGGGCCTGAATGCCGATGCCCAGGAAGGACAGGAAGGCCTCGGAGAAGATCGCGCTGGGAATCAGGAACGCGGTGGAGACGATGATCGGGCCCATGGCGTTGGGGATCAGGTGCGACACCAGCAGGTTCCAGAACTTCGCGCCGGACAGCCGCGCCGCCAGCACGTACTCGGAGTGCTTCAGGCGCATGACCTCGCTGCGCACGATGCGGGCGGTGCCGATCCAGGAGGTGAAGCACAGCGCCAGGATGACCGTGCCCACGCTGGAGCCCAGCACCAGCATGATCAGCACGGTGTAGAGCATGCTGGGCAGCGCGATCAGGATGTCCACGATGCGCATCATCACCATGTCCACCTTGCCGCCGATGTAGCCGGCGATGCCGCCGTAGACCACGCCGATCAGGAAGTTGATCGCTGCGGCAACCACGCCGATGGACAGCGAGATGCGCGCGCCGTACATGATGCGGATGAACAAGTCGCGGCCCATCTGGTCGGTGCCGCAGGGATGCGCCAGCGAGGGGCCGGCGTTCATGTTGGTCAGATCCATGCCGGAGTAGGTGTACGGCGAGACCATCGGCACGACGATGCAGGCGATGGCCATCACCAGAATCACGCACAGGCCGAAGATGGCCAGCGGGTCCCGGCGGAAGCGTTTCCAGACGTCGTGCCAGTAGGTCGTGCTCTCGCGGACGATCTTTTCGGAGCTGTCCTCGGCTGCGGCGTTCATGTCGAACATGTCCGCGTCCAGCGCGGCGTAATCCTCCGGGGAGATGGAATTGGAGAGCGCGTCCGCGGGGATGGGCGCGAATTTCTTACTTGCTTTTCCCATGTGACGTGCCTCCTTACTGATTGGTGAGCTTGACGCGCGGGTCGATGATGGCCAGCATGATGTCGGCGATCAGGTTGCAGATGACGACGAAGATGCCGAAGAAGATGGTAATGCCCATGATCATCGTGTAGTCCCGGTCGGAGATGGACTGGACGAAGTAGCGGCCGATGCCGGAGATGGAGAACAGGCGCTCCACCACGAAGGAGCCGGTCAGCAGGCTGGCGATCAGCGTGCCCAGGTAGGTGATGACCGGCGTGAGCGCGTTCTTCAGCGCGTGCTTGGCCACAACCTTGAACTCCGAAACGCCCTTGGCACGGGCGGTGCGGATGTAATCCTGGCCCATCGCGTCCAGCATGGAGGATCGGGTCTGGCGCGCGATGTAGGCAATGGGGCTGAACGACAGGCAGGCCACCGGCAGGATGTAGTTCTTCCAGCTGTTCAGGCCGAAGTTCGGCAGTATGGGAATCGCACTGCAGAACAGGTACATCAGCAGCACCGAGATGACGAACACCGGCGCGGAGATGCCGATGGTGGCGAACACCATGCAGAACCAGTCGATGCCCTTGCCCCGGTGCAGCGCCGCAGCCATGCCCAGCGGTATGCCGATCAGCAGCGACACCAGAATCGCCACGCCGCCCACCTTCGCAGAGGTCGGGAAGTGGCTGAAGATGATTTCATTGACGGTGGTGTCCGGCTTTTTGAAGGAGGTGCCGAAGTCAAACTTCAAAAGCCCCTTCCAGTAGGTGATGTACTGCTCCCAGACGGGCTTGTCCAGGCCGTACTTTGCGTTCAGGCGGGCCAGGCCCTCCTCCGTAAGCTTCTTCTGCTCCTCCTGGCTGAAGGGGCTGCCGGGCATCGCGTGCATCAGAAAGAACGCGACGGTAATCAGCACCACTATGGTGAGCACGCCCGCCAGCAGGCGCTTCAGGATGTACTTTATCATGGCTTCACGCTCCTGTCCTGTGCCGAAAAATTTTTTCAGCCATATAATAATGTTTCTATTGTATACTATCGCGCGAAAAAATGCAAACCTTAGAACGATATTTTTGCATTAAGCCGAAGGTTTTTCCTGCATTTTTACCTATTTGAGTTAATTTCAGAGGTATTTTTGCAATCAAAACTTGACTTGCATTTCAGCTTCTGTTAAGATGGTTCCATGGTCTGTTCTTGACCAAAATCTTTTCAGGAGGCGTATTTCCATGAAGAAAATGCTTGCCCTGCTGATGGCCCTCGCCCTGATGGCCACCATGTGCGCGTCTGTGGCGCTCGCCGAAGGCAATGTCATCAAGTATTCCATCTCGGACGACCCCCAGCAGATGGATCCCAACCTGAACACCTATTCCCGCTCCTCCATGGTTCTGCAGAACCTGTTCCAGGGCCTGTACAAGCTGGGCCCGGACGGCACCACCTACATCCCCGCCTGTGCGGAGAGCTATGAGGTGTCCGAGGACGGCATGCACTACACCTTCAAGCTGAAGGAAGGCCTGAAGTGGTCCGACGGCAGCGATCTGACCGCCTACGACTTCGAGTACGCCTGGAAGCGCGTCATGGATCCCGAGGTCGGCTCCGGCGCCGCCAGCGACATGTGGGTCATCAAGAACGCCCAGGAGTTCAACGAGGGCGCCTGCACCGCCGATGAGGTTGGCGTCAAGGCCACCGACGCGCTGACCCTGGAGGTTGAGACCGCCTACTACGCCCCCTGGCTGCCGTCCCTGACCGCCACCACCGTGTTCTTCCCCACCAAGAAGGACGTTGTCGAGGCCGAGGGCGATCCGTGGACCAAGAACGTGGAGACCTACATCTCCAACGGCCCGTTCATGCTCACCGAGTACTCCTCCCTGGACAAGATCGTCATGACGAAGAACCCCAACTACTATGACGCAGACGCGGTGCAGGTCGACGAGGTCATCTACTACATCATCGCCGACTCCAACTCCGTGCTGGTTTCCTACAACAACGGCGACCTGAACATCGCCGACGACCTGAGCTCCAACGCCCGCGACCAGTACAGCGGCACCGACGAGTACGTCGCCGTCAACCGCATCGGCATCCAGTACTGGGACTTCAACTGCCAGCTGCCGGAGTTCTCCGATCCCAACGTGCGCAAGGCCTTTGCCTACTCCGTTGACCGCCAGGCCATTCTGGACGCCTGCATGCTCAAGGCCGAGCAGCCGTCCTACGGCTTCATCCCCTCCTCCCAGCCCTCCCTCACCACCGACGGCACCTACCGCTCCGTGGCGGGCGACATGTTCGCCGAGGACGTTGCGCTGGCACAGCAGCTGATGGCCGACGCCGGCTATCCGAACGGCGAGGGCTTCCCCACCGTGGAGATCGTCTGCCAGAACAGCGACGAGCAGAAGCTGATGGCCCAGATCATCGGTGAGATGTGGAAGTCCAACCTGGGCGTTGAGTACACCATCACCACCTACGAGTCCTCCACCTACTGGAGTGAGCTCGCCAACGGCAACTTCTCCGTCGGCCGCAACGGCTTCACTTGCGACTACCTCGATCCCTCCGCAAACCTGAAGGTCTGGGTGTCCGGCTCCAACTGCTCCGAGAACGGCTGGGACGATCCGGTGTACGATGAGATGGTCATGAGCGCCAGCTCCATCCTGGATCCCGCCGAGCGCGAGGCTGCCCTGATCGCCGCCGAGCAGTACATCTGCGATCAGATGCCCGGCATGCCTATGTACACCATGGTGGACGATTACCTCGTCAAGCCGGAGATCACCGGCGTGGTGAAGAACCCCATCGGCCACATCTTCTTCGAATACGCCCAGTTCAACTGATCGTAAGCGAATCAAATTCCAAAACGTAAATTGGGAGCCATCGCACATTCCGTGCGGTGGCTCCCTTCACTATGTCCTCATTTCTCAAACAGGCTCCGCAGCCTCAGGCCGTCCCGGAATTCAAGGGAGGTGCTCAGCCGCCTGTCGATCCGTCCGATCAGCCATCCGTTCACCAGCGCGCAGAGGATCGTGCCCGCCTTCACGCCCTCGAACTTTCCCCAGCCGAAGAAGGCAAAGGACAGCGCCACGCCCAGCGCGCAGCTGATGCAGTCGTAGACCGTCTTGACCCGTCCCAGGTCCCAGCGCTGCCTCTCCGCGATCTCCTTCACGACCAGCTCGTAGGCCTCCGGCGAGATGTACGTGTGAAACAGCAGCGCCACGCCCGTCGCGCAGAGCAGCATGCCCAGAACGTAACAGACCAGGCGCGCGGCGGTTCCAGACCCGGGCAGCAGGGCCACAATGGATATGCACCGATCCAGCACCGCGCCGTAGAGCACGGCGGTGGCGAAGGAGAACAGGTAGCTCCGCTTGAATCTGCCCATCCACAGCGAGAGCGCCACCAGCAGCGCTCCTTGCAGCGCAAACTCGGCCACGCCGAAGGAGAACCAGGGCAGCATCTGCACCAATTTGAGGTGCACGATGTACGCCGGCGCAACCACCATGGACATGCCGTAGTCCGCGCGCTCCATCAGCGCCGTGCCCAGCGCCAGCAGCGCGATCCCCAGCACATAGGCCAATTCCGCATAAAAAATCTTCTTCCGCTTCATACCGTACCTCCATGTAAATTGAATTTACCGTTTGATACAGAAACGGAAAAAGATGTTTTGATTCGCCCGCAGGCAATTGTATTCAATTCGATCGCCGCCTATGTCGCCCGAACCCTTGCAGTCCGGGCGAAACAGGCATTGCTCCGTCAGATCACCGTCAGGATGCCCACCGACTTGAGCAGCAGCACGGTCAGCAGAATCGGCGCGACCACCTTGATCATGGCCACGTAGAGCTTCTTCCGCCCGAAGCCGCAGCCGTTGCGCTCGATCTCGTCGATCACGGTCCGGGGCTTGACCACCCAGCCGATCAGGACGCAGGTGCCGATGGCCACCACCGGCATCAGGAAGTTGTTGCTGATGTAGTCCATCACATCCAGCAGCTGGGCATGACTGCCGTTGGGCAGCAGAATGTCGAAGTAGAGCGCGTTGTAGCCCAGGCACACGAACAGCGCCATGACCAGGCAGATGATGGTCTCGATAATCGTGGCCTTGGAGCGCTCCAGGTGGAACTGATCCATCAGGCAGGCCACGATGGCCTCCATCACGGAGACCGCGCTGGTGAGCGCCGCGAAAAACACCATCAGGAAGAACAGCGCGCCGATCACGTGGCCCACGCCGCCCATGGCTTCAAACACCTTCGGCAGCGACACGAACATCAGGCTGGGGCCGGAAGCGTCCATGCCCTCGCGGCCCATGAAGGTGTACACCGCAGGGATGATCATCACCGCCGCCAGGAAGGCCACCACGGTGTCGAAGATCTCGATCTGGTTGATGGACTTGCTCAGGTTGGCCTTGTCCTGCACATAGGAGCCGTAGGTCACCATGATGCCCATCGCCACGCTGATGCTGTAGAACAGCTGGCCCATCGCGTCCATCAGCACCGTGAAGAAGCCGCGCAGCGTCAAACCGCTGAAATCAGGCACCACCAGGATCTTCAGGCCCTGCATGCCGGTGCGGGTCACGCCGTCCGTATCGGTGTGGGAGATCGTCAGCGAAAAGACTGCAATGCCCAGCACCAGCACCAGCAGCACGGGCATGATCAGCTTGGACGAGGACTCGATGCCCTTGTTCACGCCCCGGAAGATGATGAACGCCACCAGCAGCACGAACAGCAGGCCGAATACGATGGGCTCCACCGGGCTGGTGATGAAGCCGGTGAAGAAGCCGTCGGCGGTGGCCTGTGCGCCATGACCCGTCAGATAGAGCAGGCAATACTTCATCACCCAGCCGCCGATGGCGCAGTAATACGGAAGGATGATCAGCGGCACCAGGCAGGCGATGAAGCCCAGCGGGCCAAAGCGCTTGTCCAGGGCCGCATAGGCGTGCAGCGCGCTTCGGCGGGTCTTGCGGCCGATGGCCAGCTCCGAGGCCAGCAGCGTAAAGCCGAAGGTCAGCGCCAGCACCAGATAGACCACCAGAAACATTCCGCCGCCGTCCTTGGCGGCCAGATAGGGGAAGCGCCAGATGTTGCCCAGGCCCACGGCGCTGCCGGCGGCCGCGAGCACGAAGCCGATGCTTCCCGCGAAGGTGTTGCGTTTCTTTTCCTGCTGCATTGTTTCAATCCCTCTCGATTTCATCCAACGTCTGCGCGCGGCGCCCTTGCCGCATCGCGCAACTAGATCACTATACCACAAATCTTACGGCATTTCAACGTTCTTTCGCCATATTTTGCAGTTTAAAACGCCAAAATTCCCCCATTTAACGCAGTTTTTCCTTCATTTCGCCCCTCAAAATATTTTGGGCGGAGGGCTGCAGCTTCATTCGGCGCAATGCGCGCTTTTTCGTTGAAACTGTTCGGAAATCATGGTATACTGAAATCAGCACATTTGCAGGAGGGCATCCATGCGCTACAGAAGAATCCTCATGGACATCGACGACACCATCTTCGACTTCCAGCCCGGCAACCGCAACGCCGTGAACCAGCTGATGGCGGAGCTGGGCCTCGCCTCCCCCACCATCTACGACGAGTACGAGGCGATCAACAGCGCCTGCTGGCGCGCGCTGGAGCGGGGCGAGATGACCCAGGAAATCCTGCACGTGGAGCGCTTCCGCCGCTTCCTGGCAACAAAGAACCGTCCGGATGATCCCACGCGGGTGGCCGACCGCTTCGCCGAGCTGCTGGGACAGCAGGCCATCCCCCTGCCGAATGCCCTGGAAACCCTGCGCGCCATCGCCGCAGAGCGCGAGGTGATCCTGCTGACCAACGGCATCACGGTGATCCAGAAGCGCCGCCTGGCCTGCTCCGGCATCGGGGCCTGGGTGCACGGCGTGGTCATCTCCCAGGAGGTCGGTGCGTCCAAGCCCGATCCCCGGATCTTTGAAATCGCGCTGGACGGCCTGAAGCCTGAAGAAGCGCTGATGATCGGCGACGGCGTGCAGAGCGACGTTCTGGGCGCAAACCGCGCGGGCGTGGACATGTGCTGGTACAATCCGAAGGGCAAGGCGCTGCCCGAGGGCATGCACGCGGAGTACGAGGTGCGGGACATCCGCGACTGCGTGGCCATCGCACTGGCCTGAATCATCTTCCAAAACGAAAATGTCCGAATGCCGCGGTGCATTCGGACTTTTCCATTTCATTCCTCATAGAACGCGGCGGAGCCGGGGTACTTCTCCAGCATCTCCGCCCTCGGCAGGATGCGGTAGTGCTCGTAGGAGAAGCGGGGCGCGGTGACGCAGCTCACCAGCGTGCCGTCGTCCGCAGCACCCGGTATGTGGCGCGCGCCGAAGATCACCCCCGCACGCAGCAGCACGCAGGGCTCCTCGCCCGCATTCAGGCCCAGGCGGCAGGTGCGCAGCTCGCCGTCCCCGTCCACCGACCAGATCTCCAGCGAACTGCCCGCGTGCCACAGCCAGTACTCGTCGCTGTCCAGCACGTGGAATTCGGAGTGCTCCTGCGGGCCGAGGTAGTAATAGATTGCCCCCGAGGGCGCGCGTCCGGGGAAGCGCTCCTCCCCCGCGTCCAGCTCCCGGAAGGAGCCGCCCTCCACGTGGGGCTCCAGGCGGAACCTCGCCAGCAATTCATCTGCGCGCATTGCAAACCATCTCTTCCCATCTGTTTTTTATGAAATTTCGCTGCGGCGGGGGTGAAATCCTGCCTGTACTGCGCTGGAAAACCCGCGCAGCCTGTGGTAAAATAGGTTCAGGAAAACACAAATGCAAGGAGGTTGACCCATGATCCTGACCAACGAGTACCTGCGGGTGGAGATCGCCGCTCTGGGCGCGGAGCTGATGTCCATCTACGACCGCAGTGCCGGAACCGAGCTGCTCTGGAACGGCGATGCGACCTACTGGAAGCGGCGCTCCCCCATCCTCTTCCCCAACGTGGGCAAGACCTGGCAGAACGTGATGCGCATCGACGGCACAGCCTACCCCACCAGCCAGCACGGCTTCGCCCGGGATCGAGACTTTGTCTGCGAGGCTTCCGACGACACCAGCGCCACCTGGCTGCTGCGCTCCGACGCGCAGACCCGTGAGCGCTACCCCTACGACTTCGAGCTGCGCATCCGCTACGCGCTAGAGGGCCGGAGCCTGCGCGTCACATGGATCGTGGACAATCCAAATGACCGCGAGATGGCCTTCACCATCGGCGGACACCCGGCCTTCTGCTTCGAGCGCCCGGAGGATTCCAAGGATGGCTATGCACTGCGCTTCCCCGATGCGGACGCACTCCACTACATCCTGCTGGATCCCGCCAGCGGCACGGCCCGCCCGGAGGACGCCCACGCGCTGGTTCTGGCGGATGGCATGCTGCCGCTGTCCGACGAACTGTTCACCCGCGACGCGATGATCTTCGACGGCGGACAGATCGACGAGGTCTGGCTGTACAGCAGCGACGGCACGCCCCGGGTGGGCATGCGCTGCCCGGGCTTCCCCAACTTCGGCGTGTGGTCGGTGGTGGGCGCGCCCTTCGTGTGCCTGGAGCCCTGGGCCGGGCGCTGCGACGACTCCGGCTTCAATCGTGAGCTGCGCGAAAAGTCCAACGTCAACCTTCTGCCCGCGGGCGGACGCTTCGAGCGCAGCTACGAGATCCTGCTGCCGAAGAATTAAACCCTGCCATGAAAAGACCCGACCGTGCAATGCGGTCGGGTTCTTGTATGTCAGTCCTCGTACAGCGGGAAGCGGCTGCACAGCGCGTCCACGCGCTCCACGATCTCGGCCTGCTTCGCATCGAAGTCATGGATGGCCAGGGCCAGCAGCTCACCCACCTCCCTGGCCTCGGCGGCGCGGAAGCCCCGGGCGGTGACTGCGGGCGTGCCCACGCGGATGCCGGAGGTCTCGGAGGCCGGGCGGGGATCGCCGGGGATCTTGTTCTTGTTCACGGTGATGCGCACGCGGTCCAGGCGCTCCTCCAGCTCGCGGCCGCTGATGGCCTCGTCGCGCAGATCCACCAGCATCAGGTGGTTGTCGGTGCCGCCGGTGACCAGCTTCACGCCGTTCTGGTCGAGCACCTTGGCGATGATGCGGGCGTTCTCCACGATGGCGTGCTGATACTCCTTGAACTCGGGCTGGAGCGCCTCCTTCAGCGCCACGGCCTTGGCCGCGATGACGTGCATCAGCGGGCCACCCTGGCCGCCGGGGAAGATGGCGGAATTGATCTTCTTTGCAATCGCCTCGTCGTTGGTGAAGATCATGCCGCCGCGCGGGCCGCGCAGGGTCTTGTGGGTGGTGGTGGTCACCACGTCCGCATAGGGAATCGGGCTGGGATGCTCGCCCGCCGCCACCAGACCGGCGATGTGGGCCATGTCCACCATCAGGTATGCGCCGCACTCCCTGGCGATCTCGCCGAAGCGGGCGAAGTCGATCACCCGGGGATAGGCCGACGCGCCCGCGATGATCATCCTCGGACGGTGCTTCAGCGCAAGCGCGCGCACCTCGTCGTAGTCGATGCGCCCGGTGGCCGGGTCGCAGCCGTAGGGCACGATGTTGTAGAACTTGCCGGAGAAGTTCGCCGGACAGCCGTGGGTCAGGTGTCCGCCGTTGCTCAGATCCATGCCCATCACAGTGTCGCCGGGCTTGCACAGCGCCAGATAGGCCGCGTTGTTCGCCTGGGAGCCGCTGTGGGGCTGGACGTTTGCGTACTTGGCCCCGAAGAGCTCCTTCGCCCGGTCGATGCACACGTTTTCGATCTGATCGACGAATTCGCAGCCGCCGTAGTAGCGCTTGCCCGGATAGCCCTCGGCATACTTGTTGGTCAGCATGGAGCCCATCGCGGCCATCACCGCCGGGGAGACGATGTTCTCGGACGCGATCAGCTCGAGGTTGGCGCGCTGACGGCCCAGCTCCCGGGCCATGATGTCGGCGATGACCGGATCGGAATTGCGAATGAAGTCGATGTTCTGCTGCTGCATGGTCTGTGTCCTCCTGATTTTCATTCTTTCTTGTCCGAAGGGACAAAAAGAAATGTGACCGCTGAAACGGTCACAGAGACAGACACACCCCTTTGACGAGGTTGCCGCTCTGTCCTTTTGCCTGAGAGATTCGCGCGCCTGCGCTTTGCCCCTTCGGCCCCCGCCGCTGTGGCGGGCGTCTCCAGAGTGCCGTCTGCCCACAGTCCTCATTCCCACGGGGAACGCCTGAGAGTGTACTCCTTCGGCGGGACTTGCGTCCGCTCTCCTGCAAGCTTCAAACGGCCTTCTTATGCAATTG
>JBJEJN010000181.1:0-7106 GCA_051878085.1 Aristaeellaceae bacterium | reverse complement strand
GGCGGGACTTGCGTCCGCTCTCCTGCAAGCTTCAAACGGCCTTCTTATGCAATTGTTCCCAGATTGTCGCTCCCTCTTTCGAGTGAGCGACCCGGCCAAGCCTACGGCTTGCCTAATCTGTATTATACCACAGCTGTATAGCCCAGTCAACATTCCCGGGCATTTTTCCGCAGATTCTTTCCCTTTTTTCGTAAAAATGTTCGCCTTACAGCTCCACTGCACAGCCCTCGGCGCAGATTTGTTCGATTCCGCCGTTCTCGATGCAGTAGCCCTCGCCGAAGAGCACGCTGGTTCCGTTCTCGACGAGCACGTAGCTGCCGTCCACGATGGCCAGGAAGGGATTGTCATGGCTGTCGCCGTAGGTCACGTCCTCGTAGAGCCGCAGGCCGTCGATGATGACGTCCTTCACCTTCTGGTAGTGGGGCAGCACCATGATGTCGGTCAGGCCCAGTCCGGAGAGGTAGCGCTGGTAGGCGGGATCCACGGCCTCGCCAGGCAGCTCCGGCTGTGCGTAGACGATGGACGCGCAGTTCATGGAGCCCGCGCTGATGCCGATGACCACGCCCTCGTAGTCCTCCAGCAGGTCGCGCAGGCCGATGCGCCGGAAGAAGGCGTTCTCGGTGGGCACGTGACCGCCGCCCAGGATGATCACGTCGCTGCCGTAGACCAGATCCTCCGTCCAGTTTTCCGTGCGGGCGTCGCAGATGTCCACGGACGCAAGCTGCATGCCGTGGTATTCAAAGCAGGCGGCGAAGGTGTCGGCCATCTCATCGTTGCCGTCGAAGGCCAGCGGATCCGCCGCGATCACCAGCAGGTGGGCGTCCGGCGGCACGCGGTCGCACAGGTTCACCACAAAGCCGTTTTCTTCATTAAAGATGCAGGGCAGCTCCACGCCCTCGGGCACATCGTCGTTGCAGGGGCTGCTGGTCAGAAACAGATGCATGGATAAAGCTCCTCACATTCCAAAGATTTCCGGCACACGCCGGACAACATCCGCATTGTACCATAGATGCAGAGCTTTTTCAAGTTCCGGCTTACGCGCCCAAGATGCCTGTCAGGAAGATTTCGATGCCGATGACGATCAGGATCGAGCCGCCCAGCAGCTGCGCCCGGTTGGCGAGCTTCGTGCCGAACTTGCGGCCGATGAACAGCCCCGCCATGCAGATCACGAAGGTCACGGCGGCAATGATGAGCGCGCAGATCAGGGCCATCAGCCAGTTGTAATCCGCGATGGTGAAGCCCACCGAGAGCGCGTCGATGGACGTTGCCACGCCCTGCACCAGCAGCGCGCCCAGGCCCACGCCCACGTGCTCTCCATCCGCCTCCGGGTGGCGAACCGCCTCCACCAGCATCTTGCCGCCGATGAAGCCCAGCAGGATCAGCGCGATCCAAGGGATGTAGCGTTCAAAGGCCTGAAAGTAGCGCACCACCGTGTGCACGCAGATCCAGCCCGCCATGGGCATCAGCGCCTGGAAGCCTGCGAACACGCCCGCGATGGCACACATCCTGCGCTGTCGCATCTGCGGCTCGTTCAGGCCGTTGGCCATGGACACCGAGAATGCGTCCATCGCAAGGCCCACGCCCAGCAGGATGCTGTTGAAGAAGAACACGAAGCTGAAATTCATACGTACCGCCTCCGATGCAGATTCAGCAAAAACCCAGATATGACTGCGAAGTCATACCTGGGTTCAAATGGGCACAGCTCAGGTATCGCATCGCAGCAATACATGAGTCTCGCAATTTAAAACAAGCCAGACCGGTGCGCGGTCAGTATGTTGACTTGCTACGCGCTCTCGCGCGCTCGCTACTCCCCCACGGGAAATTTGCATGTTTCATTCTATCACAATGGTGACCGCCCGTCAATGCAGTTTTCCAGAAATTAAGAATCCCCTCGTTTGGACAGCGAATTTTCCCATTCAAGCTTGCCGAAAGTGGATTTTCGCGGTACAATAGCAGAAGAATGCACGCATCGGAGGGAAGAGCATGGATAGCATCCTCATCAAAGACACCACGCGCGCGCAGCGCGAACAGATCGTGGCCGATTCGCTGGGCAACATCTCCGCCTACTGCGACGGATGCATGGCGGGCCTTGCGGAGATGTATCAGGACTACATCGACGGCATCAAGGAGCTGCGGGAGATCAACATGGAGTTCAACGCCCGCTACGTCTCCGGCCGCGAGGGCCCCGGGCGCAGCGGCTGCGGCATGCGCTGAGCCTGGACTGCAAATGAAAACCCCAATCACATTCAATGCGATTGGGGTTGCATGTTTTTGGGGTTTACGCAGCCTTGCGCTTGGTGATGGGATGCTCCACGAAGTAGTTGAGCACCATGACCAACAGCAGCACCGCGCCGTAGATCAGGTTGATGTAGTAGCTGGAGATCTGCGGGAAGCGGTTGAGGCCGGTTTCCAGCAGGCGCAGCAGGATGATGGCCAGCAGCACGCCGCTGATCTTGCCGCGGCCGCCCTTGGGATCCACGCCGCCCAGCACCACGATCAGGATGCACTGGAGGGTGTAGACGCTGCCGTAGTCCGAGCGCGCGGAGTTGTAGTTGGCCAGCATGATCATGCCGCCGATGGCCGCGCAGATGCCGGAGATTGCGTAGGTCTTGATGAGCATCTGATCCACCTTCACGCCGGAGAAGCGGGCCACATTCTCGTTGGTGCCGATCATGTAGATCTTCTTGCCGAAGGAGGTGCGCGCCAGCAGGAACCAGATGATCAGCGCAATGACCACGAAGAAGATCAGCTGCACCGGCAGAACGCCCTGCATCACGCCGCGCTTGCCGGGGATGACCTTGAGCAGCTTCTGGTTGATGGTCTCCGCGTAGTTCATGGGCAGGTCGCTGACTGCGTTGCCGCCGGTGATGACCATGGAGATGCCGGTCACCAGCTGGTTCATGCCCAGGGTCGTCAGGATCGGCGGGATCTTGATCTTGGAGATCAGCGCGCCGTTGATCGCGCCGACCACCAGGCCGATGCAGATCGCCATCGCGAACGCGGCGATCATGGTGAAGGCGCTGATGCTGCCCTCGACCATCTGGGTCTTCATGAACATGCCCATGGTGATGGAGGTGACGTTGGCCACGCCCACGGAGGACAGGTCGATGCCGCCGGTGATCATGCACAGCATGCCGCCCAGGGCCATGATGCCGAACTCAGGGAACTGGCTGGCCATGGTGGTGAAGTTGATGACGGTGTAGAACTTCGAGAAGCGGGTGATCGCCATGAAGATCATCCACGCGACGATCATGATGACCAGGCGGGAGATGTGGCGATCCTTGCGGTAGATGGCGAGCAGCTTGTTCATTTTACCGCCTCCTTTTTCAGGTTGCGAAGGCCGGCCTTATTCGCGCGCGTCACCTGCATCGCGGAGATGCCGGTGCCAACCACGATCAGCGCGCCGACGAAGAAGTCCTTCCAGACGGTGGGAATGCCGATCAGGATCATGGAGTTTTCCACCATGACGATCAGCGCGGTGCCCAGCATGCAGCCGTAGAGCGTGCCGCTGCCGCCGACGATGGCGGTGCCGCCAAGCACGACGCCGGCGATGATGTTCATCTCCATGCCCAGCATGTTGGTGGGATGCATCTGCTGCATCATGCACACGCGGCACAGGCCCGCCAGGGCGGAGATCACGCCCACGTAGACCAGCATCAGGAAGCGGGTGCGCTTGACGTTGAAGCCCGCGCGGTGTGCGCTGGTCGCGTTGCCGCCGATGGCGTAGATGCCGCGGCCGAACATGGTCTTGTTGAGCAGGAAGTAGGTCACCAGCAGCACGGCCACGAGCATCAAAAATGTCGTCGGCATGCGCGAGGTCAGGCCGGAGCTCTTGTTCTCCGCGATGAACAGCGCGGAGGTGCCGAAGGAGCGCATGCCCTGCGGAATCACCGCCAGCTGCTTGGAGTTCAGCGCGCCCTGCATCAGGCCCTTGAACACAGAGGAAGAGCCCAGGGTCACGATCATGGCCGGCAGCTCAAAGTAGCCGATGAACAGGCCATTGAACGCGCCCAGAATGCCACCGATCACGATGGTGATGAGGATGGGCAGCCACACGCCGCCTTCCCAGCCCATGTCCAGCAGCATCTTCGTGGTCGCATAGCCGGTGAGGGAGGCCAGCGCCGGGAAGGATACGTCGAAGCCGCCGGAGACGATGACCATGAACTCGCCGATGGCGAAGATTCCGGGCACGACCAGCGCGCTCAGGATGTCGACGATGTTGTTGGGGGTGAAGAACTGATGGGAGCGAACCTCGATCAGCAGGCACAGTGCGAGGAACACCAGCGTGATGTAAAATTCGCTTCTTCCGGTCAGCTTACGGAGAGATTTTTTCAGATTCATGCATTTTCCCTCCTTACATCATGTGCGAGAGCACGGTGGCTTCGTCGGTCTGCGCGGGTTCGAGCTGGGCGACGATCCGGCCCTTCTTCATGACCAGCATCTTGGAGCAGTTTTCCAGAACCTCGGGCAGGTCGTCCGAGATGATGATGACCGCCATGCCCTGATCCGCAAGGCGCTGAAGAATCGCGTGGATGTCGTGCTTGGAGCCGATGTCCACGCCCACGGTGGGGCCGTTGAGGATCAGAATGTCTGGTTTGCAGGCCAGCCACTTGGCCAGCACGATTCTCTGCTGGTTGCCGCCGGACAGGGTGGTGCAGGCATTCTGCGGGTCGGGGGTCTTGATGGCCAGCTCCCTGACCCACTTGTCCACCTCGTCCTTGCATTCCTTGCGCTTGAGCACGCCCATACCGTTGGAGAGGTGGTCGATCTCCGAAATGATGATGTTGTCCGCGATGGACTGGGTGAGGAACAGGCCCTCGCTGAGTCGATCCTCCGGCACGAAGCCGATGCCGGCGGCGATGGCGTCGCGGGGACTTGCGATTTTCACCGGCTTGCCGTCCTTGATGATCTCTCCGCCGGTGGCCTTGCGCAGACCGAACATGGACAGCGCCAGCTCCGTGCGTCCGGAGTCCAGAAGTCCGGTGATGCCAAGGATCTCGCCGCGCCGCAGGTTGAAGGAGATGTCCTCAAAGCTGCCGTCCAGCGTGAGATTCTTGACCTCCAGCACATTCTCCTTGCTCTGGAAGCTCGGCTTGAAGGGCTCGCTCTCAAATTCGCGGCCGGTCATATAGTAGGAGAACTTCTTGTCGTCCAGGTCGGCGGTGTTGCCGGTGGCAACCATCTGGCCGCTGCGCATGATGGAGAAGCGCTCCGAAATTTCAAATACCTCGTCCAGCTTGTGGCTGACGAACAGGATGGCGATGCCCTGAGCCTTGAGCTTCAGGATGATCTCAAAGAGGGCCTTGACCTCCTTCTTCGTCAGCGCCGTGGTGGGCTCGTCCATGATGATGAGCTTTGCGTTGAACATCAGCGCGCGGCAGATGGCAACCATCTGCTTCTCCGCGACGGTGAGCGAACCGACCAGGCGATCCAGCTCCATGTCAAAGTTGATCTTGGAGAGGGCCTCCTTGGCGATCTGGCGCATGCGGCGCTTGTTCACAAGCTTGTGACCTGCGGCCAGCTCGGTGTTGAACGCCAGGTTCTCCATGACCGTCAGGTTCGGGAAGATGGAAAAGTCCTGATAGATGACCTGCACGCCCATGTTGATGGCCTCCAGGGGCGTGATTTCGGAATAGCTCTTTCCATCGAACTCAATGTGGCCACCGTCGGGCTTGTGAACGCCGCAGATGACCTTGATGATCGTCGATTTACCGCAGCCGTTCTCGCCGGCCAGGCAGTGCACCTCGCCGGGCTTGATTTCCAGCGTCACGTTTTGCAGCGCCTTGACGGCGCCGAACGATTTGCTGATGTCTACTGCTCTGAGCAGATACTCGGACATTGCCTGAATCCTCCTTGCGGCGGTCTGACCCGCCGGGTTTCTTGGGTGCGGAGCGCAGCTCCGCAAAATCCCGGCAGATTTTGCCTGAACAACGCGCCGTTCAGGCAAAATCTGCCGAGACGATCTGCGGGGAGCCGTCTGGCTCCCCGCAATTCATTTTCTGAAATTAGAAGCCGAAGGAATCAACGTTCTCAGCGGTGATGGTGATCCAGCCCTGGCCCTCGAACACGGTCTCGGAGCCTTCCTTGAACTGGAGCTCGGTGTAGCCTTCAACGCCCAGATCCAGCGGAGCAGCGATCTCTTCGCCGGCCAGGATCTTCTGGGCGAGGGCGACCATCGCCTGGCCCGCCAGTGCCGGATCCCACAGGGTCAGGTACTGCACGGCGCCGCTCTTGAGCAGCTCAGCGTTGTCGCCAGGCATGCCGGTACCGGCGGTGAACACCTTGCCGGAGAGGCCCAGCTCCTCGATCGCGCGGGCAACGCCGGGGGCGTCGAAGGAAGAGGTGCCCATGATGCCCTTCAGATCCGGATACTTCTTGAAGAGCTCCTTGGCAACGTTGTAGGCGGTGTCGCCGTTGTCGTGAGACTCAACGCGGGGGTCGGCCTCCAGCAGGGTCATGTTCGGATAGGCCTCGGTGGCGCGCTTCACGCCGCCGTCCGCCCACTCGTTGTGGGAGCCGTTGGTCAGGTCGGCGACCATCGTGGTGTACAGGCCCTCTTCGCCCATGGCGGCGGCCAGGTTGTCCATGATGAACGCGCCGTACAGCTCGTTGTTGAAGGCCTCGATGTCGTAGTCGACGTTCTCGAGGGCAGCGCCTTCATGGGCGATGACCACGATGCCGGCTTCGCGGGCAGCCTTCAGAGAGGGCTCGATGGACTTGATGTCAACCGGAACCACGCAGATTGCGTCAACGCCCTGGGCAACCAGGTCGTCAACCAGCTGGGCCTGCAGGGTCGCGTCGATTTCGGCGGTGCCCTTCTGATAGATGGTGTCTTCCGGATGGGCCGCAGCGTACTCCTCAACGCCGGTGTTCATGCGAACGAACCAGGGGTTGGAGGCGTCCTTCGGGACGACGACGATCTCCCAGCCCTCTGCGAAAGCAGAAGCGCAGGTCAGAACCATGATGGCAGCCATGAGCAGAGCAACAAATTTCTTCATTTTGTTTTCCCTCCTTTTTTTCTATGTTCACTCCTTGCGGAGATAAACAACACAAAACGGCAGCGCCGTTAAAAGGTTCTCCAACAATTTACAATGTATTATAGCACA
>JBJEJN010000180.1:0-6743 GCA_051878085.1 Aristaeellaceae bacterium | reverse complement strand
CAGCTGAGCCTGCGCGAAACGGATCCCCAGCAGCGGGCCGAGCTGCGCAAGAAATCCGTGGACTACTACGAGCGCGCCCACAAGCAGAAGCCCGGCCAGATCACCACGCTCTACGCCCTGGCGAACTTCGCCCGGGAGGACGGCGACCTCGCGCGCGCGCGGGAGTTGACCGACAAGGCCCTGATGCACAGCGGCTCCTGCGTCTGTCCGGTCTCCACCGAGATGCTGAAGGAGTTGAAGGCGCAGCTCGGCTGATGACAAGGCCCATAAACGCAGACATGCCAACCGATTTTATTGACTCGGTTGGCATGTTTTTGAATGATTGCTGCGTCTGCAAGGCGCGGACTCAGACGTCCTTGACGATCGTCTCCACTTCGCTGCTTGCCACCAGGAAATCCAGCACCTTTTCGATGATCACGCTCTGGGCCACAGCGGCCTGGAAGGCTTCGTCCATGTGGGGCTGGAGCTGCTCGATGGTCATCTTGTTGTCCCGGGCGATCTGCTGGAGGGCCTGAGCCACACCCTCCTCGTCGGGCGCGATGTTCTCCGCCATGGCGATCTCCGCAATGGCAAACTGGCGCTCCACGTTGCGGCGGGCTTCGTTCCGGTTGTCCTCGCGCAGGGCCTCCTTGTTGGTGTTCATGAACTGGCAGTACATGTCCATGTTCAGGCCCTGGCGCGCCAGCTGGCTCTCCAGACTCTGCATCATCAGATCCAGCGCGGCGTTGATCTGCTCGTCGGTGATCTCGAAGCTGGCGCTGTCGCACACCTGGTTGAGCAGCTGCTCCTTGAGCTCGTTTTCGGCCTGCTGGTCGGCGTAGGCCTGCATGGCCTCCTTCATGCTCTCTCGGAATTCGGCGAAGGTTTCGCAGCCGCCCACCTCCCTGGCGAATTCATCGTCGGCCTTGTAGCGCTCCTTCTGGCGAATCTCGTGCAGCTTGCAGTGGAACACCGCCGCCTTGCCCGCCAGCCCCGGCGCATGGTACTTCTCGGGGAAGGTGACGTGCACGTCCACCTCCTCGCCGACGCTGTGGCCGATCAGCTGGTCCTCAAAGCCGGGGATGAACGTGCCGCTGCCCAGCACCAGCGCCTGCCCATCGGCGCTGCCGCCCTCAAAGTACCCTTCGGCGGTCTCGCCGGCGTAGTCCAGAACCACCTCGTCGCCTGCCTGGGCGGGGCGGCCCGTGACGGGCACGTTCTTCATCTGGCTCTGCAAAATGGCGTCGATCTGGCGGTCCACCTGGGCATCGGGAACAAGAATGCGCTCGCGTACGGCCTTCAGGCCCTTATAATTCAACATTTTATTGACACCTCAGTTTTGTTATGATAGAATTATTTTGTACTATTATAGTATAACGTTTTCTGCGTGCCATGTCCAGTCTGTCCCGCGGAAAATGTGCGTGAAATCGTGTCGGTGGGCTGGCAAATCCAAAACTTAATAGTAATAATTTGCGAGTTATTTATTGACAGGATTGAATAATTGTGATACACTTTCAACTGTAAGAGCGACGCGCCGGTTTGCAGTTCAATCTGGCTGCCGAAACGGTCTGAAAGTGCTCTGATAGTACGAGGACAGACGTTGTACATAATCAAGATCCGACCAATTTAAAGGAGGAATCCTACCATGGCAATCAATTTCGTTGATGGCAAGTATGTGGATGAGAACGGCCGCGTGAAGCTCGACCCCACCATCTACAAGGACTGGCAGATCGCTGAGGAAGCTGAAAAGTCCCTGCCCCCGGTAGAATATTTCCGTGAGAAGCTCGGCCTGCTGCCCGATGAGATCATTCCCTACGGCAAGACCCCGAAAATCGACTTCATCAAGGTCATGGACCGCCTGAAGGACAAGCCCGACGGCAAGTTCATCGAGGTCACCGCCATCACGCCCACCCCCTTCGGCGAGGGCAAGTCCACCGTCTCTCTGGGCCTGATCGAGGGCCTGGGCTACATCGGCAAGAACGCCGGCGGCGCGCTGCGTCAGCCCTCCGGCGGCCCCACCATGAACGTCAAGGGTACCGCGGCAGGCGGCGGCAACGCCCTGCTGATGCCCATGACCGAGTTCTCCCTGGGCCTGACCGGCGACATCAACGATATCATGAACGCCCACAACCTGGCCATGGTTGCCCTGACTGCCCGCATGCAGCACGAGCGCAACAACAACGATGAGTGGCTGGCCAAGAAGGGCCTCAAGCGCCTGGACATCGACCCCAAGCGCATTGAGATGGGCTGGGTCATCGACTTCTGCGCACAGTCCCTGCGCAACATCATCATCGGCATCGGCGGCCGCCTGGACGGCTTCATGATGGAGTCCAAGTTCGGCATCGCCGTTGGTTCCGAGCTGATGGCCATCCTGGCCGTCGCCCGCGATCTGAAGGATCTGCGCGAGCGCATCGGCAAGGTTGTCGTCGCTTACAGCCGCTCCGGCGAGCCTGTGACCTGTGAGGATCTGGAGGTTGCCGGCGCCATGACCGCCTGGATGCGCAACGCCATCAACCCCACCATGTGCTACTCCGTCGAGCATCAGCCCGTGCTGATCCACGCCGGCCCCTTCGCCAACATCGCCATCGGCCAGTCCTCCGTTATCGCTGACCGCCTGGCGCTGAAGCTGTTCGACTATCACGTCACCGAGTCCGGCTTCGCCGCAGACATCGGCTTCGAGAAGTTCTGGAACGTCAAGACCCGCCTGTCCGGCCTGACCCCGAACGTCTCCGTTCTGGTCGCCACCGTCCGCGCGCTGAAGATGCACGGCGGCGGACCCAAGGTCACCCCCGGCGCACCCCTGCCGAAGGAGTACACGGAGGAGAACCTGGAGCTGCTTGAGAAGGGCACCTGCAACCTGTTCCACCATGTGAACACCATCAAGAAGTCCGGCATCAACCCCGTCGTTTGCATCAACCGCTTCTACACCGACACCGACGCCGAGGTCGCGCTGCTGAAGAAGCTGTGCGCCGAGCAGGGCGTGCGCTGCGCGGAGTCCAACCACTGGCGCTATGGCGGCGAAGGCGCTGCCGAGCTGGCCCGCGTGGTTGTGGAAGCCTGCGAGGATCCGGTGGAGGTCAAGTTCCTGTACGACCTGGATATGCCGCTGCGTGAGCGCGTTGAGCGCATCGCCAAGGAAGTCTACGGCGCGGACGGCGTCGACTGGGCGCCTCTGGCGGTTCAGAAGGCTGAGCGCTTCGAGAACGATCCCAAGTACGCCGACTATTGCACCATGATGGTCAAGACCCACCTGTCCCTGTCCGACAACCCCACGCTGAAGGGCGTGCCGAAGGGCTGGCGTCTGGCTGTGCGCGACATCCTGGAGTACGGCGGAGCCAAGTTCCTGTGCCCCATGGCCGGCACCATCTCCATGATGCCCGGCACCGCTGCCGACCCGGCATATCGCCGCGTTGACGTGGACGTGGAAACCGGCAAGGTCTCCGGCCTGTTCTAATCGACGCATATTGAATATATGGGTGGCAGAAATGTCACCCATATTTCCCGTTATAGCAATACACAGATTTAGGAGAATTGAACTATGGATATGACTTTGGCATCCTGCCGTGAATTCGTTACCGTTCTGGCCTCCGATGCGCCCGCTCCGGGCGGCGGCGGCGCGGCCGCGCTGGTCGGTGCCATTGGCACCGCACTGGGCAACATGGTCGGCTCCCTCACCGTGGGCAAGAAGAAGTACGCCGCGGTGGAGGCGGAGATCATCGCCCTGAAGGCGAAGTGCGACGATCTGCAGAAGCAGCTGCTGGATCAGGTGGAGGCGGACGAGGTGAACTTCCTGCCCCTGGCCAAGGCCTACGGCATCCCGAAGGATGATCCGAACCGCGACAAGGTGATGGAGGAAGCCACCATCATCGCCTGCTCCACCCCCATGCACATCATGGAGCTGTGCTGCGAGGCCATCGAAGCCATCGCCGTGTTCGCCGAGAAGGGCTCCCGCCTGGCGGTGTCCGACGCGGGCTGCGGCGCGGTGTGCTGCAAGGCCGCCCTGCAGGCCGCCAGCCTGAACGTGTTCATCAACACCAAGTCCCTCAAGAACCGCGAGGTGGCCGAGGAGATGAACGCCAAGGCGAACGGCATGCTGGACAAGTACTGCGCGATGGCCGACGAGATCTTCGCCGCCGTCCGCGCGAACTTCTAAGAGATTCAAAAACCCATACGATTCGGAGGAAACTACAATGGCAAAGCAGTTACTGGGCAAGGAAGTCACCGCCGCGCTGAACGCAAAGCTGCAGGCGCAGGTTGCAGAACTGAAGGAAAAGGGCATCTCCCCGAAGCTGGGCATTCTCCGCTGCGGCGAGAACCCGTCCGACCTGTCCTACGAGAAGGGCGCTGTGGCCCGCGCGGAGCTGATCGGCGTTGAGGTGGAGAAGTTTGTGCTGCCCGAGGACGTGACCAAGGAAGCCCTGATCGCCAAGATCGAGGAGCTCAACGCCAACGACAGCATTCACGGCGTGCTGATGTTCCGCCCCCTGCCCAAGCACCTGAAGGCGGATCAGAACGAGATCTGCAACAAGCTGGATCCGGCCAAGGATGTGGACTGCATGACCGACCTGTCCAACGCAGGCGTGTTTGAGGACCGCAAGGATCTGGGCTTCGCGCCCTGCACCCCCCAGGCCTGCATGGAGATCCTGGACTACTACGGCATCGACTGCAAGGGCAAGAGCGCCGTGGTCATCGGCCGCTCCCTGGTCGTCGGCAAGCCCGCGGCCATGATGCTGATGAAGAAGAACGCCACCGTCACCATCTGCCACACCAAGACGGTCAACACCGCCGAGGTTGCCCGCAGCGCGGACATCCTGGTGTCCGCAGCCGGCGTGCTGGGCTCCCTGACCAAGGACTTCGTGCGCCCCGGCCAGATCGTGATCGACGTTTCCATCAACTGGGATCCCGAGAAGATCAACTCCAAGGGCGGCAAGGGCGCCATCGCCGGCGACGCCAAGTTTGACGAGATCGAGCCCATCGTCGAGGCCATCACCCCCGTTCCGGGCGGCGTTGGCTCCGTAACCACCTCCGTGCTCATCGGCCACGTGGTGGAGGCTGCTGCCCGCAAGGCCGGCCTGTAATCCCAAAACTTGACCCGCCCGTCCGCTTTTTCGGGCGACGGGTGGGTTTTCTTCGCCCTAAAACCGCTGAAAACGCCCAAAAATGCGGTGCGCGGCGGCGCGATCCTGCTCCGGCAGGGGATAGGAGGAATTGAAATGCGTATTGAGAAGCTCCGCAAGCAGAGCGACAGCGTGATTCTGCGCTACGTGCTCTTGGCTTTTACGATTGCCTGTCTGATTGGCGCGGTCTGCGCGCCGGATCGCGGCGAGATGCTCAGCGGTCTGCGGCGCATCGTTACCCTGCCGTCGCAGTTGACCAAGGACTACTTCTTCATCGAGATCGGAAGCATTTCCGGCGCCTTCCTGAACGCGGCGCTGGTGGGAACGGTCTGCTGCCTGCTGATGTACCTGCCCGGCGCGGTGGTGACCGGCACGACCGTCGCGGCCTACATGCTCACCGTCGGCTACTGCTTCTACGGCATCAACATTCTGAATATGCTGCCCTTCGTTCTGGGCACCTTCATCTATTCCCGGATCAAGCGGGAGCCCTTTGGAAAATACATCAACTTTGCCATGTTCTCCTCGTCGCTGGCGCCGCTGGTGAGCGAGATGCTGTTCCGCTATCCGGGCACCGAGGTGCATGGCTTCACGATTAAGGGCATTCTCCTTGCGCTGGTGATCGGCGTCGCGGTGAGCATCCGCATGCCCGCGTTCTGCGCACACACCACGCACTTCCACAAGGGCTACAACCTGTACAACGCAGGCCCTGCCGCAGGCTTTATGTGCCTCGCAATCTTTGCCATCATGTACAAGACCCTCGGCGTAGAGGCCCCGGCCATCGCCGCAACGCTGGGCGAGGGCAACCGCGCCTACTGCAATATCTTTGCCATTGTCTTCCTCGTGCTGTGCCTGATCTTCGGCGGCGTCATCAACGGCGGCTTCAAGGGCTATGGAAAGCTGCTGACCGATACCGGCTACAAGGTAGACTTTATGAGCAAGTACGGCGTGGGTCTGTGCATTGTCAACCTCGGCGTGTACGGCCTGTTCATTTTGGGCTACTACAACCTGATCGGCGCAAAGTTCACCGGAGCGACCTTCGGCGCGGTCTGGTGCATGCTGGCCTTCGGCGCGGCGGGCGCAATGCCGCTGAACGTGCTGCCCATCATGTTGGGTTACTTCATTGCCTCCCGCTTCGGCGTGTTCGCGCTCAATGCACAGGCGATTGTCGTGGGCCTGTGCTATGCCAGCGGTCTTGCACCCATTGCGGGCAAGTATGGTCCCATCGCGGGCATCGTTGCGGGCATCCTGCACTACTGCCTGGTCACCAGCGTGCCCGCCATCCACGGTGGCTTCAACCTGTACAACGGCGGCTTTACCAGCGGCATTGTTGCCTACGTGATGGTGCCGATGCTGGAGAGCTTTGCCAAGCCGCTTGAGGAGAGATACGCAAAGAGAATTGCAAAGAAATGATCCAGGGGCCGGCCACTGCGCCGGCCCTTCTTGTGCGTCCGGCCGTTGGATTTGTGAACAGATTTTACCTGATGTGATAGAAAATGCAATTTCACCTGACTAAAATAATACCGGATTTAGGGAAGAGGTGGAATTGATGAAACTTCGATTGGAAAATGCCTGGCATTTTCTGTACTCGTTCCTGCGCTGGTCGCTGCTGGCGATCCTGGTGGGCGCGGTGTGCGGACTGGTGGGCAC
>JBJEJN010000179.1:0-6767 GCA_051878085.1 Aristaeellaceae bacterium | reverse complement strand
CTGTGCGCCTGGCTGAAGGAGGAGGGCGACGCGGTGCAGGCCGGCGAGCCCCTCTACGAGATCGAGACCGACAAGGTGGTCAACCAGATCGAGGCCACCGAGAGCGGCGTGCTGAAGAAGCAGCTGTGCGAGGAGGGCGACACGGTGGACGTGGAGTCCCCGGTGGCCATCTTCGAGGTTCGCGCATGATGGACAAGAGAAAGCCGGAATGGCTGAAGGTGCGCTACAATGCGGAGGCGGTCAATGAGGTCGCCGAGCTGATGCGCGATCTGAACCTGAACACGGTGTGCAAGGAGGCCAACTGCCCGAACCTGGGCGAGTGCTACCGCAAGCACACCTCCACCTTCCTGATTCTGGGCAGCGTGTGCACCCGCAACTGCCGCTTCTGCAACGTGACCACGGGCAAGCCGCTGCCGCCGGATCCCGAGGAGCCGATGAACGTAGCCCGGGCGGCGAAGAAGCTGGGCCTGCGCCACGTGGTGCTGACCTGCTCCACCCGCGACGACCTGCCCGACGGCGGCGCGGAGCAGTTTGCAAAGACCGTGCGCGCCATTCGCGAGGTCTGCCCCGGCACCACGGTGGAGACGCTGATCTCCGACATGAAGATGAACACCGACGCGCTGGACGTGGTGATCGCGGCCCATCCGGAGGTGCTGAACCACAACGTGGAGACCGTTGAGGAGCTGCAGGCCGCCGTTCGGCCCCAGGCGAGGTACCAGCGCTCGCTGGACGTGCTGCGCTACTGCAAGAGGAAGGATCCCACGCTGCTGACCAAGACCGGCTTCATGGTGGGCCTGGGCGAGACGGAGGAGCAGATCAGCCGCCTGATGGACGACATCCTGGACACCGGCTGCGACATCCTGACCATCGGCCAGTATCTCCAGCCCTCGCCGCAGCACTATCCGCTGGCGCGCTACGCCACACCAGAGGACTTCGCCCGCTACAAGGAGATGGCTCTCGCCAAGGGCTTCCGCCACGTGGCCTCCGCGCCGCTGGCCAGAAGCTCCTACAAGGCCTGGGAGGTACTGGAGGACGTGCATGATCTATATTGAGACCGGCTCCACGGACGTTTACTACAACTTCGGCCTGGAGTACTACTTCACGGTGGAGAAGCGCCTGCCGGACACGGTGTTTCTGTTCTGGCAGACCACGCCCACGCTGATGGTGGGCAAGTATCAGAACGTGCTGGAGGAGATCAACAAGCCCTACGCCGACGCCCACGGCATCCATCTGGTGCGGCGCATGAGCGGCGGCGGCACGATCTACACCGACCTCGGCGGCTGGCAGTTCACCTTCATCCAGCACCGGGACGCGGGGGAGATTCAGTTTCACGAGTACATCGCCCCGGTGATCGACGCGCTGCGGGAGATGGGCGTGAACGCGAGCTTCAACGGCCGCAACGACCTGACCATCGACGGCCGCAAGTTCTCCGGCAACGCCCAGTACCGCCTCGGCGACAGCATCGTGCACCACGGCTCGCTCCTGTTCGACACCGACATCGAGCAGATGGTGGCCTCCACCACCGTGGACGACTACAAGATCCTCTCCAAGAGCATCAAGTCCGTGCGCGACCGCGTGACCAACATATCCGAGCACCTGCCCTCGCCCATGGATCCCCACGCCTTCAAGGCGGGCATGGTGCGCCACATCATGAATGGCAGCACCGAGGAGTACAAACTCACCCCCGAGGACGACGCGCGCATCCGCCAGCTGGCGCAGGAGAAGTTCGCCGCCTGGGAGTGCATCTTCGGCGCAGATCCCAAGTTCAACATCGAGCGCACCGGCCGCTTCGCAGGCGGCAAGATGGAGTTCAAGATCGACGTGCGCAAGGGCGTGATTCAGTCCGCCTCGGTCTACGGCGACTTCTTCTCCACGCTGGACGCAAAGACCATCTGCGATGCGCTCATCGGCAGCCGCTACGACCGCGCAAGCGTGCGCGAGGCGCTGCTTGCCCATGATATCGAGGGCAAGATCTACCGCATCACAGTTGACGAGATGGCCGCGCTGATCGCAGACTGACGGCGCAAAGCCTGTATCGACGAAATCCGTCCGGGAATCGGGCGGATTTTTTGCAGCACGGCGGCGGGAACCCCGCGCGCCGCTTTTGCGTCCAAGTGGAAAATTCTGCACAGGAGATTTACGGATGCAAAAGAGAAGGCGGCGGCTGGTTTTGGGCCTGATCGCGACGATGCTGGCGGTGCTGCTGCCCCTCGCGCTGTCCCAACGGTTAGAGGTCGATACCTACACGATCGCTTCGCCGAAGGTGCAGAACCCGGTGACGCTGGCTGTCGCCACCGACCTGCACGACAGCTTCTTCGGCGAGAACCAGCGGGAGCTGATCGCCGTCATATGCGCCGAAGCGCCGGACGCGCTGCTGCTGGTGGGCGACATGTGCGAGAGCCCCGACGAAATGGACGGCGTGCGCGCGCTGGTGGAGGGGCTGGTCGGCGAGCTGCCAATCCTGTACACCACCGGCAACCACGAGTGCCAGGGCAGCGAGGACAAACAGATCAAGGCTGCGCTGCGGGAACTGGGTGCGACCGTGCTGGAGGGCGATTCGGTATCTCTGGGCGGCATCCGCATCGCGGGCACGGACGATCCGCTGTGCCTGACGCGGGCGGACTGGCAGGCGCAGTTGGAGGCCTGTCGTGCGCAGGACGATATCTTCACCGTGCTGATGGCGCACCGCCCCGACCGGGCGGATTCCTACGCCACGGGCTTTGATCTGGTGATCAGCGGCCATGCCCACGGCGGACAGCTGCGCATTCCCGGCCTGATCGACGGCCTGTGGGCGCCGAACCAGGGCTGGTTTCCGGCGTACACCTCCGGGCTGTATCCGCTGGAAGAGGGACAGCTGGCCGTCAGCCGGGGGCTGTGCAAAAGCGCCCTGCCGAGGCTGTTCAACCGCCCGGAGCTGATGATTCTGCGCATTGTGCCGGAGGAGGAGTGAGGTTCATGCAGATGCAGGGGGAACAATCCCTCAGTCAGCTTCGCTGACAGCTCCCACGCACCGGGCGAATCCTTCGGATTCCTTCCCGAATTGGTCACGGCTCCAAATGAGACGCAACTGCTGTTTTACACAAAGGAGCCCAAGGCGTTGACAAGTCAAAGAAACGAGCGACGGTATGGTTGTACGCCATACCGTCGCGATTTTTATGCAACTCTTATTGGAACTCGTACGCGTCGTCGCGGAGCATCTGCATGCTGTAGGCCACGACCACCGCGTCGGGATCGCACTGGTCGATCCACTCCTGGAGGGTGCGCTCGCTGCGGCGCAGGTCCACGGCAACCACGTTCTCCGCCACCAGCGAGAGGAAGCTGCCGATGGATGCGCTGTAGGAGTCCTTCAACAGCAGGATGGTGCAGGGCGCGCCGTCGGGGTTGGTGTAGATGTCGTGGTTCTCCGTGAGGCCGTAGTCGAAGTAGGCCTTGATGTTCCAGGTCTTGCCCTCGTCGGGCTGCAGGTACTTCCAGCGGATCACGCTGTCGTAGAAGCTGCCCTCGATCTCGGTGATGTCGCCCAGGTAGTTGGTGTAGCGGCGGATGTTCGTGTCGTACTTCGGCCAGTAGATCGTGATGTCGTCGGGGTCGATGTTCATCGTGCCCACGCGCTGGCCGTACTTGCCCAGGAAGAGCTTCGGGTAGGTCTCGGTGTTGAATTGGGAGATGTCCAGCTTCTCCGCGTCCAGATCGATTCCGGTCATGCCGGAGAGCTCCTGCGCGATGCGCTGCGCCATGATGAGCGACGCGCGGGTGGCCCAGTGCTGGTCGGTGTACATCAGATACTCGCTCAGGTCAAGCCCGGTGGCCGTGAGCACGTCCCGGCTGTCCAGCATGGGGATGTCCGTTTCCGACATGCGCTCCACGATCTCCGCGGCGATCTCGTCGGAGTAGTCCAGCACGTCGTAGCCCGCGGGCAGCTGGTCGGGGGAATAGATGGTGGGGTGCCCGTAGACAAACAGGAAAGGGATGTCCCCGGCGGCGGCGCGCATGTCCTGAATGTTCTTAACCGCACTCTCCATGGACACGTAGTTCTGGATGTCGTAGAGGTGGCCGGAGTTCAGCGTGAGCATCTGGCTGGAGCCGGTGTTGATCATGCGCTTGCCCAGGGCATACTGGAAGCTGGAGTTGGCATAGCCCAGCTCCGTCGCGCCGTAGATGTTGCCGGCGAGGTAGTTGTCCACCGAGCGGATGCGCGCGGCGAAGTAGTCCCAGGCGGAGCAGGTCTCGATGTCGTCCACGTAGGCGGCGAGCTTCTTCTGATCGGTGGCCGCCACGTAGATGCCGTGGAAGTCGGTCAGCAGGGTCATCGCGCCCATGAAGAAGATGACCGCGAGGAAGAGCACCGTCAGCACGATATCGATGCGCAGTTGCAGCCTGTTTTTCTTGTCTGGCTTGGTCTGATTCATGAAGCGTTTCCTTTCGGAGCAGCGGATTTCGCTTGGAAGCGCCGCGATGGACGCGGCATCGCATACGAGTACAAGTATATTATACACCGCATGCGCACGGGATATATTATAACAACATGACGGCTTTTGGGCAAGTTTTGGACATGCCTTGAAACCCTTCCATGGAGATGATAGAATAAGATCAGTTCACTGTGGATAGATATGCAGTCCTTCCGAAGGGAAGGCACTGCCGGAGAAGGGAGAATTTCCGATCATGGCCAAGTCCCGCGCCGGGAACTACTGGACGACGCGCATTCGTCCCAAGACCGGATGGTTTGATATCGATCTGAAGGATCTCTGGCACTACCGGGATCTGATCGCCATGCTGGTGAAGCGCGATTTCACGCTGATCTACAAGCAGACGATCCTCGGCCCCGCCTGGGTCATCATCCAGCCGCTTTTGAACACGCTGATCTTCACGGTGGTGTTCGGCAACATCGCGGGTCTGCCCACCGACGGCATGCCCCGCTTCCTGTTCTACATGGGCGGCAACATCGCTTGGCAGTTCTTCGCCAACTGCCTGACGCAGACCTCCAACACCTTCATCACGAACCGGAACCTGTTCGGCAAGGTGTACTTCCCGCGATTGTGCGTGCCCATCTCCACGGTGGTTTCGCAGATGATCCACTTCTTCGTGCAGTTTGCGCTGTTCGCGGGCTTCGTGATCTACTACGCCCTCCAGCCGAACTCGGCGGTCAAGCCGAACCTGAATCTGATCCTGATGACGCCGCTGATGCTGGTGCAGCTGGGCATGCTGGGCCTGGGCTTTGGCATCATCGTCTCGTCCATGACCACGAAGTACCGCGACCTTGCGCTGCTGGTGAGCTTCGGCGTGCACCTGTGGATGTACGCCACGCCGGTGATCTATCCGGCCTCGATGATCGCGGAGAAGTTCCCCAACCTGCTGGGCCTGTACATGCTCAACCCCATGACGCCCCTGATCGAGCTGTTCCGCTCGGCCTATCTGGGCACGGCCTGCTACTACATGAACTACTACTGGCTCTCCATCCTGATTACGATCCTGGTGTTCATCCTGGGCGTGATCCTGTTTTCGCGGGTGGAAAAGACCTTCATGGACACCGTCTGATGGAAAGGGAGGCGCAATATGTCTGATCGATTGCTGGAAGTGGATCACGTATCCAAGCAATACCGCCTGGGCATGATCGGCGGCGGCCTTCTCTACCGCGACCTGAACAGCTGGATCGCCCGCAAGCTGGGCCGCGAGGATCCCAACCGGAAGATCGGGGTCAACGGCAGCCACGACGGCGAGACCTTCATGGCGCTGGAGGACGTGAGCTTCAACGTGGATCGCGGCGACACACTGGCCCTGGTGGGCAGAAACGGCGCGGGCAAGTCCACCATGCTCAAGCTGATCTCCCGCATCACCGCGCCCACCAAGGGCGAAATCCGCATCCATGGCAGGGTGGCGAGCTTACTCGAGGTGGGCACCGGCTTTCACCACGAGCTGACCGGAAGGGAAAACGTCTATCTCAACGGCTCCATCCTGGGCATGAACAAGAAGGAAATCTCCCGGAAGATGGACGAGATCATCGAGTTCTCCGAGATCGACAAGTTCATCGACACCCCCGTGAAGCGCTATTCTTCGGGCATGTACGTAAAGCTTGGCTTCGCGGTCGCGGCCAACCTCGCGCCGGACATCCTGGTCTGCGACGAGGTGCTGGCCGTAGGCGACCACGCCTTTCAGCAGAAGTGCCTGAACAAGATGAGCGACGTGGCCCGCAGCGGACGCGCGGTGCTCTACGTCAGCCACAACATGCGCACCGTGTCCCAGCTGTGCAGCCGCGCGCTGTTCCTGGATCACGGCCACCTGCTCTACGACGGCACCACCGAGCACGCCATCGAGCTCTACAGCGGCGCGGGCAACCGCGACGTGGAGCGCGACCTCAATTCCATGGTGCGCCCCCGCAACCGCGGCGACACCATGCGCATGCTGAAGATGGTGGTGCTCAATTCGGTGAACATGGAGTTCCAGCAGGACAGCGATTTCGAGTTCTCCATCCACTTCCGCAGCAACCTCACCGAGCGCAACACGCGCCTGCGCCTGATCCTCAAGACCAACGTGGCCGCGCCCATCGCCATGACCCAGACCCGCCCCTTCGACGTGGAGGCGGGCAAGGAGTATACCTTCAACGTGCGCTTTCCGCTGACCGGCATCGCGCCGGGCGAGTACATGGTCAAGCTCTCGCTGATCTCCGACCGCATCGGCGGCGGCAGCAACTACTTCGACACCATCGAGGACATCGGCCAGTTCGTCGTGCTGGACGATCCCCTGGTCAACTCCGGCTTCACCTGGGAGGA
>JBJEJN010000178.1:22240-33657 GCA_051878085.1 Aristaeellaceae bacterium | reverse complement strand
AAGAGCATCGACATCGACCTTCCCCGCAACAAGCTGATCGTCATGACCGGCCTGTCCGGCTCGGGAAAGTCGTCCCTGGCCTTCGACACCATCTATGCCGAGGGCCAGCGCAGATATGTGGAATCCCTGTCCAGCTACGCCCGGCAGTTCCTGGGTCAGATGGACAAGCCGGAGGTGGACATGATTCAGGGCCTGTCCCCGGCCATCTCCATCGACCAGAAGACCACCAGCCGCAACCCGCGCTCCACCGTGGGCACCGTGACCGAGATTTACGATCACCTGCGCCTGATGTACGCGCGCATCGGCATCCCCCACTGCCCCCAGTGCGGGCGGGAGATTCAGCGCCAGACCGTGGATCAGATCATCGACGCCATCACCGCCCTGCCCGAGCGCACGAAGATCATGCTGCTTGCCCCGGTGGTGCGGGGCCGCAAGGGCGAACACACGAAGCTTCTGGAGGACATGCAGAAGAAGGGCTTCGTGCGCGCGCGCATCGACGGCGAGCTGTATGAGCTTGCCGAGGCTCCGGCCCTGGCCAAGACGAAGAAGCACACCATCGAGATCGTGGTGGACCGCATCATCATCCGCCCCGACCTCCAGCAGCGCCTGACCGACTCGCTGGAAACCGCGCTGAAACTGGGCGGCGGGCTGGTGAGCGTCATCGAGCTGGAGTCCGGCAAGGAGACCCTCTACTCCCAGAACTACGCCTGCCCGGACTGCGGCGTGTCCATCGAGGCGCTGGAGCCGAGGCTGTTCTCCTTCAACAACCCCTACGGCGCGTGCCCCTGCTGCACGGGCCTGGGCGTGCTGCTGAAGATGGACCCGGACATCGTGATCCCTGACCGCAGCAAGTCCCTCAACGAGGGCGCGATCAGGGTCTCCGGCTGGAACACCTCCGAGCCCAACTCCATGGCGGCAAGCTACCTGCGGGGCCTTGCCGAGGCCTACAATTTCTCGCTGGACGCGCCCATCTCCGAGCTCTCCGACGAGGCCATGAACGTGCTGCTCTACGGCACGCAGGGCAAGAAGATTCGCGTGGCCTACGATCGTCCCAACGGCTCCGGCTCCTTCAACGTGCCCTTCGAGGGCGTGATCACCAACCTGGAGCGCCGCTACCGCGAGACCAGCTCCGACGCGATGAAGAACACCTTCGAGGAGTACATGGCCAACGTGCCCTGCCCGGAGTGCGGCGGCAAGCGCCTGCGCCGGGAAGCCCTGAGCGTCACCGTGGGCGGGCTGTCCATTCAGGATCTCGCCGCCATGACGGTGCGCAGGGCCCTCGCCTTCGTGGAGGGCCTGCAGCTGACCCCCAAGGAGGAGCTGATCGCCCGCCAGCTCCGCAAGGAGATCACCGCGCGGCTGAACTTCCTGGTCAACGTGGGCCTGGACTACCTGACCCTCGCCCGCAGCGCGGGCACCCTCTCCGGCGGCGAGGCCCAGCGCATCCGCCTGGCCACCCAGATCGGCTCGGGCCTGACCGGCGTGCTCTACATCCTGGACGAGCCGTCCATCGGCCTGCACCAGTCCGACAACGCGAAGCTCATCAACACCCTGTGCAGCCTGCGCGACCTTGGCAACACCCTGATCGTGGTGGAGCACGACGCGGAGACCATGCTGGCGGCGGACTACATCGTGGACATCGGCCCCGGCGCGGGCGTGAACGGCGGTCAGGTGGTGGCCTGCGGCACTCCCGCCGAGGTCATGGCGAACCCCGCCTCCCTCACCGGCCAGTACCTCTCCGGCGCGCGCAGGGTTCCGCTGCCCAAAGAGCACCGCAAGCCCAGCGGCTGGCTGACCGTCAAGGGCGCCCGGGCCAACAATCTCAAGAACATCGACGTCTCCTTCCCGCTGGGCGTGCTCTGCTGCGTCACCGGCGTGTCCGGCAGCGGCAAGAGCTCGCTGGTCAACGAAATCCTGTACAAGTCCCTGTCCCGCACGCTGAACCGCTCCCGCCAGCGCGCCGCCGACCACGACGAGATCCTGGGCGTGGAGCAGCTGGACAAGGTCATTCAGATCGATCAGAGCCCCATCGGGCGCACGCCGCGCTCCAACCCCGCCACCTACACCGGCCTGTTCGACCTGATCCGCGACGTGTTCGCCTCCACCCCAGACGCGAAGGCCCGTGGCTACAAGGCCAACCGCTTCTCCTTCAACGTCAAGGGCGGGCGCTGCGAGGCCTGCTCCGGCGACGGCATCCTGAAGATCGAGATGCAGTTCCTCTCGGACGTGTACGTGCCCTGCGAGGTCTGCCACGGTCGGCGCTACAACCGCGAGACGCTGGAGGTGCGCTACAAGGGCAAGAGCATTTACGACGTGCTGGAAATGACCGTGGACGAGGCGCTGGAGTTCTTCGCCCCTCTGCCGAGGCTTGCCAACAAGCTCCAGACCATGCACGACGTGGGTCTGGGCTACGTCAAGCTCGGCCAGCCCTCGGACACCCTCTCCGGCGGCGAGGCCCAGCGCATCAAGCTGGCCACCGAGCTCTCCCGCAGGGCCACGGGCCGCACGCTCTACGTGCTGGACGAGCCCACCACGGGACTTCACATCGGCGACGTGGAGCAGCTCAACGAGGTGCTGCACCGCCTGGCCGACGCGGGCAACACGCTGATCGTCATCGAGCACAACCTGGACGTGATCAAGACCGCCGACTACATCATCGACCTGGGCCCCGGCGGCGGCGACCAGGGTGGAACCATCGTCGCATGCGGCACGCCCGAGGAGCTGGCCGCCTGTGAAAACAGCAGCACCGGCGCGTATCTCAAGCCCCTGCTGGAAGAATAAGACAGCACGACCGTCCTGCATTGTGCTGCGGGACGGTCGCTTTATGACCAATTTCGGGGCTGTTTGTGACAATATTTCAAAAGCTTCGCTTCCTGCTTGACTTTTAAAGGGCAACTCTTTAAGATGAAACTATATCCCTGAAATGGAATTACAGGAGGCATTTTTATGCAAAAAGGCTATAAGCGCAACGGTAAGGGCATGGCCGTGCTCCACTTCTTCATCGGCCTGATTATCGTCGCCATACTGATGTGCGCCCTCTATTTCTTCCTGGGCAAGGTGGATTACTCCGACAAGCTGGCCAATCCGGACGCGACGATGCGCGCTTATGTGGAAATGACCGCCGCGCCGGAGAACGTTGCCATCATCGGCGGCGCGGACGGCCCGACCTCCGTTTTTGTGACCGAGCCGGACGACCAGGGCGACGCAAGCGGCGTTGTGGATCTGACCAACACGCCCACGCCGACCCCCACGGCGACGCCGACTCCCACCCCGACGCCCTCGCCCACGCCGATCCCGACCCCCACGCCGGAGCCGACGCCCACCCCGACTCCCACGCCGGAGCCGACGAAGATCGCCAGCAAGGCGTACTCCCAGTTCAAGACCAAGGGCTTTAACGTTCCCGAGCCGTCCACCAACGGTACGGTGGAGATCACGAACTTCTACGTCTCCGAGCCCAACAACCGCCAGGTCGTGCGCCTGGACGGCTACGGCTACCTCAACGACGCGAGCTTTGACGGCGCGGACGCAAGCATCTTCGTCATCGTCACCAACGACGCCAGCGGCAAGCAGCGCGCCTACAAGGGCACCATGGAGGCCGGCGTCAGCGGCGTGGATCACAGCGACGCCATCTGCAAGAACGCCGCCAACACCGACTTCTCCACCATCTTCAGCGTGGCGAAGTTCGCCGACGGCGACTACAGCCTGGGCCTGATCATCTACTACAAGACCGCGGACGGCAACGCCTACTCCTACCACGAGCTGGGCGACCGCTTCACCGTGACCGACGGCAAGGTTTCCTCCGTATCTGAAGCGGATCCCTTCGCATCTGCGAACAGCACCGCCTTCGACGCAGCCAACGAGGCCGATACGGCGGACGAGGCCCAGACCGACGAGGAGTTCCAGAGCTTCGATCTCGGCGCAGCCCTGGACGACAGTGCGGCGGCGGACGCAGCCGTTGAAAGCTTCACCGGCACGACCGTCGGCTGAGCGATTGGCACATGCAAATACAGCGCTCTCTGAAGATCAGAGGGCGCTGCTGCTATATCAGAAAGAGAGAGGATCGACTTCGCAATAAAGCCGATCCTCTCCCCTTTGGTTCGATGGACTTACTTGTCGTTCTCAATGATCTCGAGCACTTCCATCGGGCACGCCTTGGCGCAGATGCCGCAGGCGATGCACTTGGAGGCGGTGTCGTTCTCCAGCACCATGACCTTCATCGGGCAGGCTTCGACGCACTTGCCGCAGCCGACGCACTTCTTCTTGTTGATCATGTACACGCCCTTGGGGTTGCGGGTGATGGCCTCGTGCTCGCAGGTGCGCATGCACTTGCCGCACTGCAGGCAGGAGTTGACCTTCGGCTCGCCGTTCTTCTCGACGATCTGAATGCAGGACTTGCGCGGATCGCGCACCTTATAAAACGCCTCGGAGCAAGCCAGCACGCAGCTCAGGCACGCCATGCAGCGAACATCCTTCTTAACAGACAGCTTTTTCATCTCATAACCTCCGCAATTCTATGCTCTGCTGTTATTATACACGCCCGAGGCCGAATTGTAAATGCATCATTTGCGAAAAATGCCGCAAAAAATCAATTTGTGCATGTGCACGGCGCACGGAAAGCGTTTTCTGCGAAGAAATATGTTGGAATTGTGAAATCTTTCCTGCAAATTCTGTTGTTAAATAAGCCCCCCGGTGGGTTATGGCATTGACTTTGTTGTTTACATTTGATAAAATAATAGTATCCATGATCGGGTTTTTGCGCCGTGTCAGAACCCGTGTGGTTCGGAAGCATGTTTGCGGAAGGGTAGCTCCGCAGAAGTTCTGCGTCCGCTCCGAAGCGATACACGGCTGGCATTTGTTTCACCAAATAATCTTTGGGAGGAAGAAGCTCTGATGGAAATGAATAAGACCTTTATCACGATTGAGCAGATGGAAGCGGCAACCGACGCTTTGCTGGAAACGGCGAAGAAGGTTGGAGCTGACACTTGGCAGCAGCGCGTGAAGAACCAGACTCCTCACTGCAAGTTCGGCGAGGAGGGCATCTGCTGCCGCATCTGTACGATGGGCCCCTGCCGCATCACTCCGAAGTCCCCCCGCGGCATCTGCGGCTGCGACGCCAACGGCATCGTCGCCCGCAACTACCTGCGCTTCACCGCCGGCGGCGCCGCCACCCACTCTGACCACGGCCGCAGCATCTGCCACACCCTGTACGCCTCCAAGGAGGGCGGCAACTACCAGGTGAAGGATCCCGAGAAGCTCTGCCGCATCGCCAAGGAATGGGGCATCGAGACCGAGGGCCGCGACATCTACGACGTCGCCCACGAGGTCGCCGAGACCGGCCTGATGGAGTACGGCAAGCCCTTCGGCACCCAGCGCTTCCTGAAGCGCGCGCCCGAATCCCGCCAGAAGATCTGGGCGGATCAGGCGATCGAGCCCCGCGCCATCGACCGCGAGGTCTCCCAGTCCATGCACATGACCCACATGGGCTGCTCCTCCCTGCCTGAGGCGCTGATTCGCCAGTCCCTGCGCGCCGGCCTGTCCGACGGCTGGGGCGGATCCATGATGGGCACCGAGTTCTCCGACGTGCTGTTCGGCACGCCGAAGCCGGTGGACACCACCGCCAACATCGGCGTCATGGAAGAGGACATGGTCAACATCATCGTCCACGGCCACGACCCGTCGCTGTCTGAAATGATCGTGTTCTACGCCCAGGATCCCGAGATGGTCGCTCTGGCCAAGGAGATGGGCGCGAAGGGCATCAACATCGCCGGCGTGTGCTGCACCTCCAACGAGGTTGCCATGCGTCACGGCATCCCCATGGCCGGCAACTTCCTCTCCCAGGAGAACGTGGTTCTGACCGGCGCCTGCGAAGCCATCGTCGTGGACGTGCAGTGCATCTTCCCCGCCCTTGGCCCGCTGTCCAAGTGCTTCCACACCAAGTTCGTGACCACCTCCCCCATCGCCCGCATGCCCGACTCCGATTTCATCGAGTTCCATGAGGACACCGCCGGCGAGAACGCGAAGAAGATCGTGGAGATGGCCGTCCGCAACTTCAAGAACCGCAAGCCTGAGCTGGTGAACATCCCGCAGCTCAAGACCAACGCCACCGTGGGTTACTCCGTCGAAGCCATCAAGAAGTGCCTGGACGGCGTCACCAACTCCCACGTGGATGAGACCGGCACCACCAAGCCGCTGATCGAGTGCGTCAAGTCCGGCGTGCTGCGCGGCGCGGTCGCCATGGTCGGCTGCAACAACCCGAAGGTTCGCCCCGACACCGCCCACATCGAGCTGATGAAGAAGCTCATCGCCAACGACATCATCGTCATCGTCTCCGGCTGCTCCGCCCAGGCTGCCGCCAAGGCCGGCCTGATGGATCCCGAGAAGGCCAAGGAATACTGCGGCGCGGGTCTGAAGCGTGTGTGTGAGCTGGCAGGCATTCCTCCTGTCCTGCACATGGGCTCCTGCGTGGATATCTCCCGTATGATGATCCTGGCCTCCGATCTGGCCATGGATTGGGGCTGCAACATCTCCCAGCTGCCCCTGTGCGGCTGCGCCCCCGAGTGGATGTCCGAGAAGGCCGTCTCCATCGGCAACTACGTCGTCGCCACCGGCATCGACACCTTCCTGGGCGTCGATCCCTACACCAAGGGCGGCCCCGAAGTGGTCAACCTCCTGCAGGGCGAGGTCGAGGACTGGGTCGGCGCGAAGTTCGTCGTCGAGCTGGACATCGAAAAGCTGGGCGATCGCATGATGGAAACCATCGAAGCCAAGCGCGCCGCGCTGGGCATCTGATCCCCGAATCAAAGCTGAAAGGATCTTTGCACTATGAAAGTTGCGATTACAGGCAAGGGCGGCGTGGGCAAGACCACATTTGCCTCCACCCTCGCTCGACTGTACGCAAGCGAAGGACGCACCGTGCTGGCGGCGGACGTCGATCCGGACGCCAACCTCGGCCTCGCGCTGGGCTTTTCGGAGGAGGAGGTCAACTCCATCGTTCCGATCTCCAAGATGCGCAAGCTGGTTGAGGAGCGCACGGGTGCAAACAGCCTGAACAAGTTCTTCAAGCTCAACCCTCAGGTGAGCGACATCCCGGACACCTACGCCAAGGAGATCAACGGCGTAAAGCTGCTGGTGATGGGCACGGTCGAAACCGGCGGTTCCGGCTGTGTGTGCCCCGAGCACGTGATGCTCAAGGCCATCCTGTCCAGCCTCATCTTCCGCAAGGACGACGTGGTGATCATGGACATGGAGGCGGGCCTGGAGCACCTGGGCCGCGGCACCGCGAGCATGATGGATCAGTTCATCGTCGTGATTGAGCCGGGCGCGCGCAGCATTCAGACCTATGAAAAGGTCAAGCAGCTGGCCGCAGATCTTGGCATCACCCGCGTGCGCGTGGTTGCCAACAAGGTTCGCGACGAGGATGATGAGGCCTTCCTCCGCAGCCGCATCCCCGAGGACGCGCTGCTGGGCATGATTCACTACAACGCAGAGGTGATCGACGCGGACCGCCGCGGCATCTCCCCCTTCGATGTGAGCGCGAAGGCCGTTGAAGAAATTCGGGCGATCAAGGATCGCATCGACAACGAGAAGAAATGACACATGAAAGGAATGAGAACATAGATGGGTCTGTTTGACAGAGTATTCCGCGGTTCCGATGAGATGTATTTCAAGGCTGAATCGGAGCTGAATCAGGTAATTGCTGAGCTGGGCGAGAGCGCCCCCATGACGATGCCCGACACCGCGTATTTCCTCGCTTGCATCTATGCCTACCTGGGCAAGAAGGTCACCACCCTGGGCGAGCTGAAGGAAGCTCTGGCGCAGCTGCGCGCCATGATGGGCCGCGAGTATCGCACCAAGTCCATCTTCGACTCCGGCGTTGCCACCGCTTGCTGCGCTGAGGTCATCGAGGCCTGCAAGTACGCCCGCAATCCCGCTCCCTACGAGGGAACCCAGTACCACGGCCACTTCTCCGACGCCGAGGTGCGCGAGCTGGGCGTTCCGCTGGTCACCAAGGACATCCCCGGCTTCGTGGTCATCATCGGCCCCGCTCCCTCCCAGGAGGAAGCCGTTGAGCTGGTGAAGGGCTATCAGTCCCGCGGTATCTTCGTATTCATGATCGGCGGCATCATCGATCAGATTCACGCAGCGGGCGTGGCCACCGGCTTCCCGGTGCGCGTGGTTCCCGTCGGCGACGAGATCTGGTCCGTCGGCCACGTCATCTCCCTGGTTACCCGTGCAACGATGATCTTCGGCGCCACCGAGCCCGGCGACGCGGACGCCTTCCATCGCTACACCTTCGACCGCATCAACGCCTTCGTCAACGCCTTCGCTCCGGTCAATGACATCACCGTCGCCTGCGGCGCCGGCGCCATCAAGCTGGGCTTCCCGGTCATCACCAACGATACCGAGGATATGTGGGCCGTTCCGAAGTCCCTGATCATCAACACCAACACCAAGGATTGGATCGAGACCTCCCTTGAGGCCCGCGGCATCAAGATCAAGGTCACCAACATCGAGATCCCCGTCGCCTTCTCCTCTGCGTTCGAGGGCGAAATCGTCCGCCGCAAGGCCATGCAGATCGAGATGGACGGCTCCCGCGTGGACTGCATCGAGCTGGTGCAGACCAAGGACGCCCACGAGATCGAGGATCACAAGATCATCGTGGAGGGCCCCGACTTCGACCAGTTCGAGTTCGGCTCCAAGATTCCGATCGCCTACATCGTGGACGTCGCCGGCAAGAACATGCAGACCGACTTCGAGGGCGTCATGGAGCGTAAGTTCCACTCCTGGCTGAACTGCATCGAGGGCGTGATGCACACCGGTCAGCGCGACATGATCCGCATCCGCGTCAGCGACGCCGCCTTCCAGGCCGGCTTCCGCGCCCGCCACATCGGCGAGGTGCTCTACGCCAAGATCAAGAGCGACTTCGACGCCGTCGTCGACAAGTGCCAGGTTCGCATCTACACCGATCCCGAGAAGGTCAAGGAGATGCGCGAGATGGGCAACCACGTCTTCGACAAGCGCGACGAGCGCCTGAAGACCCTCACCGACGAGTCCGTCGATGTGTTCTACACCTGCATCCTGTGCCAGGCCTTCTCCCCGTCTCACGTGTGCATCGTCACCCCCGAGCGTCTGGGCCTGTGCGGCGCGGTCTCCTGGCTGGACGCCAAGGCGACCAACGAGCTGGATCCCCAGGGTCCCTGCCAGATCGTTCCCAAGTCCCGCCCGATCGACGAGCGCGTCGGCCGCTACGAGGACGTGGACGAGGCCGTGAACCAGTACTCTCACGGCGCGCTGGAGCACGTCACCCTGTACTCCATCATGGAGGACCCGATGACCTCCTGCGGCTGCTTCGAGTGCATCTGCGGCATCGAGCCCCTGTCCAACGGCGTGGTCATCGTCAACCGCGAGCATGCCGGCATGACTCCCTTGGGCATGAGCTTCTCCGAGATGGCCTCCATGACCGGCGGCGGTGTGCAGACCCCCGGCTTCATGGGCCACGGCAAGCACTTCATCTCCTCCAAGAAGTTCATGAAGGCTGAGGGCGGCCCGGGCCGCATCGTGTGGCTGCCGAAGGCGCTGAAGGATCAGGTTGCCGACAACCTGAACGAGACCGCCAAGGAGCTCTACGGCATCGAGAACTTCACCGATATGATCGCCGATGAGACCATCACCGAGGATATGGAAGAGCTCTACGCCTTCCTGACCGAGAAGGGCCATCCGGTGCTCGGCATGGATCCGCTGATGTAATTTCACTTCTGTGAAGGGGGATTCTTCCCCCTTCACTATTTTCATCCGGTCGCAAGTGAACCGGACTCCGATTCCGGGAGAGGTATGTTCCTCTCCCTTTTTTGTAAGGTGATACTATGCTTGACAAGAAGGCTCTCCGCAGGGAGATTGGCCAGAGGAAGCGCGCCATGGCGGCGGCGGAGATCGCAGCCTACAGCCGCAACCTGGCGGAAAAGCTGTACGAGACGGAGGAATACAAGCAGGCCCGGGCCATCTATGCCTACCTGCCCTACAATCAGGAGGTGCGCACCTGGGAGATCGTCGAGCGCGCCTGGAAGGATGGCAAGCGGGTCGCGGTGCCCAAGGTCTACGGCGACGAGATGCGTTTTCTGTGGATCGAGGACTTCACCCAGATCGCCCCCGGCGGCTGGAACATCCCCGAGCCCACCTTCGACGCGCCCGTGGCCGAGGATAAGACCGCGCTGGTGCTGATGCCCGGCCTGGCCTTCGATCCCGCGGGTCATCGCGTGGGCTACGGCGGCGGCTTCTACGACAAGTACCTCGAGGCGCACCCCGGCCACAGGCTGGTGGCGCTGTGCTATCCCTTCCAGCTGCTCGATCATCTGGAGGTGGAGGAGCACGACATCCCTGTGGATCGGGTGATCTGCGCGGACGAGCTGCGCCTGGTTGAGCCGACCGCAGCCCAGTTTCATGCCGAAGGATAACAGGTTGATAGAACGCCAAACGAAAAACAGATGCACCGCACCGATGCATCTGTTTTTCTATGTATTAGGCTGCTTCCGTTCCCGGCGCGCGGTATTTGTGCAGGAAGTGCACGCCCAGCAGCACCGCCAGCAGGAAGAAGGTCATGAACACGCCGTTGAACAGGCCGTGGCTGCCACCGGTGAGCCATGCCTCCGAGACGTGGAAGACCGACCACACGCCGTCCGCTGCACCTGCACTCATGTTGACGAACAGCGCGGTGTGCACGAAGCTCCAGCCGGTGAACAGCCCCGTGGGGGCCGCGAGTCCGTAGCGATCGTGCAGCATGCAGCACAAGAGCACCTGCAGCGCCACGTTCACCATGCCGATCCAGCTCAGGTGCCAGCCGCCCTCGGCGATGAACTCCACCGCCAACAATAGAACCATGCTGGGCAGGCGCTTCAGATGGGCGCGGGCGGACTCGTAGAGGTAGTCCATCATGAACACCTCGCCCGCCAGCGTGGACAAAAAGCACACCGGTGCGGCGATGAGCGTGGACAGGCTGAACTTTGGCTCGCTCAGCGGCGCGGCCAGCCGCAGCGAATCCGTGAGCAGACACAGCGCAACGCCCGCCAACGCGGCGACCAGGCCCACGACCAGCCACTTGCCCAGGCCGGGCAGCTCGAAGCCCTCGTGGTCGCCCTTGTTGTGCAAAAGCTTCGCCAGCACCAGGAAGATGACCACCGTGCCCAGGCTCTCCACCACGGACATCAGCGGGTCGTAGCCGTGGAGCACCACCGTGGCCCACAGCGGCGCCTGAAGAATGTCGCCGTAGCCCAGGTTCATCGCGTGCATGTGCAGCTGGCCCAGCGTGGCGGAAAAGACCGCCTCCACGCCCCAGTTCCAGCCGAAGTACACCAGAAAGCCGATCAGCCACAGCCAGATCAGGTGCACGTGGCCGTCCTTATTGCGCACCAGATCGCCGTGCG
>JBJEJN010000178.1:0-22140 GCA_051878085.1 Aristaeellaceae bacterium | reverse complement strand
TCGGGCTTCTCGTCGGAGATGGTTATGGAGCGCTTCATCAGATTGTAGGCCCCTGTGCGGTCGGACTTCTCACCCGCGTGCAGCGTGCAGAGCACGTCGCCCTTCTTCACGCGGTCGCCCACGCGCACCTTCATCACGATGCCCACGGACAGATCCAGCACGTCGGTCTTGCGCTCACGACCCGCGCCCAGCAGCTTGGCGGCATTGCCGATGTCGCTGGTAACCATGGAGGAGATGTAGCCCGCGCGGTCAGCCTTGATGTCGATCAGCGTCTTTGCCTTGGGCAGCAGGCCGGTGTCCTCGCACACCCGGGGATCGCCGCCCTGGGCCGCGATCATCTCCGCCAGCTTTTTGAGGCCCTCGCCGCTGCGAATCTTTGCATCCAACAGCTTCACGCCCTCGTTCACCGTGGCAACAGCGCCCGCGTTGCGCAGAATGTGCGCGCCCAGCTCCAGCGCCACGTCCTTCAGCGCGCCCTGGGTGCGCCCGGCGAGGATGTCGATGGCCTCCTCCACCTCCAGCGCGTTGCCGATGTAGTTGCCCAGCGGCTGATCCATGTCGGTGATCAGCGCGGAGAAGCGCTTGCCGCTGAGCTTGCCGATGCGCACCATCATCTCCGCCAGCTTGCGCGACTTTTCCGGCGTATCCATGATCGCGCCGCTGCCGCTCTTCACGTCCAACACCACTACGTCGCAGCCCGCCGCCAGCTTCTTGGACAGGATCGACGACACCACCAGCGGCATGCAGTCCACCGTGGCGGTCACGTCACGCAGGGCGTAGAGCACCTTGTCCGCCGGGGCAAGCTCGGCGGTCTGGCCGATGATGGCGCAGCCAATGTCCGTCACCTGCCGCTTGAAGGCGTCCACGTCCAGACTGATGGACATGCCCGGAATGGACTCCATCTTGTCCAGCGTGCCTCCGGTGAAGCCCAGGCCGCGCCCGGACATCTTCGCCATCTTTACGCCGCAGGCCGCCACCAACGGTACCAGCACCAGCGAGGTGGTGTCGCCCACGCCGCCGGTGGAGTGCTTGTCGGCCTTGACGCCGGGGATGTCGCTAAGATCCAGCGTCTCGCCGGACTTGGCCATCGCCAGCGTCAGCGCCAGGGTCTCCCGGTCCGTCATGCCGTTGATGCAGATGGCCATCAGCAGCGCGGAGGCCTGATAATCGGCAAAGCTGCCGTCCACCACGCCGTCCACAAAGGCGCGAATCTCCGTCTCATTTAATTCGCCGCCGAATCGCTTTTTGCGAATGATGTCACAGGGGTTCATCTGGAAATGCCTCCTTCAGCGCCGCTTGCCAGCGCGCTTTTTTGATTTCATACTTCAGGGTGTAGGCCGGACTGGTGGAGGGCATGCGGTGGTAGATGTGCCGCACGTCCTCCCGAGCCACCAGCCTAAGATACAGCTGGTGCGCCGTCGCGCCGTTGAAAAAGATGTGCCGGATGTCCGGGCAATTCCGGAACAGGGCCGCAAAGTCGTTGGGCTGCGGATCGCGGATGGCGCTGTCCAGCGAGCCCACGCGTTCGCAGCTTCCCACCGTGTCCCACAGGGCGATGCGGTGGCGCAGCAGCATGGCCTTCTTGTCCTCGATGGTTTCCGGGCTTGCTTCCCCGAGAATCTCCGCCATCATCGGCCAGAAGGCGTTGCGGGGATGGGCGTAGTAGAAGCTCTGGTGCAGCGACTCCACGCTGGGCATGGAGCCGAGGATCAGCATGCGCGCGTCCGCCCGCCACACCGGCCCGAAGCCGTAGATGCGCTCCGCCATGGATCAGGGCAGCTGGGCGAACACCTGGCCGATGGGATCGCGCAGAATGAGATCGGCGCGGTCGTCCCGGGGCGTGGCGGTCTTGTTCACCAGCACCATGCGGTTGCCGCGATAGTCGTCGATGAAGCTGGCCGCCGGATAGACGCTCAGCGAGGTGCCGCCGATGATCAGCAGGTCGGCGTTGGCGATGGCATGGATCGCGCCCATGATGCAGTCCTGATCCAGCGACTCCTGGTAGAGCACCACGTCCGGCTTGATGACGCCGCCGCAACTGCACCGGGGCACGCCGTCGCTGTCCTTGATGTACTGCGCGTCATAGAACCTGCCGCAGTCCATGCAGTAGTTCCGCAGGATGCAGCCGTGCAGCTCGTAGACCCGCTTTGAGCCCGCCGCCTGGTGCAAACCGTCGATGTTCTGGGTCACCACCGCGCTGAGCTTGCCCTCCTGTTCCCACTGGGCAAGCTTCAGATGCGCCGCGTTGGGCAGCGCGTCGGTGATGAGCATCTTGTCCCGGTAGAAGCGGTAGAACTCCTCCGTTCTGCGCACAAAGAAATCGTGACTGAGGATCGTCTCCGGGGGATAGGCGTACTTCTGCCGGTACAGGCCGTCCACGCCACGGAAATCCGGGATGCCCGACTCCGTGCTGACGCCCGCGCCGCCGAAGAAAACGATGCGCTTGGACTCCCGCACCCACTGCTTCAGCGTCTCCAGGGCTTCCTTCATAATGGTCCCTTCCTTTCAATCATTATTTTAGCATTAAATTTGCAATATGTCCACAAGCGATGTTTCTTGCCCAGCTTTTTTCCCGTTTTTATCATTGTAATTTACCCGTTTTTGTGCTATCATGAACATTAGCCGTAAAAAGGAAGGTGTTTAAGCTATGGCAAGTGCAATTCGCAGCTGTGCGGGAGGCGTTGTTTTCTGCGATGAACAGGTTTTTCTTTTGATGAGCGATCGCGGCGAATGGGTGATGCCGAAGGGCGTGATCCGCAACCGCAATCATTCCAACGATGTGGCGCTCTGGCGCGTCGAGGACGAGGCCGGAATTCATGCGCGCATCATCGGCATTGCCGGCAATACCCGCTACGACTTCTTCTCGGAGAGCCGTGGCAAGGACGTAAGCAACCGAATCCAGTGGTTCGCGATGATCGCGGACGACGACAGCTATCACATCTCCTTCGACCAGGGATTTCTAAACGGCGGCTACTACCCGGTTCAGAAGGCGCGCGAGATGCTGACCCACGATTGCGACCGTGAAATTCTGGACACAGCCTATCAAATCTATACGGAATGCAAGGAAGGTACCCCTGCCTGATCCCGGAAAATGTGCGAACCGAAGCGCAAACGCTTCGGTTCGCTTTGTTGTGCCCGGGAGGTGCAGGAATCCGGCATTCCCGCCGCGATCCCGGGCGAAGTGTAATATGTTCGTGACAAAATGGGAACGAAGCCCGCAAACGCTTTGAAACCTCGCGTTTGTGTGCTATAATATAGAGTGGTTAGTTTCGATCAATATGGAGAAGTGTACCATGATTTCCAATGCAAGTGAAAGCAACGCGCAGAATTTCCGCCTGATCCTGGCCTCCGGCTCCCCGCGCCGCCGGGAGCTGCTTGCGCAGATGGGCTATACCTTTGAAATACAGGTTCCGGACGTGGACGAGAACGTTTCCGGGCACGCCCGCGACGTGGTCGCCATCCTCTCCCGGCGCAAGGCCGAGGCCGTGGCATCCACCCGCACGGAGGGCATCATCATCGCCTCAGACACGCTGGTGTCCCTGGACGGCGCGGCGCTGGGTAAGCCCCGCGACACCGCTGATGCGCACCGCATGCTCGCCGTGCTCTCCGGGCGCACCCATGAGGTCTTCACCGGTGTGACGATCATCGACGCGGCCAGCGGTCGCAGCGAAACCCGCGCCGTGCGCACCGGCGTGCGCTTCCGCGAGCTGAGCGAACAGGAGATCGAGAACTACATCGCCACCGGCGAACCCATGGACAAGGCCGGCGCCTACGCCATTCAAGGCGGCGCACACGGCTTTGTGGAGGGCTTCGACGGCTCCTATGAGAACGTGATCGGCTTCCCGGTGGACGACATCCGGGAGATGCTGAAGGACTTCACCTGCTGACCGAACTGGAGGTTATCGATATGGGCGTGTTTTCAACCGGCGGCGTGGGCCTGGATCTGGGCTCCGCCAACGTGACCATCTGCCTGGAGAACGAGGGCGTGGTGCTGCGCGAGCCCAGCTACGTGCTCACCCTGCGCGACGACCCCGACGAGGTGCTCGGCGTGGGCCGCGACGCGCGCCAGATGCTGGGCCGCACCCCCAAGGACGTGGCGCTGCTGTCCCCGGTGATGGACGGCGCTGTGGCGGACGTGGAACAGGCCACGCTGCTGATGAAGTCCCTGGCCGAGAAGGCGCTGGGCAAGCGCCGCGCGCTGGAAAAGAACCGGCTGGTTGTGTCCATGGCCACCGGCGCGACCCGCGTGGAGCACGCCGCGGCGCAGAGCGCCGTGCGCGCAAGCGGCGCGAAGAAGGCCGCGCTGATCCGCGCCAGCATCGCCGCTGCGCTGGGCGCGGGGCTGTCCATCGAGGAGGCCAAGGGCGTGATGGTGGTGCTCATCGGCGGCTCCACCACGGAGGTTGCCGTGCTGTCCATGAACGGCGTGGTCGCCGCGCGCACCACCCGCACGGGCAGCCTTGCCCTGGACGAGGCCATCATGCGCTACATCCGCCGGGAGAAGGGCCTGATCATCGGCCAGCGCACCGCGGAGGATCTGAAGATCGACCTGGCCACGGCGCTGGAGATTCCCATGACCGAGGTGGAGAACGTGACCCTGCGCGGTCGCGACGCGCGCACCGGCAAGCCCGCCACCGCAGAGATCAACGCGCTGGACGTGCAGCGCGCGATCCTGCCCGCGCTGGACAACCTGCTGGAGAGCATCCGCGAGGCCTTTGAAAACACCCCGGCGGAGCTGGCGGAGGATCTGCTGACCAACGGCATCCACCTCTCCGGCGGCGGCGCGCTGCTGGAGGGCCTGCGGGAGCGCCTCGCGGCGATGCTGAACATTCCCGTGAACATCAGTGAAAATCCCCAGGACGAGGTCGCGCGCGGCGCGTGCATCGCCGCCTCCGACGACAAAATCTACCAGAAGCTCCAGCTCACCGGCTGTCTGCTCGAGGTCTGATCCCAACTCCCATCCGAAGGAGCAACATAAATGGCTAAGAAAAAGTCGCGCGGCAAGCGCTATTCCACCAAGCGGAACCCCGAGGTGCAGAGCACCCGCCTTCGCAAGCTGCGCCGCATCCTGTTCACCACACTGGTCGTTCTGGTCGTCGCCGCCGTCATCTTCTTCCTGGTGCTCCGCAGCAGCGGCCAGATCTCCATCTTTGAAAATGCCGTCGGCACGCTGGTCACGCCGGTGCAGAACGCCTTCCGCAGCGTCACCACCAGCGTCAAGGACTTCTTCACCGACCGCAAGAGCCTATCTGAGCTTCAGCAGGCGTACGACGAGCTCTCCTTTGAGAACGAGCAGCTGCGCATGGAGCTGCAGGAGGCCGAGGAGGCCGTGCAGGAGAACGAGAACCTCAAGACCCTGCTGGACGCAAGGGATACATATTCCTCCCTGGATCCCATCTACGCCAAGGTGATCGCCCGGGACGCGGGCCCCTGGTTTGAGACCTTCTCCGTCAACCGTGGCTCCAGCAGCGGCGTGACCACCGGCATGGCCGTGGTCAACGGCGACGGCCTGATCGGCCGCGTGTACGAGGTGGGCCTGAACTATTCCAAGGTCATCTCCATCATCGATTCCCGCAGCTCGGTGGCCTGCCTGATGCAGCGCACCCGCGACAACGGCATCATGCGCGGCCAGGTTTCCTCCGATGACGACACCGCCGAGTGCTTCGTCTACTATCTGCCCAACATCAACAACATCTCCCCCGGCGACACGGTGATCACCTCCGGCACGGACTCCACCTATCCCAAAGGACTCAAGATCGGCACCGTCACGGCCCTGAGCCTGGATGCCGGCTCCGAGGGCACCTACGCGGTGGTCACGCCCTCGGTGGACTTCCAGCGCATCGAGGAGGTCTTCATCCTGCGCACGGTCATCGAGACCGACTCCGACGAGAACCTGCCCGACGTGCGCACGCTCCAGACCACCGAGGCCTACGGCGCGACGCCGACCCCCGGGCCCAACGCCGAGGTCACGCCCACGCCCGAGCCCACCCAGGCCATCGACTACTGGACGCGCCCCACGCCCATCCCGGATACCACCAGCGTGCCCGAGAACAGCCGCATCGCCAGCCTGTTTGAGGACGAGTGGGCCGCTGGGGACTAACCCTGCCTGAACGGAGGTTTCTGCCTTGCTGAAACGAATTGCGCCGCTTCTGACCGTGCTGCTGAGCGTGCTGCTGGACACTGCGGTCATCCCCGTGTTCTACTACGGGCGCTTCGTGCTGCCGCTGTCGCTGATCGTGGTGATCCTGATCGGCGTGCAGCTGGGCCGCACCTACGGCCTGCTCTACGGCACGATCGCCGGCCTTCTGCTGGACGTGACCGCCGGAACGCTGGGCATGAAGCTGTTCCCCTACATCGCCATCGGCTTCCTGATCGGCTTTCTGCTGGATCAGCAGCCGGAGATTGACCGCAGCATGGATCGCATCGAGCGCCTGAACATCCTCGCCATCCGCATGATCTGGATCTCCGTCCTGGTCGCGGTGTACGAGGTGGTCATGCTCGTGCTGCAATACTTCTCCACAGCCGTATTCACCTGGGTCTACGTGGGCAACCTCGCCATCCGCGTGGCGCTCATCACCGTGCTGACCCAGCTTCTGCATCCCGTCTTCCACCGCCTGTACGTCGGCAAGACCGCTCAGGGCGGCGGAGGGCGATCCACCCGGGAGGTGAAACACTTTTGAAGCCCTACAAAGGTCGAGTTCTGATTATGGCGCTCATACTGGTATTCGTGTTCGGCGCGATGTTCGTCCGGCTCTACAGCATGATCGTCTCCAATTCCGAAAGCTATGTGGCCCGCGCCTCCACCAAGTCCACCAAGACCATCACGGTCTACGGCAAGCGCGGCACCATCTACGATACCAACATGGTTCCGCTGGCCTATGACGAGACCAGCTACAACGTCACCTTCTACCGCGACCCCACCAAGTCCACCGAGGCGGACCGCGCGAACTACACCCAGGTGCTCATCGACGTGATCCGCCTGATCGAATCCAACGGCAAGACCACCGTCAACAGCTTCTGGATGCAGAAGGACGAGGACGGCGTGTGGCGCTTCAACTCCGGCTCCAGCAGCGAGACCGTGGAGGCCTCGCGCGAGCGCCAGTGGCGCGCCAACTTCTACATGACCAACGTCCCCGAGGAGGAGCTCTTCAACACCCTGCTCGAAAAGTACTGCATCCCGAAGGATCTGGACGAGGACATGACCGTGAAGGTGCTGTCGCTGTGGCAGGAGTCCCGCATGAATTCCTTCAACTCCCTGCCCGTCACCATCGCCTACGACGTGGGCTTCGAGACCGTCTCCGAGATCGAATCCAAGTCCATGGAGCTGGACGGCGTGGACATCAGCGAATCCTCCACCCGCGTCTATCCCCAGGGCACCGTCGCCTGCCACGAGGTGGGCTACATCAGCAAGATCTCCGCCACCCAGTTGGCGGACTATCAGACCAAGGGCTATCCCAACGACGCCTTCATCGGCGCGGCAGGCATCGAATACTCGCTGGAGGATCAGCTCTCCCCCTACGTCTCCTACCGCCAGGGCAGCCGCGAGGTGGAGCGCAACACCCGCGGCAAGGTCGTGCGCGAGCTGAGCTACACCGCCCCCACCGACGGAAACTCCGTGGTGCTGACCATCGACGTGGATCTGGAGAAGGCCATGACCGACGCGCTGGTGGACACCATCGCAACCATCCGCGAGACCCAGGAGGCGCTGATCGCCAAGGAATCCTGGCAGGAGGACAACGCCGAGGTTCTGGCCCAGTACGAGGAGGCCGAGCGCGAGATCTCGCTGGCGGAATCCGGCGCGATCGTCGCCATGGATCCCAACTCCGGCCGGGTTCTGGGCATGATCAGCTATCCGGAGTACGACCTGTCCATGTTCAACGGCGGCACGGTGGACAACGCCAAGTGGAACGCGGTGCTGGAGCTCAACGATCCTCTGTACAACCGCGCCATCTCCACCGGCGACACCCCCGGTTCCATCTTCAAGCTTTGTACCGCGCTGGCGGGCCTGGCGGAGGGCGTCATCACCCCCACCGAGACCATCGACGACATCGGCGCGTTCAACAAGACCAACAGCTACAACCCCGCGAAGTGCTGGATCAATTCCTCCCAGCGCTACAAGCACACGAACCAGACCATCGTGGAGGCCATCAAGAACTCCTGCAACTACTACTTCTACGAGACCAGCTACCGCCTGGGCGTGACCAAGCTCTACGAGTGGGCGGCCAAGCTGGGCCTGACCACCAAGACCAACATCGAGCTGCCCGGCGAGACCACCAGCTTCGTGGGCAACCAGGACATGCTCTACGACCCCAACTACTCCGTCAACAACCAGTACACCGCAAAGCCGCTGCTGGCGGCCAAGGCGATCCGGGAGCGCATCTATGAGATCTCCGACGCGCGCGGCATGGATCTGAGCGAGGAGGTCGTGGAGAGCGCCGTCACGGCCCTGCTGAAGATTTCCGTCTCCTATGAGACCAAGAACGACTGGCTCGCCCCCATCCGCGAGGTGCTCCAGTACGACCTGGGCATCCCCTCCAGCTACATCACCAACAACTTCCTGGTCAACGAGTTCGTCACCTACCTCCAGGACCTGTTCTGGACCCCCAACGAGACGATCATGCTGGGCATCGGCCAGTCCATCACCCAGCTGACCCCCATCGCCGTCGCCCGCTACGTATCCGCCATCGCCAACGGCGGCACCGTGTACGACGCGCAGATCGTGGACAAGATCATCGCCGCCGATGGCACCGTGGTGCTGGAGAAGGAGCCGGTGGTCGCCAACCAGATCGAGACCGATCCCTACTACTTCCAGCTGATTCAGGAGGGCATGAAGGACGTGACCAGCATGGAGGACGGCGGTACCGCAGGTAAATACTTCCAGGATACCGAGTACTCCATCGCCGCCAAGACCGGTACCTCCCAGAGAACCGAGCTGGACGTGGAAAACAACGCCTGGATCGTGGGCTACGCGCCTGCGGACGATCCGCAGATCGTGGTCGTGGTCTACATTCAGAACGGTTACGCCGGCGCGCAGGCCTCCCCCGCGCTCATCAAGGTCATCGAGGCCTATCTGGACGGCCTGAAGGGCAGGGAAAACACCGCAGTCGGCACGGAATACTCCATCGCCGACTGATTAAAGGAGTCAAAGATGTTCTCAAGAATCGTCGCGTTTTTCAAGGGGCTGCGCGAGGGCCAGTTCAACCGAAGCCTGATGCGCTACTTCGATTGGCCCCTGTTCCTCAACGTGCTGGCGATTTCGCTGTTCGGCGTCGTCACCATCTTCAGCGCCACCAGCTCGGAGGTCACGGAAAAGCCCGCCACGATCATGGAGATGCTGCGCACCCAGTCGCTGACCTATCCGCGCCTGCAGCTGATCTGGATCGTCGCCGGCGTGGTGGCCATGTTCGTCATCATCTACTTCAACTACGAGCTCTACGGCAAGTACGCCAACACCCTCTACGTCATCAACCTGCTGATGCTGCTGTTCGTGCTGGGCGTGGAGGCCGGGCGCGGCGGCATGAGTGCCTTCTTCACCTGGGGCAGCGACCGCGGCTTCCAGCCCTCGGAGCTGGGCAAGGTCATCATGATCATCTGCTTTGCCAAGGCCTTCTCCGTGCGCATGAAGCCGGTCATGCACATGCGGGACATCATCCCGTTGGTGCTGTTCATGGCGCTGCCCATGGTGCTGATCCTGGCGCAGCCGGACGTGGGCACGGCGCTGGTGTACATGGCCGTGTTCTGCGTCATGGTCTGGGTCTCCGGCACGAACTGGAAGCTGATCGCCAGCGTCGTCGCCTGCGCGGTGCTGATCTTCATCCCCGTGTGGTACTTCCTGAACAACTCCAGCTCGGACAACTTCCGCCTGACCCGCATCCTGATCTGGCTGGATCCCGAGTCCTACCCCGACGAGGCGCGCCAGGTCATCAACGGCCAGATCGCCCTGGGCTCCGGCGGATTGTTCGGCAAGGGCCTGGTCTCCCCCGGCAGCTTCGCCTCCCTGGGCTACATCTCAGACGACCACACCGACTTCATCTTCTCCATCGTGGGCGAATCCTTCGGCCTGGTGGGCGCGTGCCTGCTGGTGCTGGGCTACATCCTGCTGCTGGGCCGTCTGCTGTACCAGAGCATGCGCATCGAGGATCCCTTCGGCTCCTACGTGGTCATCGGCGTGTTCGCCATGCTGCTGTTCCACGTGGTGGAAAACATCGGCATGGTCATCGGCCTGCTGCCGGTCACCGGCATCCCCCTGCCCTTCATGAGCTACGGCGGCTCCAACATGCTGACCAACATGATGGCCATCGGCCTGGCCGAAAACGTCATCATGCGTGCCCGCCAGAAGGAGAGCCACCGCCGCGTCCGCAACGTGCGCGTCCGCAAGCTCTGACGCGCAAAAAACCCCTCCTGTCCGCATAGGCTTTCGTGACAGGAGGGATTTTTCATGGCTTCAAACGATCTGAAACTGTCCATTCACACCGCAAGCAAGCCCGAATCTGCGCCGGAGCCTGCCTCTAACCGCCGCATACGCAGCCAGTCCCGCCGCAGAACCCGCCTCCGCACGGGCCTGAGCTTTCAGGAGCGGCTGCTGCGAAACTGCTTTCTGGCCTGTGCGGTGCTGCTGGGCATCCTCGCTCTGGGAAATCTGGAACAGCCCTGGGCCAGGAAGGCTGCGGACGGCATTGAGCAGGCGCTGACCATGAAGATCGATCTGGACGAGTCCCTCGGCCAGCTCAGCTTCGTGCGCAATCTGATGCCCGAATCCGCGCTGGTGTTCTTCAACCTCTCCGGCGACCACGAGCTGCTCCAGCCGGTGCAGGGTGCGCTGAGCCACGCCTACAGCGCCGCCCAGCCCTGGCTGATGTTCGATACAGAGGCCGGGGAAGCGGTCTGCGCGGTGGCCGACGGCACCGTCTCCGCCGTCAGCCAGCTCTCCGACGGCAGCTACGGCGTGCTGATCGACCACGGCGAGGGCCGTGAGAGCGTCACCGCCTGCCTGCTGGAGGTCGCGGTGCAGACCGGCGACAGGCTGGTGCGCGGCGCGCAGCTCGGCTTCGCCGGGGACAGCGTCTACTTCGAGCTTCGCCAGGGCGGCGAGAGCGCCGATCCCACGGAGGCCATGGGCCTTTGATCCGCTTTCGCGCCCTCGGCGTGCAGTTCAGGCTGCCGCTGCTTGCGCTGCTGACGCCGTTCTTGGCCGCGAAGCTGGGCATGCGCGCAGACCTCCTCCCCCTGGCCATCGCCCTGAGCGCCCACGAGCTGGCCCACCTGCTGGCGGCGCGCCTTGCGGGCGTGAGGATCGATGAAATTCAGCTTCTGCCCTTCGGCGGCAGCGCGAAGATGGAAAATCCCTACCGCATTCCCCCCGCGCGTCTGGTCGCCGTGGCCCTCGCCGGGCCCGCCGCGAACCTCGTGCTCATCGTGCTCTGCGCGGCGCTGACACAGTGGGGCCTGGTAAAGGTTGCCTCCGCAAGGGCGCTGTTTCAGATGAACCTGACGCTGATGCTGTTCAACCTGATCCCCGCCCTCCCCCTGGATGGCGGGCGCGCCCTCTACGCCCTGCTTCAGCGCCCACTGGGCGAGGCCCGCGCGCTGCGGCTGGGAATCTGGCTGGGCCGCATCCTCGCCGCCGCGCTGATCGCCGTCGCGGTTTGGCTCGGCATCCGCAGCGGCAGCTGGAACCTCACGCTGATCCTCGCTGCCGTGTTCCTGCTGGCCTCCGGGCCGGACGAGTCCGCCGCCTGGATAAGAGCCCGCGCCCAGCGGCTCGGAGACGCGCTGGAGAGCCGCACAATCCGCAGCGTGCGCATCACCCAGCTCCCCGCCGAAACGTCCGTACAGCGGGCGCTGGAGCTTCTGCGGCCCCGGGAGCGCTGCTGGTTCCTGCTCACCGACGGGGATCTCCCCCGCGCGCTGGTGGATGAAAGCACCATCCTGCGCCACCTGATCGACGGCGGCGCGCCGGAGGCGACGCTGGGGGATCTGCGGGCCTACCGCCTGCCCCCGCCGTCGCGCTCCGGCGCGTCCGGTGTATCGATTTAGCTGTTCAGGATTGCATCGATGGCCGCAAGCTCCTCCGCGCTCAGCTCCGGCGCGTCAAAGGCCCGCAGGTTCTCCAGAATCTGCTCCGGGCGGCTCGCGCCGATCAGTGCGGAGGTCACCACCGGATCCCGCAGCTCCCAGCGCAGCGCCATCTGGGCAAGGCTCTGGCCCCGCGCTTGTGCCATTTCGTTGAGCTTTTTCACCTTGCGCAGCTTCTCCGGCGTGATCATCTCCGGCTTCAGGTAGCGCGGATCGTGACCGGCCCGGGAATCCGCCGGGATGCCGTGCAGGTACTTGTCCGTCAGCACGCCGTTGTTCAGCGGCGAGAAGGCGATCATGCCCACGCCCTCCCGGCGCAGCACGTCCTGCAGGCCCTCCTCGGGCGTGCGCACGAACATGGAGTACTTCGCCTGATGAATCAGCAGCGGCGTGCCCAACTCGCGCAGGATGTGGATCGCCTCGGCGGTGCGCTCCGCCGGGTAGTTGGAGATGCCCACGTACAGCGCCTTGCCGCTGCGCACGATGGAATCCAGCGCGCTCATGGTCTCCTCCAGCGGCGTCTCCGGGTCGGGGCGGTGGTGGTAGAAGATGTCCACGTAGTCCAGATGCATGCGCTTCAGGCTGGCGTCCAGGCCCGCGATCAGGTGCTTGCGGCTGCCGTAGTTGCCATAGGGCCCTGCCCACATGTCGTAGCCCGCCTTGGTGGAGATCACCAGCTCGTCGCGGTGGGGCCGCCAGTCCCGATCCATGTGAATGCCGAAGTTGCGCTCCGCCTCGCCGTAGGGCGGGCCGTAGTTGTCCGCCAGGTCGAAGTGGGTGATCCCGTTGTCGAAGGCCGTGCGCAGGATGGCCTGCTGGGTGCCGAAGGGCGTGATGCTTCCGAAGTTGTGCCACAGGCCGATGGACAGCCGGGGCAGCTTGAGTCCGCTGTTGCCGCAGCGCTTGTAGGTCATCTCGTCGTAGCGCTGTTCCGAGGGCTGGTACATGCTTCTGCCTCCCTTTTCTATCAGAAATCCCCGCACCCGATCCGGGCGCGGGGATATGTGTGTGTAAACGAAATCAGATGGCGATGCCGGCCTTCTCCAGGATGGTGGGGATGTTCTTCTCCGCGCCGATGGTCATCAGATGGATGCCGTCGCAGAGCTTGCGCTCCTTGATCTCGCGGCAGAGGTTCGCGGCCATCTCGATGCCCGCCTGCATCGGCAGACCCTTCACGCCCTTCTCCTTGCCCTCAGCAGCAGCCGCGGCGAGCTTGGCGATCTGGTCGTCCGGAACGGCGATGCCCGGCACGTTTTCGTTCATGTACTTCGCCATGCCAGCCGCCTTCAGCGGGATGATGCCGGCCATGACGTGCACCTTGATGTTGGCCTTGGCGACCTGATCCATGAAGGTCTCCAGCGCCTCGACGGTGAAGATGCCCTGGGTCTGGACATACTTCGCGCCCGCATCCACCTTCTTCTTCAGCTTGTTGATCTGCAGGAAGATGGGCTCATACACGGGCGTGACGGCCGCGCCCTTGTAGAAGTGGGGCGTGGAGGTCAGCTCGTTGCCGCCGCAGTCCTTGCCGGTGGCTTCCATCTTGGAGAGCATCTTCAGGATGCCCACGGAATCCAGATCGAACACGGGCTTGGAGGCCTTGCAGTCGCCCACGGTGGTGTGGTCGCCGGTCAGGGCCAGCATGGTGTCGATGCCGAACGCCGCTGCGGAGAGCATGTCTCCCATGATCGCCATGCGGGAGCGATCGCGGCCGGTCATCTGAATGATGGGCTCCAGGCCGTGCTGCTTCAGCGCGATGCAGAAGCCCAGCGAGGACGCCTTCAGGGACGCGGACTGCATGTCCGTCACGTTCACGCCGTGCACAATGCCCTTCAGGCACTCGGCGACCTTCATTTCCTCGGTAAAATCGTAGCCCTTCGGGGGGGCCATCTCAGCAGTGATGCCAAATACGCCATTTTCCAGGGCCTGTTCAAGTACGCTCATTGCTTTGCCCTCCTTTACTTCACTTCGACTCTGCGCGGCCAGCTCTTGCCGTCATAATCCTTGTCCTCGATGTCCACCGCCAGCTTGTCCAGCTGCCCCATGGCCTCGAGCTTCTTGTAGATCATGATCCACGCACAGTCGTTCTCGGGATTCACTTCGCACTTGCCGTTCTTCGCGCCGCCGCAGGGGCCGTTCACGAGGGACTTTGCGCACTTGGTGACGGGGCAGATCGCACCGGTCTGGCCCAGCACGCAGTCGCCGCACATGCGGCACATCTCATTGAAGTGGCCTACGCGCTCGACCTGGCCGATGAACATGGTGTTGCTGCCGGGATAGACCGGAATGTTCTTCACGTTCTGCGCCACAGTCTGCACGCCGCTGCCGCAGGCCAGGGACAGAATCGCCTCGGGCTGACCCTTCAGCAGCTCCTTGGCAGCCTTGCGGACGTGGAAGTTCAGGCAGCTCTCGGTGGGCATTGCGGTGCCGGTGACCTGATAGCCCTTGGACTCCAGCAGCTGCTTCCATTCGGCGACCTCGTCGTCGCCGCCAACCTTGCAGGCCAGTGCGCACTCGTGGCAGCCGACAATCGCGACCTTCTTCACGCCTTCGAGCATGGCCAGCACTTCTTCAACGGGCTTTCTCTTCGATACAATCACGCTGGTAAACCTCCTTGTATTATCCTCCGGATAGTATCATTATACAACAAACCCAAACAGAAGCAAACAGTTTTCAATGAAATTTACATCTACTCAATAAAAATACACAATTCAAGCTTTACCGAAGCTCAGTTCAGCTCCCGCAGCCGGACGGCGATGCAGCTTCGGTACAGCAGAAGCGACCCGGCAAGCAGAACGATCACCGCCACTGCAGGAAGCCAGCGGCCCAGCCCCTCCGGCAGAACAATCGCGCCCGCAGCGGGCAGCGCCGAGGCTGCAAAGCCAATCAGCATGGTAAAGCCCACCGGGCGGCTCTGCTTCACCGGCTGATTCTCGTTTTCCCAGCTGAAGGAGGGCATCGCCAGGTTCATGCGCATGCCCAGCGCACCGGAGAACAGGATGTAGGAAAGCGGCACCAGCAGCAGCCACACAAGCTCCATGCCTGACGGACGCAGCGCCGCCGCCAGCAGCAGCACCGTCGCCGCCCAGCAGGGCAGCGCAAGCGTCAGATAGAGCGCAAACTTCGCGTCGAGAATCTGTCGATCCGACACCGGCAGGCACTTGATCTGCCACCACTGCCGTCCCTCCAGGGAGATGGAGCAGCTGGTGCTGGGCGCGATGACGAACATGAAGGCCACCACAAAGGGGATCGCCGGGAGCGCGCCCATCTCGGAGAGCAGCTCGGTCAGCAGCGGCACGCGCTTCACCGCGACCAGCGCGCCCACGCCCATCAGCACCGCAATCAAGCCGCCGATGAGCGTGTTCATCACGTACACCGGCGAGGCGGCGTAGCGGCGCAGCTCCCGGCGGTACAGCGCGACGAAGGCCGTGCTCTGCCGCTGGGCGGACATCGCGTAGTGCCCCCGGGTCGCGCGGGCGCTCAGCGCCGCGCAAATGCGGTGGAAGTTCGCGCCGATTGCGCTGGCCACCAGCGCGAAGAAGGCCAGCGAACCTGCCGCCAGCGCGAGGAAGCCCGGGATGCTGCCGCCCGCCACGCAGCGTCCGAACCACTGTGCGGGCGGATAGAAGCTGCCGATGCGGTTCACCAGCGCGGAGATCAGCCCCAGCACCCGCGCATCGTCCATATCGCCCACCGTGGACAGCAGCATCGCGCCCGCGATCAGCAGCAGCGTCATCAGCAGCGTCAGCACGATCACCGCCAGGCTGCGCCTGCGCATCCGCGCAGAGATCGCGTACACCAGCGCGCCCAGGAGCGTTGCGATGGTCATGGGAATCAGCGGCAGCACCAGCGCGCCCAGCAGCATCATGGCGCAGTAGAGCGCGCCCGGATGCAGCATGACCCCCGCCACGATGGTTCCCGGCAGCAACACCATGAGCGCCATCGCGGCGTTGGAGAGGTACATGCGCAGAAAGCGGCTGATAACGATGGCCGTGGGCCGCAGCGGCAGCGAAATCAGCTGCTCGTAGCTGTGCAGGTCGAAGATCACCGGGCCCGCACGGAACATGGTCAGCATCAGCACCACCACGCCGGTCACCAGCGCCAGCAGCATGGGAATCGAATTCCCCGCGCCGATGGTGCAGAGCGCATAGCACAGCCCCGCCACATAGCCGCAGAGCACCAGCGTCACCAGCGCCATCGCGAACATCAGCGCGATGCGCGCGCCGCGCTGCTTGCCCTTCTTGCCGTAGCGCGCCTCGTTTATGCCGAACAGGTTGCAGGTCTGCACCCGCAGCAGCAGCTCAATCTGCCGGAGCATGCTCCACCACCTCCAGGAAAAGCTCCTCCAGGGAGCGACCGCCCGTCAGCGCCTTCGTCTCGCCGGAGGCAACCAGCCTGCCCTCGCGGATGATGGCCACCTTGTTGCACAGCTTCTCCGCCACGTCCAGCACGTGGGTGGAGAAAAAGATTGCGCCGCCGGCTTCGCACAGCTCGTGCATCACGTCCTTCAGCATGCGCGTCGCCAGGGGATCCAGGCCCACGAAGGGCTCGTCCAGCACCAGCAGCCGGGGACTGTGGCACAGCGCCGCGATCAGCGTCAGCTTCTGCTTCATGCCGTGGGAGTAGCTGGAGATCAAATCGCCCAGGTTCTCCGTGATCTCAAACAGGTCGCCGTACTTATTGAAGGCTGCGGTGCGCTCCGCCTCCGGCACGCCGAACACGTCCGCGATGAAGTTCAGATACTGGATGCCCGTCAGGTACTCGTACAGGTCGGGGTTGTCCGGCACGTAGGCCATGCTGCGCTTGCAGGCCAGCGGCTCGCTTGCCACGCTGTGCCCGTCCACCCGGATCTCGCCGCTGTCAAAGCCGATGATGCCCGCCACGCAGCGCAGCGTGGTCGTCTTGCCCGCACCGTTGTGGCCGATGAAGCCGTAGATGTCGCCCGGCTCGATGTGCAGGCTCAGATCCTGCACAGCCCGCTTGCCGCCGGGATAGGTCTTGCTCAGATGATCGATCTTCAACATGATTTCAACTCCCTCTCCCCCTCCACCGGGGCCGAAATAAATACGATGTTGCGGGGCTTGCGCTCCCCGCCGGGTTGATTCTGAATGTAGTCGTTGAACACAGCGCCGATGCGCTGGAGCATCTCCATCATCTCCTGGTCGGAGAGCATCAGCGTGGACGAGGACACGCTCAGCAGATCCCTCTGCGGATCCACATTCCCGTGGGAAAAGTAGCGCGCAAAGCTGGCCATCACAGAGGTCAATATCCCATGAATCAGCCCCGCCACCTCCTGCTGGCTGGGATTGCCCATCGGCTGCTCCACCAGCGCGTAGGTGCGCTCCACCGCGCCGCGCACGCTCTTCTGCGCGACCACCTCGATGCAGCCCGCCTCCAGCAGCACGTTCATGTGCCGGTACAGGCTGGGCCGCGGCACGTCGCTGAGCGCGGCGGCGATCTCGTTGACCGTTCCCGTCCTGTGCAGGATCAGATACTGGGCGATGCGCTGCCGCACCGGATTCATGATCACGTCTGCAAAGTCCCTGCCCATGTTTTCACCTCCATTATCATTATCGATACTAATAATATTCTTGTTTATGAGATTTGTCAAGCACTTTATCGTGCTTCGCAGAAAAAAAGCTGCCGAAGAACTACGCACCGCATCCCCCGGACATGAAAAGCTCCCTGCGCGCGGACAGCCCTGTGGATCGACTGTCTCGCGCGAAGGGAGCTTTTCGTTGCCTGGCCGGGGTTCGCCTCAGAAGAAGCGCACCGTGACCTTCTTGCCCATCTTCTCCAGGCACTTGCTCAGCTGGTCGATCAGCTGGAACTTCGCGCCGAAGGCGATGGGCAGGTTGGGATTCTGGTGGGCCGGGTTGATGGCGCAGCCCACGAAGAAGTGCACGTCGGTGGCGTACTCAAACAGCGCGTGGGCGATGCAGGCCGCGCCGTCGCTGTTGAGCTTCCACACAGGGTTGAGCTGGGTGCCCTCCAGGTACTCCTGGGCATACTCCAGCACCTTGGAGATGGTCACCACGCCCTCGGTGGCGAGGTCAACGCCCTCCAGCGAATAGATCGGCGGGAGGTCGCTCTCGCCGTAGTTCAGGCTGGCATGCACCTCCTTGCCCAGATAGCGCGCCGCGATGCGGTTGGTGGAGCCGCCGCAGACGATGTGCATGCCCTCGGAGGCGAAGAACTGGCTCACCATCTCCGTATCCAGATTCATGGCGGACGGCGGGCCGATCATCAGGTTCACCGTCTCCCGGGCGCAAACGCGCATCACCGCGAAGGAGGTGTCGTCCCCCGGCCTGCCCTCGTAGAGCCGGTTGCACTCCCGGGCCAGCAGCATGGCCACGCCCTTGGCGGTCATGTCCGAGCGGTAGTGTTCCTCCAGATATTCGATGATCTTGTCGCGCCCCCAGCCGAAGGGATACTGTCCGCCCAGACCCGCGAAGATCGCGCCGTCGCTCATGACCACAATCACATCGTTCTCCTGCGCCTCGAAGCTGGAGAAGAAGATGCGCTTGTCCTCGATCATGCGGGAGTGGTACTTGAATTCGTAGTTCTTGCCGTCGCGCAGCACCACCGTGTGGGGGTTGTCGAAGCGGGTGAGCTCCACGTACTTCTGGTCGCGAATCTTGACGATGGTGAAGGTGGAGTAGTTGACGTGGCGCACGCTGCACTGGGGCAGGGTGCGGACGATGGTGTCCACGCAGTCCTCGATGGACATGCCGCCCACGCTCATCGTCGCCAAAATCTGGGATGTGAGCGTGGCCAGAATATTTGCCTTGACGCCGCTGCCCAGGCCGTCGGCCAGCACGCAGATGGAGACGTGGTCATCCAGCCGGAACTCGATGTGGTCCCCGCAGAGCTGCTCGCCGAACTTGGTCAGGGTCATGCAGCCGGTATCGGTGTAGAGTTCATGCATCGCTCTGTACCGCTTCCTTCAGTTTTGTCAGCATTACCTTGGTCTCCGCGGTGCTCTCGCCCAGGATCGAGGCGATGTTCTGCACCACGCGCATCTGCTTGTCGATCAGCTGATCCGCCGCCTCCAGCGTGCTGTCGATGATCTCGCGGGAGTGGAACTCCGCCTTCTCGCGCACGTAGGGCAGGCACATGTCCAGCTGGGCCATGTCGCGGCAGATGGCGATGGCCATCTTGCGGCAGGTGGGATAACCGCAGCAGCCGCAGTTGATGGCCGTCTTGCGGGTGTCCTTCCCCAGCTTCTTCAGCACCGCCTGAATCTCCTCCTCGGTGGGCATGCGGCGCATCACCGGCTCGGGGTCGTGGTACATGCGCAGCGGGATGTCGGTGGTCACGCCGAAGTCGTCGTTTCCGGAGTACTCGTTCACCGCCACGGTGCCGCGAATGCGGTTCTCGTAGCGATTCTTGCGGATGGCGGGGCCGTTGACGCAGCTGCCCTCGCAGGCGGTCATCTCCAGGAAGGTCTTTTCCACGCCGCCGTGGCGAATCTCGCTGAGGGCCGCGATGCAGTCGTTCACGCCGTCGATGGCCACGCGGTTCCAGCCCTTCACCGGGGTCATGGACTTCACCAGGCCGTCCTGGCGCGGATAGCGGCGCGCGCGCTTGCCGGTATCGTGGTTCTCGATGTGCACCGGCTCCACGCCTTCCTCGCGCATCCACTCCCGCAGCTCGTAGAAGGTGATGCCCATGTCCACGCTCTCGCTCAGCTCCGCCTCGCCCTTCTTGGCGTAGCAGGGGCCGATGAACACGGTGTAGGCGTCGGGGTACTGCTGCTTGAGCATCTCGCAGTGGAGCTGCATCGGGCTCTTCACCGGGGCGAGGTACGGCAGCACATCCGGATAGTAGCGCTGGATCAGCATCACCACGGAGGTGCAGCAGCTGGAGATCAGCAGATCCATCTCGTTCTCCTGCATGATGCGCTCATACTCCCGGGAGACGATTTCCGCGCCCAGCGAGGTCTCCTGAGCGTCGTAGAAGCCGAGCTTCTGGAGCGTCGCGCGCATGCCCTCGATGGAGCCCACGGGCAGATCGGAGATGAAGGAGGGCGCGACGCTGGCCACCACCCTCCGTCCGCTGCGGATGATCGAACGAATCTCCTCGGTCTGGCTGGCGACGAAGTCGCCCCGCTGCGGACAGGTGACCACGCATTCGCCGCAGAGGATGCACTCCGCCTGGATGATCGCCGCGTGGCCGTCGCTGTAGCGGATGGCCTTCACCGGGCAATTGCGGATGCACTTGTAGCAGTCCTTGCACTCCACATTGCTGAGTCGGATGATCTGGTTCATGTTTACCTCCCGTACGCGCAGTCCGCGCGGATTGCACAGACCGGCAGCCCCCGATCGGAGCCGCCGGTCTTGCGCGCCTTTTCTTTAGAGCTTTGCCAGAACCTCGTTCTTGAAGAACTCGTCCACTTCCTCCGGCTTTACGGAATACACGGTGTCGCCGATCATGACGCTCACGCCCTCGCCGCACTTGCCCATGCAGAACTTGCCGGACAGTTCAACCTCTGCCTGCAAATTGTTCTCCGCAACCAGCTCCTGGAAGCGGGTAACGACCTTCTTGGAACCGCAAAGATGGCAGGTGCTGCCAACGCAAATCTGAATCTTCATATCCGTACCTCCTATTTCGTCAGGATGGGTCGGGAAATCCCCTCCGGCCTCATCCAAGCAGGATCACAATAAACTGTGCGCAGAGCACGACCGCCACCAGCGCGATGGGATAGGTCGCCGCATAGGCGGAGGCCACGTCGTCCGTCTTGGCCACGCTGATGAGCGTGCCCAGCGCGGGCGTGGAGGTCATGCCGCCGGTGATGGAGCCGAGGTTGTTCAGCAGCCGCAGCTTCAGCACCTTCTTCGCCACGAAGAAGCCCACGAACATCGGAACCAGGGTCATGATCGCGCCGTACACGAAGAGGATCACGCCCTCCCTGCGTAGGGTTTCCACGAAGCCCGCGCCGCCGCTTACGCCAGCGCCGATCAGGAACAGCATCAGGCCCAACTCGCGGAAGGTCTTGAGCTCCTCCACCGGAACCGTGAGATCCAGATGGCCCACGTGGGCGAAGTGGCCGAACAGCAGGCCCATGATCAGCGGGCCACCGGTGGTGCCCAGCGAGAAGCTTGCGCCGCCGGGCAGCGGCACGTGCACATTGCCCAGCAGGATGCCCAGCACGACCGCAATCATGAAGGCGAAGAAGCCGCCCTGGTCAAACTTGAACAGCCATCCGTCGTATCTCTTGATCTTGGCGGTGTGCGCGGCCTCGAAGTGGGCGCGCTCCTCCGCCATGTCCACCTTCAGGATGCGCGGAACCAGCTGCACGAACAGCACCACGCCGATCACGCCGAAGGGATAGGCGATGGCATAGCCGGTGGTGGCCAGATCCGCAAGCTCCCCCGCCGCCTCCTGCGCCGCAGCCAGGCCGGGCGTGCTGGTGAGCGCGCCGGTGAGCAGGCCCACGGACAGCTCCGGGCGGATGCCGCCGATCAGCGAGACCAGCACCGCGCAGATTCCGCCGGACAGGATGATGAGAAAGCCCAGCAGAATGTAGCTTGCGGCGTTGCTCTTGAAGTCGCGGAAGAACTTCGGCCCGGCGATGAAGCCCACCGAGCAGACGAACAGTGCAAGGCCGAAATTTCGGATGATGGAGGGAATCTCCACGCCGAAATGGCCGAAAACCAGGGCAACCAGCAGCACGCCGGCCGTGCCCAATTCAATTCCCTTGATGCGAATGCCGCCGATGAAGTAACCCAGGGCTGCGATCAGGAATACTGCGAGCAGCGAATTCATGAACCGGCGCCTCCTATCTCGTCACTCTGAAACATTGGGTATTTCGCCGCCACACAGCCGCTTTCCTGCATGGCGGCGAAACGAAAATCAGAAATTAAAACTTGCGGGTGTAGTCCGGCAGCAGCTTGGGAGACGCGGCCTGATCCTTCACGCCCAGCTTCTCCAGCTCCGCCTCATACTTATTGACATGCTCCAGGCTCAGCTTGCCCACGGTCACGCCCTTGGCCTTCTTCGCGGCCTGCTGACCGGCGTTGCGGCCGAACACGATGATGTCCAGCAGGCTGTTGCCCATCAGGCGGT
>JBJEJN010000177.1:0-6857 GCA_051878085.1 Aristaeellaceae bacterium | reverse complement strand
TCGGAGAGCAGCAGCTCGTTGCCGTCCCAGTCGGTGTTCAGCGGCTCGTCGAAGGACACCTCCAGCTTCAACCGGCTGGTCTTGCGCAGCACCATCAGAATTTCGTTTTCGATGCAGCGCGAGGCGTAGGTTGCCAGCTTGATGTTCTTGTCTGGGTTGAAGGAATTGACCGCCTTGATCAGGCCAATTGTGCCGATGGAGATCAGGTCCTCGATGCTGATGCCGGTGTTCTCAAATTTGCGGGCGATGTACACCACCAGCCGGAGATTTCGCTCAATCATGGTGGAGCGCGCCGCGCTGTCGCCCGCGTGTACCTTGCGCACGAGGCTGTTCTCCTCCTCGCGCGTCAGCGGCGGCGGGAGCAGATCGCTGCCGCCGATGTAGCACACCGAGCCCTTCCGGATCTGAACGACCAGGCCGTAGATGGATTGTCTCACGTTTGAGAAAGGCATAACAGAACCTCCTTACAGAATGATGTATGAAATTTTTGTCCGCGCTGCGATCGGCAACCTCGGCAAATTCCGGGGGAGCCAGCGCGCGCACGCGCCCGGGAATGCGCCCCGGATAGATCGCCACCCAGCAGGGAGGGGCCTCCACCAGCGCGCCGGAGCTGCTGCGAAAGAGGACGCGGTCGGGTCTGAAGCAGGTCAGCTCGCCCGCACCGCCCAGCGCGCCGTAGGGAAGATGGCGCAGCTCGTCCGCATCCAGCGCCTGCACGTGCTGCGCAAGCCGGGGCATCGCCGCCGCCTCCACGATCAGCACCGGCAGACCGGTTCTGTGCTCCCGCAGGCGGTTGCCGGTGTCGATCAGTGCGGGGAAGTCTGCGCGGAGCCCGTCCCGCTCCAGGGTCAGCTCTATGTCCCAGCGGAAGCGGATATGCCGCCTTCGCCGGAGCACCGCCAGCAGCACGATCAGTCCCAGCGCCGCCACAGGCAAAAAGCGCCCCGGCCCCCCGCCGCTGGCGGCGGCGCAGCCACCGCACACCAGCGCGGCCACGCCCATGCAGGCGGCGGCCTCCAGCACGCGCCGGGGTCGCAGGCTGCCGGTGAGCAGCGCGGCGGCGGTCAGGCAGGCCGCAGTCAGCCCGGGCCAGCTGCGCAGCCAGCGGAAGCGGTTTCCAAGAAGGGCGGAGAGGATCGAATAGAGGCAGAGCACCAGCAGCGCCCGGAGCAGCCTGCGCGCATGCAGCCGTCCCAGCGCGAGCTGAACTGCGGTGAGGATGCACGCGTCCATGAGCAGATCGATGGGCAGAGTGGCTTCGATGGACATCCCGCGCACCTCGCTTTCCATGTCCTATCATATGGAAAAAGCTTCCTGCTTCCAAGGAGAGATTGTCGTTAACTTCAAGCTTTTTGTGCGCGTTTTTCGCCAATGCGGATTTCTGCACGGCGGCGCGCGCGGCGGATGGGGGATGCCCGAAGCCTGTCATACCCCTCCGAAATACCTTGATTCGAGGCGATTCTACAGGCTTCGACAGGATTCTGCCCGGCACGACGGGGGTCGGAAATAATTGACGAAGCGATTTTGAAAGTCGAATTTATAATACGAAAGTTTTGTCGAAACTTGTCCGTTCTGTTTTGAATCTGCGACGGCGCAATTTTCCCGGAAAAACGCATACAATGAGACGGAGGCGATGGCGATGACATTCACGGAATTGAAGCAGAAGGACGTCGTGAACATCTGCGACGGCCGCCGTCTGGGCAAGCCCATCGATCTGGTGCTCAATGAATCCGCCTGCGTGGACGCGCTGGTGGTGCCGGTGCCCGGCGGCATCTTCACCTTTCTCAAGCAGGACAAGGAGGGCTGCATGGTTCCCTGGAACCGCATTCTGCGCATCGGCGACGACGTGATTCTGGTGGAGCTGCACGAGGATGTGACCGCACAGTGCGACTGAGGTAAAGCCTGTCGCACGATTGAGATGGAAAAATAACATTCTTCAAAAAAAGACTAGACGAAACGTTATTTTTTGTGTATAATAGGAGTATATGAGGTGAGAGCCAGATGAGGTGTGTCTTTTGCAACTGCCTGCAAAGTCGCGTGATCGACTCCCGGCAGAGTGAAGATGGAACCAGCATCCGCCGCCGCAGGGAATGCGAAAAGTGCGGGCGCAGGTTTACAACCTATGAGCGCATCGATCTGGTTCCGCTGATTGTGGTGAAGAAGGATCAGACCCGCGAGCAGTTTGACATCAACAAGCTGCGCTCCGGCATCATCAAGGCCTGCGAAAAGCGGCCCGTGCCCCTGAGCAGCATCGACCGCCTCGCGCGCGACATCGAGCAGAAGCTCTATGCGCAGTCCGATTCGGAAATCACCAGCATCATGATTGGGGAGCTCGTGATGGATGGCCTGAAGGCGCTGGATGAGGTCGCCTATGTGCGCTTTGCCTCGGTTTACCGCCAGTTCCGCGACATTCAGACCTTCCGGGATGAACTCAACAAGCTGCTCTCCGATTTTGAACCGGGTACCGCTGACGGCGCAGGCGCCGCCAGATGACCAATATACAAGAAGGAAAGAGGATACGCACATGGCAAACGAACTGATTCTGGCCGTTGACGACGAGGCTCATATTCTCGAACTGCTTTCGTTCAATCTCGAAGCAGGCGGCTACCGGGTTGTAACTGCCGCTACTGGTGAGGATGCGCTCGTGGTCTGTGCGCATGAGCGTCCTGCGATGGTCCTGCTGGACATTATGCTCCCCGGCATCGACGGCATGGAGGTGTGCCGCCGCCTGAAGAGCGCTCCGACGACCGCAGACATTCCGATCATTATGCTGACCGCAAAGGGCGACGAGGTGGACAAGATTCTGGGCCTGGAGCTGGGCGCGGACGACTATATCACCAAGCCGTTCTCCGTTCGCGAACTGATCGCGCGCGTGAAGGCGCTTTTGCGCCGCGCCGCGCCGCAGAACGAGGAAGAGGGCATTCTGCACGTGGGCAGCCTGACCATCGACGTCGGAAATTATGAGGCCTTCCGCAATGGCGAAAAGCTCTCGCTGACGCTGAAGGAGTTCGAACTGCTCAAGCTGCTCGTGCTCAGCCGCGGCAAGGTTCTCACCCGCGACTTCCTGCTCGACCGCATCTGGGGCTACGAGTTCTACGGCGAGACCCGCACGGTGGACGTTCACATTCGTCACATTCGTCAGAAGCTCGGCGATGATGCGCACTATATCGAAACCATCCGTGGCGTAGGCTATAAGTTCAACGACCGTCAGGAGAATCGCCTATGAAAACAAGGGTTGCATCCATTGTAACCCTGTTGTCACTGGTTTTGCTCGGCATTTTGCTGACCCAAAGCTGTTCGGTTCTGGCGCAAAAAGAGAACAAGGATTATCAGGATGGAATCCGCCTGGCCTGTCAGACGAGCGGAGCGACGCTGGAAAATGAATCCGCAGAGGAGCGCATAAGCGTCCTCAAGTCGCTCTCGCACGAGGACAGGGACATTTCCTTCGGCCTGTACAACGCCGATGGAAGCGTTGCGCATGCCTCAAACGGCAGCATGCTGCCCCTGGCGGAGGAGGATCTTGAGGTCGCAGGCACCGGAACCGTGCACGTGTATTCCCGCAAAAATGCCGAGGGCAAGGAAGCTATCTACGCCATCTATCAGTTTGAGGATGGCGCTTTTTTGCTTCTCTCCAGAGTCAGGACGACGGGGCTTGCCATCTTCCTTGGCAACAAATACCTGCTGATCTTCTCAGTTGTGCTACTGGCGCTGCTGCTCTATGTGCTGACTGTGCTGCGCAAGCTGCACCGCAAGGAGCTGCTGCTCGGTCAGATGACATCCACGCTGGACGCCTTCTCCGAGGGCAAGTACGACAGCCGCATCGAGGGCCAGACCGATGATCAGGACGTGCAGGTGTTCAACGCCATCGTCGGCCGCATTCAGGATCGGGTGCTCCGGCAGGCCAGCCGCAACCACGCGCTGAGCGTGGTGATGAACCAGATGCAGAACGGCATCATCGCCGTGGACGGCAACCTGAAGGTCATCCTGGTCACGCCCATCGCCAAGAAGCTGCTGGGCATCATCGGAAATCCCGAGGGCCGGCTGGTGAGCGAGGCCTCCAAGGACGTGCGCCTGGACGACGTATTTAATGAAGCGATGCGCCAGGGCGGCGTGTACACCAACGAGGTCGCGGCGCGAACGGCCGTGGGTCGCGGACACCGTCCGCTCAGGCTGTACGTGTCGCCCATGCGCAACGACGGTCAGGTGGTGGGTGCGCTGGCCATGGTGGAGGACATCACCGAGATCCGCCGCCTGGAGCAGGTGCGCACCGACTTCGCCGCAAACGTGTCCCACGAGCTCAAGACGCCGCTGACGTCCATCCGCGGCTTTGTGGAGACCCTGGAGAACGGCGCCATCGACAATCCCGAGATGGCCCACAAGTTCCTGCGCATCATCATGCTGGAGACCGAGCGCCTGACGCGCCTGATCAACGACATCCTGTCCATCTCCAAGCTGGAGTCCGGCAACGACGAGGTGTCCATCGAGCGCCTGCGCCTGGACAAGATGGCCTACGACGTGGCCGACATGCTCTCCATTCACGCGGGGGAGAAGGAGGTCACCATCAACTGCCACCTGAACAGGGAGCCGGTCAACATCATGGGCAACTCCGACCGGGTGGAGCAGATGCTGATCAACCTGATCGAGAATGCGATCAAGTACAACAAGCCCGGCGGCTCCGTCACCGTGCAGGTGTTCTCCAACGGCGTGGAGGCCAATGTGGCCATCTCCGACACCGGCATCGGCATCGCGGAGGAGAACCTGCCGAGGCTCTTCGAGCGCTTCTACCGCGTGGACAAGGGCCGTTCCCGCCAGATGGGCGGCACCGGTCTGGGCCTCGCCATCGTCAAGCACATCGTGCGCTCCATGAACGGCGAGATCGAGGTGCATTCCAAGCTGGGCGAGGGCACTGAGTTCCTGATTACCCTGCCCCTCGCGCCCAAGGACGATCCGAACAAGGATACCATTTTCAACGATGACGGCGAATGACGCCGCACAAGTATACACAGATGGAGGATGAGAGTATGCTTCTTGGAGCACTTGAAGCGGGCGGAACCAAGATGGTTTGCGCCATCGGCGACGAGAATGGCAACGTGTTTGAGCGCGCAAGCTTTCCCACGCGCATGCCTGAGGAGACCATGCCGGACATCATCGGCTACTTCAAGGATAAGAAGATCGAGGCGCTGGGCATCAGCAGCTTCGGCCCGCTGAATCTGGACGAGACCAGCCCGGATTTCGGCAACATCACCACCACACCCAAGCCCGGCTGGGCCAACTATCCGCTGCGCCGCACGCTGCTGGAGGAGCTGAAGGTGCCGGTGGGCATCGATACCGACGTCAACGGCGCCGCATTGGCTGAGGCGCGCATCGGCGCGGGCAAGGGCCTGGATTCCCTCGTGTACTACACCATTGGCACCGGCATCGGCGGCGGCGCGGTGGTGGGCGGCAAGCTGCTGCACGGCCTGGTGCACCCCGAGATGGGCCACATGCTGCTGCGCCCCGTGAAGGACGATCCCGCGCCGAAGGGCTTCTGTCCCTACCACGACGGCTGTCTGGAGGGCATGGCCAACGGCCCGGCCATCGAGAAGCGCTGGGGCGTGTCCGCCAAGGAGCTGCCCCCGGAGCACATTGCCTGGGACGTGGAGGCGGAGTATCTGGCGCAGATGTGCGTCAACACCATCGTCGTGCTCTCCCCGAAGAAGATCGTGCTGGGCGGCGGCGTGATGCACCAGCTGCACCTGTTCCCCAAGATCCGCAAGCGCACGCTGGAGCTGCTCAACGGCTACGTGGCCCACAGCGCGATCCTGGAGGACATCGACAATTACATCGTTCCCCCGGCGCTGGGCGACAATGCGGGCGCGGCAGGCTCGCTGCTGCTGGCGCTGGAGGCATTGAAGAGCGCATAATCATTTGAACCGAAAGTGAGATTCCCATGTCAGGCAAGAGACGCGATCTGAGCATTCCATGGCCCTTTGCACCCGCCGAGGTGGCGCTGAACCGGGACACGAACCTGCTGAAGCTGGTTGCTATGCTGACCATGCTGTGCGACCACGCGGGCAAGATGCTGTTTCCGCAGTATCCCGTGATGCGCATCATCGGCCGGATTGCCTTCCCGATCTACGCCTATTGCCTGGCCGCAGGCTGCGTCTACACGCGCAATCCGCTGAACTATCTCAAGCGCATTGTGCTGCTGGCGCTGATCTCGCAGCCGCTGTACGCTGTGTCCATGGGGCACAGCGTGCAGCAGATGTACGCCGTTTCCTTTGCGGAGAAGCCGCTGCAGGCGGTCTGGAACTTCTATATTTACAGCTGGAACAAGCCCAGCATCCTGGTGGCGCTGTCCATGGGGCTGATCCTGATCTGGACGATCCGAGAGCGCCAGCTGGTCTTTACCGCGGCGGTGTTCATCCTGTGCTGGCTGATTCAGGGCAAGCTGGACTACGGCATGCGCGGCATTGTGCTGATGCTGCTGTTCTACCTGCTGTGCACCAGGCGCTGGCTGTCCCTGCCCTGCGTGCTGGCATTCATGCTCTGGTGGGGTATGAGGGGAAGCGGTTACAGCCTGTTCGGGGTCAGCTTCGGCATACAGACCTTCGCGATCCTGGCGCTGCCGCTGATCTACATCCGCACCAATTCCGGCATCAAGCTGCCCAAGTGGCTGTTCTATGGCTTCTATCCGGCGCATCTGGTGCTGATCTACCTGCTGGATCACTTCGTGCTCTGACAGGTGATGTGAAGCGGAAAGTTAACATAGAAATGTGTTGACAAAAATCCTGTTCTGATGTATTATATACGAGTCGACAGGACATGCACCTTTAGCTCAGTTGGTAGAGCACCTGACTCTTAATCAGGGTGTCCAG
>JBJEJN010000176.1:0-7023 GCA_051878085.1 Aristaeellaceae bacterium | reverse complement strand
CCCAGATGGCGGCTCTCCAGCGCGCACTCCGGGCAGGCGGGCAGGTAGCCGTAGACAGGTATGCCGCACTCCCGCTCGACGGCCCGCTTCAGCCCCGGATAGCTCATGGGCGTGGCGCGGTTGAGGATCACGCCCGCGATGTTGCTCGGGCTGCGCAGGCTCTGATAGCCCTTCACCACCGCCGCAGCTGACAGCGCCATGCCCCGCACGTTCACCACCAGCACCGCCGGAGCCTCCAGCGTGCGCGCCACGTCCCAGGCGGAGGCGCGGGGATCGTCCATGGACAGGCCGTCGTAGTAGCCCATCACGCCCTCGATGAGGTTCAAATCAGCGGCGTGCCGTGCAAACAGCATCCGCGCGGTGGATGGCTCGGAGAAGAACAGGTCGATGTTGGCGCTGGGCGCGCCGATGACCTCGCTGTGGAACATGGGGTCGATGTAGTCCGGGCCGCACTTGAAGGACGCGACGGAGCAGCCGCGATTCTTCAGCGCCTGCAGGATGGCGCAGACCAGCGTGGTCTTGCCGCAGCCGCTGCCGGTTCCGGCGATCAGCAGCCGGGGAAGTGCTCTATTCATCCTCCCACCGCCCGCAGGGCACGTCCTCGCCCCGAATGATCTTGTATACCGCGTCCATGTCCAGGTTCTGCCGCACGATGGCGGCCATGCGGTCGAACTCCCGGTCGCGGAACTGCTCCATGGTGAGCACCGCAGCGGTGTTCGCGTCCAGACCCTTCTCTGCGCGCAGGTGGTTGACCACCGCCCGCCAGAACGCGCCGGTGTCGAAGATGCCGTGGAGGTAGCTGCCCAGCACGTTGCCCTGTTGGTTGGTCACGCCGTCCGGCTCCGCGCGTCCGTTCAGATAGAGGAAGGGCACGCAGCCGGGGCCGAAGCTGTTCTCGCCGGAGTGAATCTCGTAGCCGTCCAGCATCAGACCGTCGTGCGCATGCAGCCAGCCGGATTCGCAGCTGATCGCGCCGTGGGCCTGCACCGTGCGCTTTTCGGCGTTGAAGCACACGTCGAAGTTGAGCAGCCCCAGACCCGCCATCTCTGGAATGCGGGACTCGGTGTGCAGCGGGTCCCGCAGCGTCTCGCCCAGCATCTGGTAGCCGCCGCAGATGCCGATCACCATGCCGCCGCTGCGTGCGTGGCGCACGATCTCGTCGGCCAAGCCCCGCTGCTTCAGCCAGTTCAGGTCCTCGATGGTGTTCTTGGTGCCCGGCAGCAGGATGATATCCGCGTCCTTCAGCTCCGACGGGCGGCTGGCGTAGCTCACGCACACGTCCGGTTCGCCCGCCAGCAGGCTGAAGTCGGTGAAATTCGAGATGTGGGGCAGCTGCACGATGGCCGCGCGAATCTGACCCTGTCCGGCGCTGCGCTGGAAGCGCTCGGTGACGCTGTCCTCGTCCTCGATGTCCACGTCCATCCAGGGAATCACGCCGATCACCGGGATGTGCAGCAGCTCCTCCAGCATGCGAAGCCCCGGCTCCAGAATCTTCACGTCGCCCCGGAACTTGTTGATGACGATGCCCTTGATGCGGGCCTGCTCGTCCGCGTCCAGGAGCTTGACCGTGCCGTACAGCGAGGCAAACACGCCGCCGGGGTTGATGTCGCCGATCAGGATCACCGGCGCGTCGGCGGACTTCGCCATGGACATGTTGACGATGTCGCCCTCCTTCAGGTTGATCTCGGCGGGACTGCCCGCGCCCTCGATCACCACCACGTCCACGCTGTCCTCCAGCGCGTCGTAGGTCTCCTTCACCATCTCCCGCAGCCGGGGCTTGAAGCCGTCGTACTCCATGGCGGACATGGTGCCGATGGGCTTGCCGTTCACGATCACTTGGCTGCGCCGATCGGAGGTGGGCTTGAGCAGCACCGGGTTCATGCGCACCGAGGGCTCCACGCCTGCGGCCTCCGCCTGGGTGACCTGCGCGCGGCCCATCTCCAGCCCCTCCAAGGTGGCGAAGGAGTTCAGCGCCATGTTCTGCGCCTTGAAGGGCGCGACCCGCAGGCCGTCCTGCTTCAGAATCCGCAGCACCGCCGCGCAAAGCATGGACTTGCCCACCGAGGAGCCCGTCCCCTGGAACATCAGAGATTTTCCGCGCATACCATCGCCTCCCGCAATGCTTCAATCAATCGTTCGTTGGATGCCTCGTCCTTCACCGCCAGCCGCAGATGCCGACCGTCGTTAAGGCCGTCAAAGTTCATGCACTCCCGCACGAGGATGTGCTTATTCTTCAGAAATTTCACCAGCGGCGCAACCGGACGGCCGAAGTCCGCCAGCACAAACGCCGCCTCAGAGGGATAGACGAAGATGCCCAGCCTTTCCAGCCCCGCGCGGAGCTGCTCCCGGCGGCGGGCGTTGGTTTCGCCGTCCGAAAGGATGTCCTCCCGGTGCTCCGGCAGCGCACAGGCCACGGCCTCCGCAAAGCAGCTCAGCTCCCAGGTGATCTGCCGCCCGGAGAGTTGGTCGATGACCTCCTGTTGTCCGCACAGGTAGCCCAGCCGCACGCCCGGGATGCCCAGAATCTTGGTCATCGAGCCGGTGACCAGCAGCCGGGGATGATGGGCGATCAGCTCGACCACCGAGTGCTGCGGGCAGTATTCGATGAATGCCTCGTCCACCACGAGCCAGCCGCGCGTATTCTCCACCTGACGCAGCAGGGTTTCCACCTGATCCCGGGTGAAGACCGCGCCCACCGGGTTCAGTGGATTGCACAGGTAGACCAGCGCGCCCTCGAACAGTGCGTCCTTCAGCTGCGCGGCAGGGTCGCCGATCTCGTGCTTTGTGCGCAGCAGACTTGCCTTTTTGACACGCAGGCCGTGGCGGGTGCAGAGCATCTCGTACTCGCCGAAGCAGGGCGCAGCCAGCAGCGCACCGGTGGCGCTCAGCTGGGCCGTGAGATCGATGGCGGAGATGCCGCCCGCCGTGGGCAGCACCTGCGCCGCATCGAGGCCCAGGTATTCGGCCAGTGCCACTCTCGCGCGGCGCATCGTCGGGTCGGGATAGTAGCGAATATTCTCCATGCCCGCCGTCAGCGCGTCCCGTACCCACCGGGGCGCGCCCTCCGGGCGCAGGTTGGCGGAATAATCCAGCCAGTCCGAGGGCGCGCCGCCCTGCCAGACGTTTCCACCGTGGTTCATTTCTCGTCCTCCACGCATCTGCCCAGCACGGATCCATGCCCGTCGACAAACACGATTTCAATCTGAATTTCGCCCCGCACCCGCAGACTGCAATAGCGCTGCGCGGCTTTCGCCAGGCGGTTCCACACGCCGTCATAGCCCGCCGCATGAATCAGCTCCATGGCCGCGTCGGTGGTCACGGCGGCGTACACATTTTCCATCAGGGGGATCGGCGCGCCCATCAGCGCAAGCTGAGTCACGATGGCCTCGCGGCGCGCATCGCCGGTGTGGCTGTGGGTCTGCATCAGGCCTGCCGCCACCTTGGCAAGCTTCCCCGGATGTCCGCCGATCAGGATTCGTTTGATCCCCAGCTCCAGCGCCGAATCCAGCATGAAGCCCAGGTAGTTGCTCACCTGCACGATGCACATGTCCGGGTACAGCGCGTGCATCGCTTCCTCGCCCTGGTTGCCGAAGGTGAAGATCAAATGGTCGCGGCCCTGGAGCGCGCGCATCTTCAATTCCGCGTACAGTGAATCCTTCAGGGCCTCCTCGCTCATGGGGCGCACCACGCCGCTGGTTCCCAGCACGGACAGCCCGCCCACGATGCCCAGGCGCGGATTGAAGGTCTTCTTCGCGATCTCCCGCCCGCCGGGGATGGAGATGGTGACCCGCGCGGCGCGGCTGCCGTACACGCTGCGCACCGCGTCCGCGATCATCTGCCGGGGCACCGGGTTGATCGCTGCTTGACCCCGGGGAATCTTGAGCCCGTCCTGGGTGATCGTGCCCACGCCCTCTCCGGCGCAGAATTCGATCTCACCCTCGCCGGACAGAAGCTCCACCCGGGCGATGACCTCCATGCCCTTCGTGATGTCCGGGTCGTCGCCGCTGTCCTTGAGCACCCCGCAGCTGCCGTCGGGGTGGGAGAGAATCTGCGGCACGTAGTCCCGGCCCTCGGGCACGGTGATGCGCACCTGATTGGGGCACGCGCCGTCCCTCTGCCACAGGCAGCAGGCCAGCGCTGCCGCAGCGGCGCAGCTCCCGGTGGTGAAGCCCTCGCGCAGAACCTTCACAGGATCACCTCCAGGATCGCGGTAACCAGCGCCAACAGGCACGCGGAGGCGTACAGCAGGCGGTTCGTGCGCAGGATGTCGTTAGGCTCCACCGCCCGGTCGTCGTCGCCGATGGTGGGCTTCTCGATGGGCTTGCCGAAGTAGGTGTGCGTGCCGCCCAGCTGCACGTGCAGCGCACCCGCCGCAGCGGCCTCGCTCCAGGCGCAGTTGGGGCTTAAGTGGTTGGCATGGTCGCGCTTCAGGATGCGCAGGGCGTTCCTCCCGTCCAGGCGGCACAGCGGTGCGACCAGGCACAGCATCAGTCCCGTCAGACGCGCGGGGATGAAGTTCAAAAGATCGTCCAGCTTCGCGCTCGACCAGCCGATATCCCGGTACTTTTCGTCCAGATAGCCCACCATGGAGTCCAGTGTGCTGGCGGCCTTGAAGCCCATGGCGAGGATCGGCCCGCCGAGGATCAGGCAGAGCATCGGCGCGATCACGCCGTCGGTGGTGTTCTCGGCCACGGTCTCCACGGTAGCTTTGATGATTTCCTCTTCGGAAAGACAGCTCGTGTCGCGACCCACGATGCGCCCGACCTGCTTCCGGCCCCGCTCCAGCGAGATGCGCAGCGCCTGGGCCACGCCCCGGCCCTCCTTCGCAAGGCACCTGGCCGAAATCGCCGTCCAGGCGATCAGGCCCATGCCGATCAGCAGCGCAATTTCATCGATCAGATACAGCACAAACAGCACGACCGCTGTTGCGGCCATGCTGAGAAGCACCGTGGAGGCGGTGAGCCATACTGCGCCGCGCCGCAGGTTTCCGCCCCGCGCGCGCAGCCGTTTTTCCATGAAGGAGATATATTTGCCGATCCAGATCACCGGATGGGGCCAGCCCTCCGGGTCGCCGATGCACAGATCCAGCGCAAAGCCGATGAGCATCGCTGCGATGTTCCACTTGAAGAACGTCATGCTTCGATCTTCCTCTTGCGTTTGTTTTCCTTCTCCGCCGCGCGCAGAATTTCCTCCATGCGCCGGTTGCAGGGGCCGATTGTTACGCCCGCGTCGATCACGGTATCGCACTTATGCACCAGCTCCATCGCGCGCTGGAATGCCGCGTCGCCGATCTCATGGAAGGGCTTTTCACACACGACCTCGCTTGCCAGTAGCCGCGCAAGGCGGTAGTCCAGGTCGTTGGTGTACAGGATGCCCGCGCAGAAGGGGAGGTTCCGCTTCTGTAAGGCCCGGTAGACCGGGATGCCCGTTCCGCAGGCGGAGAGCACCAGGATCCGGGGTTCGCCCACGGGCCGGGGCAGCTCGATGCTGCCGAAGCAGGGATCGAAGAAGCCCTGCTCGATGTCGTAGAGTGCGCGGATGTTGCCCTCGTCAAAGACCTCCTCGGGGGTACCGTAGGTGTCGATGGTCTCGCCTTTGACGCAGAGGATCTTGTCGGAGACCTTCTGGGCCAGGTCGATCTCGTGCAGCGACATGATCACCGTGATGCCCTTCTCCTTGGCCATGCCGCGCAGGATGGTCAGCAGCTCCAGCTTGTGGCGGATGTCCAGGAAGGAGGTGGGCTCGTCCAGAATGATGATCTCCGGCTCCTGACAGATGGCCCGGGCCAGCAGGATGCGCTGGCGCTGGCCGTCGCTGATGGCGTTGAAGTCCCGGTCGGAGAGCTCCAGCGCGTGCACGGCCTCCATGGCGGAATCGACCTTTGCTTCGTCCTCAGGGGTAAGGATGCCCAGACGGCCCGTGTAGGGATAGCGCCCGGTGGCCACGATGTCCCGGCAGGTCATCAGTTCCGGCTTCATGCGCTCGGTGAGCACCACGGCCATGCGGGTGGCCAGCTCCTTTAAGGATAAGTGCTTCAGCTCCGCGTTGTCAATGACCACGGTTCCGGCGATGGTTTTTAACTGCCGGGTGATGCTCTTGAGGATGGTGGATTTGCCCGCGCCGTTGGGGCCGATGAGGGTGACGATCTCGCCCTTCTCCACGCCGATGGTGATGTCGCGGATCAGGGTCTGGCCGTCGTAGCCCACGGCGAGGTTCTTCGTCTGAAAGTAATATGCAGCCACGGCTATTTCTCCTTTTGGCGGCGCAGCATCATGCCGATGACCACCGGCGCGCCGAAGATGGAGGTCACGGTGCTGATGTTGAGTTCCGTGGGGGCGAACACCGTGCGGGCGATCAGGTCGCAGGCCATGCAGAACACCGCGCCGCCCAGGAAGGTGGCCGGGATGACCACCAGCGGGCGGGAGGTGTTCAGGCTGCGCTTGACCAGATGGGGCGCGGCGATGCCCAGGAAGGAGATCGGCCCTGCGAAGGCGGTGACGCAGGCGGAGAGGATGCTGGAGAGCACGATCAGCGCCACGCGGAACAGCTTGATGTTCACGCCCATGCTCTGTGCGTAGGCCTCGCCAAGCTGATAGGCCCCGATGGGCTTGGACAGCAGAAACACCAGCGCGGAGGTGAGGCCCACGATGATCGTGGCGATGACCACGCCGTCCCAGCTCATGCCGGAGAAGCTGCCCTGCGACCAGCCGTGGAGGTTGACGATGTCGGAATCCTCCGCGAAGGTGATGATGAAATCGGTGACGGCGGAGCAGATGTAGCCGATCATGATGCCTGCCACCAGCAGCACCGCCATGTGCTTGAGCCGACGGGACAAAAGCAGGATGAAGCCCACCGACAATAGAGATCCGATGAAGGCGGCGGCGACCATCGTCCAGGAGGACACGCGGTTGAAGTGGTCGAGGAAGTAGATCATCGTCAGCGCCACCACCATCTTTGCGCCGGAGGAAATGCCCAGCACGAAGGGGCCTGCGATGGGGTTGGCAAAGAAGGTCTGCAGCAGGA
>JBJEJN010000175.1:0-34518 GCA_051878085.1 Aristaeellaceae bacterium | reverse complement strand
GGCATCGAGACGCTGGCCGTCAAGGCGGCGGATCCCACCCTCGCTGCGGATGCGGACGTGAGCGACCGCCTGACCACCGTGGTGGACGGCGTTGCCGATCCCATCCTGCTGGACATCTTCTACTCGAACAGCTTCCCGGTGGTGCCGGGCGAGCTGGGCGGCGGCTCCTCGGGCGACGACGTGATTCGCCTCCAGCGCAGACTGAGCGGACTGAACTTCTTCTATGGAACGCTGGACGGCAGCTACGGCGCAGTGACGAAGGAGGCGGTGCTGGCCTTCCAGAAGCAGCACAAGCTGAGCCAGACCGGCACGGCGGACGCGGACACCCTGCGGGTGCTCTTCTCCGGCGACGCGCAGAAGGCGCTGAAACCCTACGTGCTGAAGGTTTCCACCAAGGATCAGCGCGTGTACGCCTACGGCCTGGACGACAACAACGAGTACACCGTGCTGGTGCGCACCATGAAGTGCTCCACCGGCAAGGACGCCACGCCTACGCCCACGGGCACCTTCCAGTCCACCACCGGCCCCGGCGCGCGCTGGCACTACTTCAAGAAGTACCAGTGCTGGGCCCAGTACGCCTACTATATCGAGGGCGACATCATGTTCCACTCGGTGCTCTACAACGAGAAGGACGGCCCCGTGACCCAGAGTTCGGTGAACAACCTCGGTCGCAAGGCCTCCCACGGCTGCGTACGCCTGAGCGTGGAGGACGCGAAGTGGATCTACCAGAACTGCCCGGCGCAGACCAAAGTCATCGTCTACTGATGCAACACAAGAAATGGCCCGGTTCCGCAATGGAATCGGGCCAAAACTATGCCTGTTTGTCGGACGCAGCGCCATCCTCCACGTCCAGGCGCTCCACCAGGCGGCGGATGCGCTCCCGGGCGAAGGACTGCTGCATCAGCGCGTCCTCGCTGCTGGGCTGCGCGTCGCCCATCAGGGATACGAACTGGCTGACCTTCAGGCCAAGCGCGTCCTGCATGTCCCGGTCGGAGCCCCTCGGCGAGACCAGGTAGTAGCACAGCAGGGAATCCTGCTGGCCGATGCGGTGGGCGCGGTCCTCAGCCTGGGAGTGCACGGCGGGCGACCAGTCCAGCTCGCCGAATACCACGCAGGTTGCGCGCTGGAGGTTCAGGCCGCTTGCGCTGCGCAGGCTGATGCACAACAGGTCGGTCTTGCCCTGCATGAAGCTGTCGGCGGCGCGCTCCTTCTGCTGCTCGGTCTCGCGCCCGGTGATGAACTGGGGATGGAGCCCCTTCAATTCGCTCTTGTAGATGTCCATCACCGCGTGGTGGTGGGCCATCAGCAGCACCTTTTCGCCGCCCTCCACCAGCGCACGCACGAACGCCGCAACGAAGGGCGCCTTGGCGATGCCGGTGGCCTGTCGCTGGCGCTGGCAGATCGCGTCCTCGATGATGGCGCGCTGTGCGGGATCGTCGGTTCTGCGCAGCAGCTTAAGCTGCTCGGCCACGGGCAGCATCAGCTCCCGGTACACGCTGTCGTCCCAGTCGATCTCCTGCACCAGCCGCCGCTTGGGAGCTAGCTCCTTGAGCACATCGCCCTTCAGGCGGCGCAGCATCAGGCCCTCCCGGCGCAGATGCTCGCCCAGCAGCTCCGGCTTGGCCACGATGGCGCTGTTGTAGCCGTAGCACCACTCCCGGGAGAAGCTCTCCCAGTCGCCGAGGAAGTGGAAGTCCAGGATGTTCACCACGTTCCAGATCTCGCCGCCGTTGTTGTAGATGGGCGTGCCGGACAAGCCGATGCAGTTCTCACAGGCCTGGGAGAGCAGGCTGGCGGCGCTGTACTTGCCGGTGCCGTTGCGGCGCAGCTCCTGAATCTCGTCGAAGATGACCGTGCGGAAGCCGCACTCGGGCAGCACGTCCTTCCAGCCCCGCAGCAGCAGGTAGTGAATCAGATAAATGTCCGCCTCGGGCAGGGGATAGGGTTTGAGGCCCCGGATCACGTGCACGCGCAGGTTGCCCTTTTCATTGAGGAAGCGCGCGATCTCGCTCTGCCAGTTGCGCAGCAGGTGGGGCGGGGCCACGATGATCGCGGGATAAGCCGCGGTGGTGGCCAAAAACGCCAGCGCCTGCACCGTCTTGCCCAGACCCATGTCGTCCGCCAGCAGACAGCGACGCGCGGACAGCAGGAAGGCAAGCCCCTGCTGCTGGAAGTCCAGCAGCTGCCCGGAGAAGCTCTCCGACGGCGGATTGGCATACTCCGGCATCCTGCGGGCCTGCTCCCGTCGAATCGCGTACTCCCGGGCCTCCTCCAGCGCGCTGTGCCAGCGCTCACGGTCGCTCTCGCGCACCTCCAGCGGATAGCGCAGCATCAGCCAGTTCAGGTCGCCGATCACCCGCCGGTTCGCCGTGAAGCGCGCAACGCCCCGGCCCCGACCGTCGCAGCCGGGGAAGAGGCGCTTGGCCAGCTCCGTCACGCAGGGCTCGGCCTTGATCGTCCAGCACTTCGAGCGCCGGTTGTAGGACAGAGTGCCGTAGCAGTGACCGCTGCTGTCCGCATCCCGCAGATAGAGCGGAAGCGGCTCCGCCGGGGTCTCGTCCCCGGGGAAGGTGAATTCAAAGAAATCGTTCAATGCAAGGCGACCCCCCACAGGCGATTGAGCGCGACCACGTGCACCGGCTTTCCGCAGATGGATTCCGGCAGATGGCAGGGCCGCTGCAGCACCACAACCATGGCCGTGAGCTGCGTCTGTTCCAGATAGCGATGGAGCTGTTCCCGAAGGCGGCGGCTGTCGGGCCGACCCTTTTTGACCTCAATGCCCACGCTTCCGCAGGCGAAGTCGATGCGCCGCCCGGGCAGAAGCCTGCACTCGTGGACGTAGACGATGCCCGCCGCGTCCAGCGCCCGCGCGACCGCGTCGTGAATCTCGTATTCCTCGGGCTGCGGGCCGATGCGAAGGGCCGACAGCGCGCTCAGGATGGCTTGTACATCGTTCATTGCAATAAAATTCTCAGTTCGTCGGGCAGGGGAGACTCGATGCATATGCGCGCACCCGTCAGCGGCTGATCCAGCTCAATGGCGGCGGAGTGCAGCGCGAATCGCCCCGGCAGCTCCGCAAGCTCGTGGCCGTAGAGGAAATCCCCGGCCACCGGATGGCCTATGGCCGCCATGTGCACCCGAATCTGATGCGTCCGCCCGGTCTCCAGCCGCAGCCGCACCAGCGTGCGCCCGTTGCCGCAGGACAGCGCCTGGTAGTGCGTCACGGCGGGCTTTCCGTGCTCCAGATCGACCACGCGGCGCACCGTCGCAGCGTCCTCCTTGGCGATGGGCAGCTCGACGCAGCCCTCGCCCGTGAGTTCTCCCTCCACCACGGCGAGGTATTCGCGCACGAAGTTCGGCGTGTGCAGCTGGCTTTGCAGCAGCTGATAGGCGTGGGCGTGGCGCGCGACGGCCATCAATCCGCTGGTTCCCCGATCCAACCGGTTCACCGGGCGGAACACGAAGTCGCCCTGCGCCCGGTACAGCCAGGCCAGGCGGTTCTCCAGCGTGCCCGTCGGCTGTTTCGGCGTGCACTGGCAGGCCAACGGCGCGTCCTTGTCCACGATCAGCAGGTCATCGTCCGCATAGACGATGTTCACCGGAAGGTTCTCCGGCAGAACCTCCTTGTTCCCGCCGGACTCGGGCAGCACAGCTGTCACTACGTCGCCCAAACGCAGCAGGTAGTTGGCGTGCACCGGAATGCCGTTCACCCGCAGACCGTCGCAGGCCTTCATGGCGCAGTACTGGCTGTAGGAAATCTTCATTTCACTGCGCGCGAAGTACTTGATCTTGCGGCCTGCGTCCTTCTCCGCGATGCGTACCGTCAGCTCATAGGCGGGCATGGGCGACCTCCTTGTACAATCTGCATAGATTATACCACTTTGCGGCGACGGATGCAACGCGGCCAGATGCTTCCGATCAATCGCCCGGCGTCAGCCCCCCACATCTCCGTAGGGCGGGGTGCCCTCACCCCGCCGCAAAGCAAAGCGAGAGGCTGCCCCGAAACGGTGAGAACGCTTTGAGGTAGCCCCTGATATGATTTATTCCGCCTTGCCGTCGCTGACGATGGCGTAGTAGGCGTTGGAGGTGATGCGGTACACCAAGAGGTAGAACAGCGCAAAGATCAGGTAGCTGATCGTGGTGGTGTACATAAGCAGCTTCAGGTTGAACAGGTTGAACATCATCAAAAGCTTGCGGATCATCGGGAAGGCGAAGGCCAGGTGCACGCCCGCAGAGATCAGCGGAAGGAAGAACACGGTCAGCAGCTGCGAATTGATGCTCTTTCGGATGTCCCGCTTGGTCATGCCCACCTTCTGCATGATTTCGAAGCGCTTCTGATCCTCAAAGCCCTCGGTCACCTGCTTGTAGTAGATGATGAGCACGGCGGCGAACAGGAACACGATGCTCAGGATGATGCCCAGAAAGAACAGCCCGCCGTAGGTGCCGTAGAAGTCGTCGCGATTTGCGGACCGGCTCTCGATGCTGAAGCCCACGGCCCCTTCGCCCGCAGCGTCCAGGCGCTCGCCCAGCCTGTCCCATACGTCGTCCCAGATCGCCATCTGCACCTCGTCCTCCACGTGCATGTCCACGCCGTAGAACCACTTCACGTCCAGCAGCCGATCGCCCCGGGCGTTGGTCAGGCCGGAGAGGGGTTCGAGTATCCCCTCGAAGTCCGGCACGACGAGGATCAGGTGGGAGAACATGTCCATGGCTGCGCCGCCGTCCACCGGGAAGGAATCAAGCTGCTTCACGATGCGCAGACTTGCGCTGCCGAGGATGGTGAGCTCGTCCGCCCTGTAGGGGTTGCGCGTGGCATAGAGCAGCGCCTCGCCCGGGCTCAGAACCTCATTTGTACCCGCAAAGGCGTTGTAGTCCTCCTGGGGGATGAAGTGGAGCACGCGCACGTCGCCGTAGACATCGACGGAATCGTACTCGAAGTTGGCGGGATCGGGGTCGAGCTGCGTGCCCTTGAGACAGCCGGTGATCTCCGCGTGGCGGTACTCCGTCACCTGATCGGGGGCCACGCCGTGATCCGCACAGGCCTGCATGGTGGTGGAGCGCACGATCTCCAGCGCAGTATCGTTGTTGCCGACGACGCGGGGGAAGAGCAGATCGATGGTGAGATCCATGGGATATCGGGTGTTCAGGGAATCCTCTGAGCCAAAGTACAGGCAGGAGGTGGAGCAGAGCATCACCAGCACCATGGTCGCCAGAATGCAGATGGAGGCGAGGCCTGCGCCGTTGCGCTTCATGCGGTAGGCCATGGAGGACACCGACACGAAGTGGTTCGGCTTGTAGTAGTAGCGCTTGCTGCGCTGGAGTGCCCGGCAGAGCAGCACCGAGCCGGAGATGAACAAGAGGTAGGTGGCGAGAATCACCATGGCCACCGCCACGAAGAACCAGATCAGGGCGGACATGGGATCCTTGATGCTCACTGCCAGCCAGTAAGCGCCGCCCAGCAGCAGCGCGCCCAGCACGCCCAGGAACCAGTTGGCCTTCGGCGGCTTCTCACCGGCGTTCTCACTGCGCAGCAGGGCGATGGCGTCGGTTCTGCCGATGCGGATCAGTCCCGCCAGCAGGATCAGCGCAAAGATCGCGCAGAATACCGGAATCGTGGTCAGCACGGCCTGCATCGACAGCTCGACGCGGTAGCTTACCTCGCCCTTCATGATGTTCACCAAGCCCAGCTCGGCAAGCTTCGACAGCGCAAAGCCGCCGAACAGACCTGTGAGCAGGGTCAGCGCGGCGCTGATCAGGCTCTCCCAGACCAGGATGCGGGCGATGTTGCCCTTGCCCATGCCCAGGATGTTGTACAGGCCGAATTCCTTCATGCGCCTGCGGATCAGGAAGGAGTTGGTGTAAAAGAGAAAGATCAGAGAGAACAGCGCAATGATCCAGCTGCCCATGCTCAGCATCGCGGTGATAGTGCTGCCGCCCCGCAGGTCGTGCACCGCGTCGGAGTAGGACAGCGCTGTGATGATATAGTGCATCATGACCATGCCGGCGCAGGTGAGCAGGTAGGGCGCATACAGCCGCTTGTTCTTGCGGATGCCCGTCCAGGCCAGCCGGGGATAGAGGAGCTTCTTCACTGCCGCTCACCGCCCGTCGCAAGCATGGTCAGCGTGTCGGAGATCTTCTGATAGAGCTGCTCGTCGGTGGACTGCCCGCGGTAAATCTGGTGGAACACCTCGCCGTCGCGGATGAACAGCACGCGGCCCGCGCGGCTGGCGGCCTTGACGGAGTGGGTGACCATCAGGATCGTCTGACCGCTGCGATTGATGCGCGCGAACAGGCGCAGCAGCTCGTCGGTGGCCTTGGAGTCCAGCGCGCCGGTGGGCTCGTCCGCCAGCAGCAGCCGGGGGCCGGTGATCAGCGCCCGGGCGACGGCCGCGCGCTGCTTCTGACCGCCGGAGATCTCGTAGGGGTACTTCTTCAGAAGGTGGGTGATGGCCAGCTCGTCGGCGATGGGCCGCAGCCGCCACTGCATCTGGTCGTGGGGGAGTCCCGCCAGCACCAGCGGCAGGTAGATGTTGTCCTCCACGGTGAAGGTGTCCAGCAGGTTGAACTCCTGAAACACGAAGCCCAGCTTGTCGCGGCGGAAGGCGGCGACCTCGCTCTCCTTGATCTGGTGCAGATCCTTGCCGTCCAGGCAGACGCTGCCGGAGGTGGGCCTGTCCAGTGCGGCGAGGATGTTGAGAAGCGTGGTCTTGCCCGAGCCGGATTCGCCCATGATGGCCACGTATTCGCCCTCCTCCACGCTGAAGTTGACGTTGCGCAGGGCCTCCACCTTGTTTCCACCCAGACGGGTGGTGTAAATCTTCTTCAGTTCCTTGACTTCCAGTATCGGCATGTTTGTTTGACCTCCTGTTGAATTCTGAAGCTATTTTAGCAGAAGGGGGAACCGCAAGGCCATCGATTCGCCTTACAATTCCCCGGTGAATTCTAACAGTTGTGTAAGAAGTGCCGCTATTCCACGTCCAGGCGGCGCTGGTTCAGGTCAAGCAGGATCGCCGTGCCCTCTCCGGGCGTGGACCGGGCCGATATGCCGTGGCCCAGGTTTTTGCAGATTCTGCGGCAGAGGTACAGCCCGAGTCCGCTGGAGCTGCGTTCCCCGCGCCCGTTGCAGCCGGTGAAGCCGCGCTCAAAGATGCGGGGCAGATCCTCCGGCGCGATGCCGATGCCCGTGTCGCGGATGCACAGCACGCCGCGCTCGACGGACTCGATGGTCACGCCGCCCTCGTAGGTGTACTTCAGCGCGTTGGACAGCAGCTGCTCGATCACGAAGCCGAGCCACTTCTCGTCGGTGACGGTCCGAATCTCCACCGGCTCGTAGCGCAGGGACAGTTTTCGCGCGATGAACTCCGGTGCAAACTTCTTCAGCGACCGCTTGAGGATGTCGTCCACCTCACACTCCCGGATGACGTAGTCCGTATCGTCCGAATCCAGCCGCAGATAGGTCAGCACCATCTCCACATACTGCTCGATGTGGAACAGATCCAGCCGCAGCTTGCGGCTCAGCGGGCTGTCCTCGCTCTGCAAGCTCAGCTGCATGGAGGCGATGGGGGTCTTGATCTGGTGCGCCCAGACGGTGTAGTAGTCGATCATGTCCGCATAGCGCCGCCGCATGCCGCCCTCGATGCGCCTCTGCTCGTCCCGGAGCAGGCCGATGATGCGCTGGTAGTCGGCCTCGATGCGGTTCTCGGCCTCGGGCAGCGCGTCCAGCGCACTGTCGGTGATGGAGTGCAGCCCGTTCAGTAGCTTGTGCCGCCTGCGGAATTGCAGGAAATCCCAGCCCAGTGCCACAGCTCCCAGCAGCAGGCACAGTCCTGCGGGGTAGAGCACCGCCTCGACGGGCAGGTGGTAGAGCAGAAAGGAAACCGAAAAGAGCAGCGCGCACAGCGCCGAAAAGAGTAGCACCCGCCGCCGGGAGCGCAGGTAGGACAGCAGCAGCCTCATGAAGCGCCTCCCTCCGGCGCGTCGTGGATGACGTAGCCCACGCCGAACTTCGTTGTGATGAAGCCGTTCAGCCCTGCCAACTCCAGCTTCTTGCGCAGGCGGCCCACGTTCACGCTCAGCGTGTTCTCGTCCACGAAGCAGTCGGTGCTCCACAGCTGCTCCATCAGCTTCTCCCGGCTGACCACCTTGCCCTTGCTGCGCATCAGCGTGAGCAGGATGCGGTACTCGTTCTTGCTCAGCTCGATCTGCTGGTCATGATAGAACAGACCGCCGTCGCCGGTGTTCAGAATTGCGCCGCGATGCTCCAGCACCGGGGCCGAGGGCGCGTAGTCGTAACTGCGGCGCATCAGCGCCTGCACCTTCGCGATCAGCACGTTCAGGTCGAAGGGCTTGGCGATGAAGTCGTCCGCGCCCATGTTCATGGCCATCACGATGTTCATGCTGTCCGAGGCCGAGGAGATGAAGATGATGGGCACCTGGGACGTTTTTCGGATCTCGCTGCACCAGTGGTAGCCGTTGAAGAAGGGCAGCGACACGTCCAGCAGCACCAGATGGGGGTCGAAGCGGGCAAACTCCGCCATCACGTCCCGGAAGTTCTGGGCGCAGCTGGCCTCGAAGTTCCACTGCTGCGCCTGCATCTGGATCGCCTGCGCGATGTCCCGGTCGTCCTCCACGATCAGTATCCGATACATACAAACCCTCCGCGTTGATATCCCGGATTCATGATATCATACATCCTGCATTTGTCAATGGAAGCAAACAACGGTTGCACGGATTCAAACCCCGGTTGCAAAGCTACGCAAAAGGCGCGGCCCAGAATGAGCCGCGCCATGGAAATACGGGTTTAATCGCCGAAGCTGATGCCCAGCGCCTTGGCCTCCTTGATGATGCTGGCCTTGGGATCGACCATCTTCAGCTTGCCGGCAACCTCCTCCAGCGGCACCTTGACGATTTCACGGTTCTTGTAGCCCACCATGAAGCCGTACTCGCCCTTGAGGATCAGCTTGCCCGCCTCGCTGCCCAGGCGGCTGGCGAACACGCGGTCGTAGGGGCAGGGGGAACCGCCGCGCTGGGTGTGGCCCGGCACGGTGACGCGCACGTCAAGGCCAATCTTTTTGTTGATCTGATCCGCAATTTCATAGGAGACGGAGGGATACTTGCGCTTTTCAAGCTTCTTGTTGTACTCCTTCTTGGACAGCGCCGCATCCTCCTTGGAGATCGCGCCCTCGGCGACGGCCAGAATGGTGAAGCGGCTGCCGCGATCGTGGCGCTCCTGAATCTTGTCGCAGACCTTGTCGATGTCGTAGGGAATCTCGGGAATCAGGATGATGTCCGCGCCGCCGGCCATGCCCGCGTTCAGCGGCAGCCAGCCCACCTTGTGGCCCATGATCTCCACGATGAACACGCGGCCGTGGGATGCGGCGGTGGTGTGGATGCAGTCGATGGCCTCGGTGGCGATGTCCACGGCGCTCTGGAAGCCGAAGGTCATGTCGGTGCCCCAGAGGTCGTTGTCGATGGTCTTGGGCAGCGTGACCACATTGAGACCCTGCTCGCGCAGCAGGTTCGCGGTCTTGTGGGTGCCGTTGCCGCCCAGGATCACCAGACAGTCCAGCTGCAGCTTGTAGTAGTTCTGCTTCATGGCGGCGACCTTGTCCAGGCCGTTCGCGTCGGGATCCTGAATCGTCTTGAACGGGGTGCGGCTGCTTCCCAGGAAGGTGCCGCCCTTGGTGAGGATGCCGGAGAAATCGTTATAGGTCAGCAGGCGGAACCTGCCGTAAATCAGGCCCTGATAGCCGTCGAGGAAGCCGTAAATTTCCACGTCCTCCTTGGCGTTGAAGAGCGTCTTGGCCACGCCGCGCATCGCGGCGTTCAGCGCCTGGCAATCGCCGCCGCTGGTCAGCATACCGATACGAATCATAGTTTGAAACCTCCCTGACTGCATTGTTGCCGTATATTCAATGAATAATTCGCTTACAGTTTACATTATATACCATTCTCCGACGAGATACAAGTGGAAAATGGTGCATCGATCAAATTTTTGAAGCGGCTCTGCGCGGAATTTGGAAAAATGTGAACATCAAAACCGGAATTTGCACACGCGGATTTTACAATTGTTGTGGATTTGCGGTTGAATTTGTCGTAAGAATTGACTATAATAGTAGAATCAGAGGCGCATACAATCAGGAGCGCCGAAGAATTTTCGTACGCGCCGGAGCAGACCGTCCGGGGCAGGGGAGGAATACCTGTGGAAAACGCCCATCGATGGGATTTGAGCTATACACAGAACCGCGAATTGAGCTGGCTGAAATTCAACGAGCGCGTGCTGCTGGAGGCGGCGGACCCGACGGTGCCGCTGATCGAGCGGCTGCGCTTTGCGTCCATCTTCACCAGCAATCTGGACGAATTCTTCATGGTGCGCGTGGGCAGCCTGTTCGACCTGAACATGCTGGCCCCCGACGACGTGGAGAACAAGAGCGGCATGACGCCCGCCGAGCAGCTGGACAAGGTGTTCGAGGCGGTGCGCCCGCTGATCGTGCGCCGGGACGAGATCTACAGCGAGCTGGTGCGTGAGCTTGCGGCCAAGGGCGTTGCGGAGATCGCCTACGAGGCCCTCACCGAGAGCCAGCGCAACTACATCCACGAGTACTACCGCAACAACATCCGCCCGGTGCTCTCGCCCCAGATCATCGACCGCAACCATCCCTTCCCGCACCTCAAAAACAAGGATCTCTACGCGGCGGCGCTTCTGAACAACCGGGGCAAGATGCTGCTGGGCATCGTGGACGTGCCCAAGTCCGTGCCGCCGATTCTGGTGCTGCCGGGCACGCCGACGCGCTTCGTGCGCACCGAGGCCGTGGTCGCCGCGCATCTGAAGAAGATCTTCAAGATCTACATCGTCGAGGAGGAGGCGGTGATCGCCGTCACCCGCAACGCGGACATCAGTCTCGACGAGGAAAAGTTTGACGAGGACAACCCCGACTTCCTGAACTACATGTCCCGCCTGCTGCGCAAGCGCGAACGCCTTGCGCCGGTGCGGCTGGAGCTGCAGGGCTATGCGCCGCGCCTTGCCAAGATGCTGGCGAGCTTTCTGAAGCTGGAGATGAAGCAGGTGTACAGCTGCGCCTGCCCGCTGAAGCTGAGCTACGCCTACATGCTGGACAACTGCGCGCTGGAGCTGTACTACCCGCCCTATGCGCCGGTCTGGCCGGAGTATCTGGATCGGGAGATGCCCATGCGCACGCAGATTCAGCAGCGCGATGTGCTTTTGTTCTACCCCTACCAGTCCATCGATCCCTTCCTGAAGCTGCTGCGGGAGAGCGCCACCGACCCGGACGTGCTGTCCATCAAGATCACTATCTACCGCCTGGCGCGGAACTCCGCCATCGCCAAGTACCTCTGCGAGGCCGCCGAGAACGGCAAGGAGGTCATTGTGATGATGGAGCTGCGCGCGCGCTTCGATGAGGAGAACAACATCGGCTGGGCGCGGGAGATGGAGGAGGCTGGCTGCCGCATCATCTACGGCCCGGAGAACTGCAAGTGCCACGCCAAGATCTGCCTGATCACCCGCCGGGAGAAGAACGGCCTCTCCCACATCACCCAGATCGGCACGGGCAACTACAACGAAAAGACCTCCACGCTCTACACCGACTTCTGCATGATGACGGCGGACCCGGGCGTGGCCCAGGACGCAGTGGCCTTCTTCCAGAATATCCTGATCGGCTCACTGTCCGACGAGTACGACAAGCTCTTCGTCGCGCCCAACGCCATGAAGAACCGCCTGATGCAGCTCATCGACGGCGAGATCGCCAAGGGCAGCCAGGGCCGCATCATCATCAAGGCCAACTCCATCACCGAGCGCGACCTGATCGACAAGCTGTCGGAGGCCTCCTGCGCGGGCGTGAAGATCGATCTCATCATTCGCGGCATCTGCTGCCTGCTGCCGGGGGTGCCGGGCAAGACGGACAACATCACCGTCACCAGCATCGTGGGACGCTTCCTGGAGCACAGCCGCATCTACTGCTTCGGCGAGGGCGAGGAGCGCAGGTGCTACCTGTCCTCGGCGGACATCATGACCCGCAACCAGACCCGCCGCGTGGAGATCGCCTGCCCGGTGTCCAGCCCGGAGATCAAGCAGATGCTCTCGGACTACCTGGACCGCATCCTCTCGGACAACCTGAAGGCCCGGCGGCTTCAGAACGACGGCAACTACGTCTCCGTCCACAACGACGGCGAGCCGCTGAACGTGCAGAGCTACTACATGGAGCACCCGGTGCAGATGCAGGCCTCCGCGGTCACGGGCAAGCGCTCCCTGCGCAATCGCCTGCGGGGCTTCATGGGCCGGGGTAAGTGAATTATCGGGGCGCTGAACAAGCGCCCTGATTCTGTATGGAGGTGCAATCATGGCCTTTGACTACAAAAAGGAATACAGGGAATTCTATCTGCCGCCCAGAAAGCCGCAGATCGTGGAGGTTCCGGAGATGCATTTCGTGGCGGTGCGGGGCAGCGGCAATCCCAATGCGGAGGACGGCGAGTACAAGTCCGCCATGGAGCTGCTCTACGGCCTGGCCTTCACCATCAAGATGAGCAAGCTGGGCGACCATCGCATCGAGGGCTACTTCGACTACGTGGTTCCGCCGCTGGAGGGCCTGTGGTGGCAGGAGGGAGCTTCATCCCTCGACCTGTCCCGCAAGGAGAACTTCCAGTGGATCAGCATGATCCGCCTGCCGGAGTTCGTCACGAAACAGGAGTTCGACTGGGCCGTTTCGGAGGCCGCGCGCAAGAAGAAAATGGACTTCTCCCGGGCGGAGTACTTCCGCTATGCGGAGGGGACGTGCGTGCAGTGCATGCACGTCGGTTCCTACGACGCGGAGGGGGCAACCATCGCCGCCATGGAGGACTTTGCGGCGAAGAATGGCTTCGTCCCGGACTGCGGTGCAGCGCGGCGGCATCACGAAATCTACCTCTCCGATGCCCGCAAGTGCGCGCCGGAGCGCCTCAAGACGGTGATTCGCATCCCACTTCAGGAGAAATAGAGGCGCTGCTGTCCAAAGCGACGAAAGCTAGGGCGGGGTGCCTTCACCCCGCCGCATAACAATTGTAGGGCTGTCTCGAAACCTGAAGAATGCTTTGAGACAACCGCGGTTCCCGGGTTCATATTCAGTTTAAGAAGCTGTTGTATCCTGTGAATGGAAGGATCCCCTCCTTCATCAATCACTGCACACTGTCCCGCCTCGCGGCGCTTGCAAGGGCGTCACGCACAGGCGGGACAGACAATTTTTGGCACTTCAGCGGAGATCAGGCGTCCTCCAGGATCTTTCCGTCGATGGAGATGGTGACCACCCGCAGCGGGATGTCCTTTCCACAGGCCTCCAGCGCCTGCCGCGCAGCGAACTCCAGTCCGCCGCAGCAGGGAACCTCCATGCGCAGCACCGAAAGCGAACGAACGTCGTTGCCCGACAGAATTTGCATCAGCTTCGGCGCGTAGCTTGCGCCGTCCAGCTTCGGACAGCCGATCAGCGCGACGTGACCCTTCAGAAACTCCCCGTGGAAGCCCGCGTAGGCGTAGGCGGTGCAGTCTGCGGCAACCAGCAGCTCCGCGCCGTCGAAGCAGGGCGCGTTCATCGGAGCCAGCTTCAGCTGAATCGGCCAGTTTTGCAGCCGAACATCCATAATTGTATGATTTTCGACCGGAGTCTGTTTTTCTTGAGAAGCGACTTCGGTCGCTTTCTTGCGTTCCTCCTGGGCTCTGCGCACCGCCTCCGCGTCGTAGGCCGGGGCCTCGCGCTCCTCGAAGTGAATCGCGTCCATCGGGCATGCCGGCAGGCAGTCGCCCAGGCCGTCGCAGTAGTCCTCGCGCATCAGCTTTGCCTTTCCGTCCACCATGCCGATTGCGCCCTCGTGACAGGCCTGTGCGCACGCGCCGCAGCCGTTGCACCTTTTCGTATCGATGTGAATGATTTTGCGAATCATGCCTTTTCTCCCCTCTGCGCCTCGCGCTCCGCTTTCGCGCGCGCCTTCTGCTGCGCGGCGATCTCCATCATGTGCTCGTACATCTCGTCGCCCACGCACTTCCGGGCGTACTTGCACCACTGCACGCAGCTCAGCGAGTCGTTGTAGGCCACGAAGCCGCACTTCTCGCAGGTGACCTGCGTGTCCGTCGAGAAGATTTCGATTACGCTGCCGCACTGGGGGCAGCGCTTCTCCTCGATGGTCGGCGTGCGGGGCTTGCCCTGACAGCTGTCCATAATCATCGGCTCGACCTCCGTTTCAAAATGCTGTGCCCTGCAAAAATCTCACAGCACGAAGAAGAATTGTCTGAAATTTGCAAGTCCTTTCTCTTGACTTTGCAACACCATTCTAATAGAATGTCCTCGAAATGTATGTTGGAATTCCAACGAAATGGGGGGGTGAAATGCAAAACGAGCTGGAAATTCTGCGGTCCTGTCCGCTGTTTCAGGGGATCGAGGCGGGGAATCTGCGGGAAATGCTCGCCTGCCTGAACGCGAAGCGCATTTCTAAGGCAAAAAATGAGGCTGTTTTTCAGGAGGGCGATCCCGCAGACTGCGTCGGCGTGGTGCTCTCCGGCGCGCTTCAGATCGAGAAAATCGATTTTTATGGCAACCGCAGCATCGTGGATCGCATCGCTCCGGCGCAGATTTTCGGAGAATCCTTCGCTTTCTCCGGCGTGGAGGCCATGCCCGTGCGCTGCGTGGCCATCGAGCCCAGCGAAATCCTGCTTCTGGAGTGCAGCCGCATCGTGCACACCTGCTGCAGCGCCTGCGCCTTTCACAGCCAGATGATTTTGAATCTTTTGCGGGTTGTCGCGGCCAAAAATCTGGCTTTCAACCAGAAAATCGCGATTTTGTCCCGCCGTACCACCCGGGAAAAGCTGATGACCTACCTGCTGGATCAGGCCAAGCGCTGCGGCAGCGCCAGCTTCACCATTCCCTTCGACCGTCAGGGCCTGGCGGACTACCTGGGCGTGGAGCGCAGCGCACTCTCCGCAGAAATCGGCAGGCTGCGCGCGGATGGCGTGCTGGAAAGCGACCGAAGTCGGTTTATTTTGCATCGTGAGGCCTGGAACGGCTGAAATCTCATGAGAAAAGCGCCTCTTTCAAACCAAAGTCGGTTTTGAAGGAGGTGCTTTTCAGCTGTGACGCGGCAAATTTGCGGTTTTTCAATCAGCGCACCGGGCAGACGCCGCTGGCGCAGTCCGCGCTGCCGATGTCCAGCTCCGTCTCCTCGCGCTCATACTTGGAGATCAGCGACGGATTGAACGGGCGCATCTTCGCCCTGCGGGCCTCATATTCCGCCTCGGAGATGGCCTCGTAGGGCAGAAGCTCGTAGAAATTCTCGTCGTAGCTCAGGAAGGACAGGGCGACGATGTCGTCCCAGTGGTTCCAAACCCACTCTTCGACCTCCTCCCACTCATTTTCCCGCACGTGCACGGTGATGGAGCAGTTGTGATCCACGTAGTGCTCCATGAACATTTTGTAGTTTTCCAGCTGCTCGATGGCGGAGGCGTCGGCCTTGACCCGGCCCTCGGGGGCCTTGACGGGGAACTCGATGACCTTCGTGCGGCAGGTGGCCGCGTCCTGACCCACCTCCGGGAACACCGGATAGCCCAGATCCTCGCAGACCCTGCACAGCGGATCGCTGGCGGAGATGCGGATGCGGCGCACGTAGTAGGGCGCGTGGGAGTAGTGCACGCCGCAGGACACCGTGGGCAGCAGCGAGAGCGTGCCCTCGGGCTTGATGGTGGTTACCAGCAGCGGCGCATTGAGGCCAAGAGAATCTGCCATTTTCCTGGAAGCGCTGTGGGCAGCCTCGCGCAGCTTCTCCAGCAGCGCAGCCTGACCTTCGCGATCCAGACCAACGGCGTTGACCATGTCCTGCCAGCCGGTCAGTGAGCAGCCCAGCAGGCGGTCGCGCTGCTGCACGGCGTTCCAGCGGTGCATCTCCAGCTCCCGACAGGTCATGCGCATGCCGGCGCGGGCGCTCAGGCGCTGGGCCTCCAGAAGGCCCGCCTCGTCCAGCTTTCCGTCGTGGACGTAGGCCATCACATTGACCGTGGTCAGGTTGCACAGCCCGTGGCTGTCCAGCAGGATCTCGCCGCAGGGATTGCAGCCGCAGAAGTTGGGGCGGCGCTTCAGACCGGCGGCCTCGTTGATCCAGCCCGGTTCGCCGGAGTGGCGCATCTGCTGGATGTGCCAGTGGAGCTGCTCCCGGCTGGGCTTTCTGCGATAAAAGATGGAATTGTTGCTCATCTGGCGGTGGGCGATGTTCCGGTCGATCTCCCAGCGGCCGTTCACCTGGCGGTAGAGTTGGCTCTTGGCCTGGATGCACTCGGCGTCGTCCTGGTCGATCAGGCCGATCTCGGAGGTTCTGCGCACGCCGCCGGAGACCACGTTTTCACCGATGATGTTGGCGATGTCCAGCAGGTCGATGGGCTTGAGCTTCGTGCGCGCTGTGCCGTCCCGCAGGCCCGCAGAGGCGATCACCCGGTGGATCTTGTCCAGCATGGCCATCATGGACTCGTAGCCGCTGGCCGTGCCGCCGAACACCTTCAGGCGCTCGCCACGGGGACGGATGGAATCGTACTCCACCACGATCCGGCGGATCTTGCTGTATTCCTGGTTGGTGAGCACGTCAAAGTAGCGGTCGATGGCCTGGGCCCAGCCCTCCTTGGAGTCGCCGATGGCCAGCGTGACCGTGTCGCCGGAGAAGCTGACCCCGGTGTATTCCAGGCGATCTTCCTTTTTGCGCGGGTTGTACGCCTTGTGGATGATCTCCAGATTGGTGCGGATCGGCGGCAGCTTCTCCGCGTCGGACTTGAGCACGCGCACGCCCACGCCGCTGCCCACCATCAGCAGGTAGAACAGGTCGTGGTAGGCGCGGTAGTCGTCGATGACCTCAAACGCGCAGTTGTAGTTCGCCATGGGATAGGCCTCGGACACGGGGGTCTGGCCCACCCAGAGCGTGCGCCCGGACAAAAACTGGCGCAGATTGTAGATGTTGTCGTAGAGCTTCTCCGCCTCCTCGCGGGTGGTGGGGGCGAGGGAGCAGTTGTATTCCACGGCGCGGCGCACCGTCTCCCACCAGAACTCGCGGCGGTTCAGCTGGGGGATGTAGCGGGAGTAGGTGCGGGAATAGACGAAGGAGCCCAGTTCACCCATGGGGCTGGGCGCGTGCTTGTATTTCGACAGAAATTCGCGGCTCAGCAGGCCCTCCTTCCAGTCCGCAACGCCCCGGGTCTTCTCCTTTTCCATGCGATAGAGGATGTAGGCCTTGGCGGTCTTGAAGCGGCCCTGCTCGAACAGCGCCTCCTCCACCGCGTCCTGAATGGCCTCGATGTCCACGATCTCTACGCCGGATTGGACGAGCTTGGCCTCCACGTCGTCCACCACGCGCTGCACGGCCTCGTCGCCATGCTCGCCCGCAGCCGCCGCAGCCAGCGTCACAGCGCGCACAATAAACTCCCGATCATAATCAACAATATTGCCGTTTCTCTTTCTGACTTGCATATGCTTTCCTCATAATTCTATATATTGTAGATAAAATTGCTTGAGAGATACAACATGTTGATTATAACGCATGCATCCTGAAATTGCAACCGCTTTTTTGGTGACAAAGGCGTGCGCCATCGGCGATAAATAATAGGAAGGGACTCCGACAATGCCGGAGTCCCAAGAATTGCGCGAATTTTATTTGCGGGTGCGATCCATCAGCTCGGTCACCTCGCGGGAGCGCTGGAGGATGGGCGCGAGGACGCAGCCGATAATCACGCCGACAACACCCTGGCCGATGTTGCCGGGAATGCTGCCCGCAGCGCCGACGCCGAAGCCCATGAGCACCGCCTCATAGACGAAGTAGCCCAGAACCATGAAGGCCTCCGCAAGCACCGCGCCGACGATCATGGAAACCAAACGGGAGGTGGTCCTGGCATTGCGGCCGAAGCGGTTGAAGATCAGCGTAGCAATCAGCGCGACGCCCGCCTTGATAACCAGCGTGCCCAGCGCGAAGGACGCATAGCCCGCCAGCAGATCCGCCAGTATGGAGCCCAGGCCCGCAGCGATCACCGCGTAGAGGGGGCTGATGAGATAGGCGCAGACCAGAATCACGCCGTCGCCCAGGTTCGCATAGCCGCCGGTGGCGGGAATCGGAATCTGAATCAGCATGGTGGCGACGCAGATCAGCGCGGCGAACAGCGCGGTGAGAACAATCTTGAATGTGGATGTATGCTTCATTTTTCTTCCCTCCAATTGACATGCTTTCCAATTGCAGGTACAATCATAAATCAGAACTGGCATGATATCAATGCTCAGTTTATGCATATTTCATATGGTCAGATTGGAGGTGGGCGCAGGAACATTGGAAATGCAATCGCTTTCTCATGATAAGTTTTTCCCATAAGGGCGAAAAATGCCGCCCGGGACGGAAGCCTCCGGACGGCATGCTGAATCAAATGTGCGTCAGTGCGCGGTCATGCGGGCGGTGACCTGCTTCAGGGCCGGGCGCACCGCGCCGTAGAAGATGGGCGCGGCGATCATCGCGACGACGGCGTTGATCAGGGAAGCGGGCAGCTTCGAGAGCATGGTCGCGCTGACGGCGTCCATGGGGAAGCCGTAGACGAACTTCTGATAGATGAAGGTCTTGAGCATGTACAGCGCAACGTAGCTCAGCGCGCCGATGACGCTTGCGATCACGATGCGCACAGGCTTGGCCTCCCGATCGATCTTCACATTGGCGATCTTCGCGCAGACAAAGGCCATGGCGAACTTGCTCACGAAGGTGATCAGGCACTGAATGATGTCGTAGCCGCCGAACAGTGCATCGTAGAGAAAGGAGCCCAGGCCTGCGGCGATGCCGCCGGGAACACCGCCCAGCAGCAGACCGGAGAGCAGGCACATGGCGTTGGCAAAGTGCACCTTCGATCCCAGCAGCGGGAAGCGGAAGAAGGTGATCACGCAGACGATGGCTGCCATCACGCCGATATAAATGATCTTCTGAATGGAATATTTCTTTTCACCCATTGTTTTTCCCTCCAATTGACATGCTTTCCAATTGCAGGTATAATCATAGTTCAGGACTGGCATGACTTCAATGCTCAGTTTATGCACATTTCATGTGGTCAGATTGGAGGCGGGCGCATGTACAACATCACCCTAACCCTGGACGGCGGCAGCCGGATTCCCATGTACGAGCAGCTCTACCGCTACTTTGCGGAGGAGATTCAGTCCGGGCGGCTCCCGGCGGGCACGAAGCTGCCCTCCAAGCGCAGCCTGTGCGCGCACCTCGGGGTCAGTCGCTCCACCGTGGAGAACAGCTACGCCATCCTGGTGGCGGAGGGCTATGTGCAGGCGGTGGCGAAGAGTGGCTTCTATGTGGCCGATCTGGTTCCCTACGGCACGACAACGCCGGCTGCAGCTGCATCGGTCGAGCGTCCTGCGCTCGCGCAGCCGAAGGTGAACTTCTCCACCTCCGTGGTGGACACCTCCGCATTTCCCTACGCGTCCTGGGCCAAACTGAACAAGGAGGTCATCTACAATTCCCCGGAGCTGCTCCAGCGCGGCGACCGTCAGGGGGAGCCCGCGCTGCGCAGCGCGCTGGCCACGTTTTTGCAGGAATATCGCGGCGTGCGCTGCAGCGCAGAGCAGATCGTGGTGGGCGCGGGCACGGAGTATCTGCTGGAGCTGCTGATCCAGCTCTTCGACCCGGAGGCGGTGTTTGCACTGGAGGATCCCTGCTACGCGGTCACCTGGCACAGCGTGCGCAACAGCGGGCGAAGGCTGCGCTTCATTCCGGTGGGGGATACGGGTATTTCCATACCGCATCTGCTGAAGAGCGACGCCAGCGTGGCCTACATCACGCCCTCGCACCAGTTTCCCATGGGCGTGACCATGCCCGCCGTGCAGCGCTCCCAGCTGCTCCACTGGGCGAACTCCGCGCCGGACCGCTACATCATCGAGGACGACTACGACTGCGAATTCCGCTACGGTGCGCATCCCATCCCCGCGATGCAGAGCATGGACCGCAACGGGCGTGTGGTGTACATCGGCAGCTTCAGCCGGGGCCTTGCGCCGTCAATCCGCGTGGCCTACATGGTGCTGCCCGAGGCGCTGCTGGAGCGCTACCGGGCGCTGTTCGGCCACTTTTCCTCCACGGTATCGCGCTACGAGCAGACCGTGCTGGCCCGGTTTCTGTCCGAGGGCTTCTACGCGCGCTACCTGCGCCGGATGTGCAACCTCTACCGCCAGCGCTGCGCGCACCTGACGCAGCGTATCCGCAGCCTGGACGAGCGCATCTGCATCAGCGGTGACGGCGGTGGCCTGCACTTTCTGCTGACCCTGCCGGATCGCAGCGAGGATGAGTTGTACGCCCAGGCAACGGCCAGCGGCGTCCGCCTGCACCGCCTGAGCGACTACGCCCACGAGTATCCCGTGCGGCCCTCCACCGTCGTGCTGGGCTACGGCGGCGTGCCGGACGAGGCGCTGGAAGCGTCGGCAGAGCTGCTGCGCGCGGCCTGGAGGCTCTGATCTGCGCCGGGATTGATTGCAAACACTTTACTTTGCTGAACTTGTTGTCCTCCGTCGAGGGAATATAATAATCTCAAACCTTGGAATGAGAGGATACGCCCATGAACTTGCTGAAGGCGGCCTATTGCCGCACGTTTCAGTTCTTTTTCAGAATTGCGATTCCATTTTTGCCCTATCGCAGCCCGATCCTGCTGGAGTCCTGCGCGGACATCCCGGAGCAGCTGCGCGCGCGGAGGATCCGGTGCGTGCTGATCGTCACGGACAAATCCATCCACGGCTGCGGCCTGATCGAGCCCCTGAAGGAGGCGCTGCGCGCGGCGAACATCCGCTTCGTGGTCTTTGATGAGACCGTGCCCAACCCGACGGTGCGCAACGTGGAGGATGCCCGCAGCCTCTATCTGAAGGAGGACTGTGAGGCCATCATCGGCTTCGGCGGCGGCTCGGCCATGGACTGCGCGAAGGTGGTGGGCGCGCGCATCGTGCGGCCCAACAAACCGGTGAAGCGCATGAAGGGCGTGCTGAAGGTGCTGCACCGCCTGCCCTTCACTGTGGCGGTGCCCACCACCGCTGGAACCGGCAGCGAAACCACCCTCGCGGCGCTGATCACCGACAGCGAGACCCACCACAAGTTCACCATCAACGACTTCTCGCTGATTCCCCACGCGGCGGTGCTGGACGCGGAGGTGACGCGGAGCCTGCCGCCCAGGATCACCGCGACCACCGGCATGGATGCGCTGACCCATGCGGTGGAGGCCTACATCGGCCGCTCCACCACCGCGTCCACCCGCGCGGACGCCATCCACGCGCTGCAATTGATCCAGGGGAACCTGCTGCGCGCCTACAGGGACGGCAACGATATGGAGGCCCGCCGGAGCATGCTGCGCGCGTCCTTCTATGCGGGACGCGCCTTCACCAAGTCCTATGTGGGCTACTGCCACTCCGTGGCGCACTCGCTGGGCGGGCGCTACAACATCCCGCATGGCCTTGCAAACGCGGTTCTACTGCCCCACGTGCTGGAGGCCTACGGCGAGAGCGCCCACAAAAAGCTCTGGGAGCTGGCCTGCGCGTTGAAGCTCTGCGACGAGAGCAGCCCCTTGAAGGAGGGTGCGGAGCGCATGATCGCGATGATCCGGCGCATGAACGCGGAGATGGATATTCCGGAGACGCTGCCCGGCATCCGCAGGGAGGACATTCCGAAGCTGGCCGCACACGCAGAGGCCGAGGCCAATCCGCTCTATCCCGTGCCGAAGCTGATGACGCGCGGGGAACTGCAGCAGTTTTACTACGACGTTATGGAGGAAGAAGCATGAGGCCGGAGGAGATTTCGTCCATCGTGGAGGCGCAGCGCGGCTACTTTGCCAGCGGAGCGACGCTGTCCGTTGAGTTCCGCATCGACGCGCTGAAGCGCCTTCAGGATGCGATACGCCAGAATGAGGCGCGCATTTCGGAGGCCCTGCGCGCCGATCTGGGCAAGTCCGCCTTCGAGAGCTACATGTGCGAGAGCGGGCTGGTGCGCAGCGAGATCGGCTACATGCTGCGGCACATCCGTTCGCTCAGCCGGGAAAAGCGCGTGTCCACGCCGCTTGCGCAGTTTGCTTCCCGCAGCTATGTGAGCCCCGCGCCCTACGGCGTGACGCTGATCATGAGTCCCTGGAACTATCCGCTGCTGCTGACGCTGGATCCGCTGGTGGACGCCATAGCGGCGGGCAACACGGCGGTGGTCAAGCCCAGCGCCTATTCGCCCAACACCAGCGCGCTGATCGCGTCGCTGCTCGGCGAAATCTTCCCCAGGGAGTACGTGGCGGTGGTCACCGGCGGGCGCAACGAAAACGCCTGCCTGCTGGAGGAGGAGTTCGACTTCATCTTCTTCACAGGAAGCGCCAACGTGGGAAAACTTGTGCTGGAGAAGGCTGCGCCGAAGCTCACGCCGGTGGCGCTGGAGCTGGGCGGAAAGAGCCCCTGCATCGTGGACGCAAGCGCAAATCTGAAGCTGGCGGCCCGGCGCATCGCCTTCGGCAAGTTCCTGAACTGCGGCCAGACCTGCGTTGCCCCGGACTACATCCTCTGCGAAAAGAGCATCAAAGACGAGTTGATCGCCCTGCTGAAGGAGGAGATCCTCCGGCAGTACGGCGCGGACTGGCGCACCAACGCGGACTACGGAAAAATCATCAATGAGAAGCACTTCGACCGCATCTGTGGCCTGATCGACCCGGAGAAGCTGGCCTACGGCGGCGAGACGGATCGCGCTGCGTGCAGGATCCAGCCGACGATTCTGGAGGACGTGGGGTTTGACGATGCCGTAATGCAGCAGGAGATCTTCGGACCGGTGCTGCCGGTGCTGACCTACGAGAATCTGGACGAGGCCATCCGCAGCATCAACGACCGCCCGAGGCCGCTTGCGCTGTACATTTTCTCCTCGGACAAGGCCGCAATCTGCCGCGTGCAGCAGCGCTGTCGCTTCGGCGGCGGCTGCGTCAACGACGTGGTGATCCACCTGGCCACCAGCAGCATGGGCTTCGGTGGCGTGGGGGAGAGCGGCATGGGCGCTTATCATGGAAGCACCGGCTTCGAGACCTTCTCCCACCTGCGCAGCATCGTGGACAAGAAGACCTGGATCGACCTGCCCATGCGCTACCAGCCCTACAAGAGCATCTTTGACAGGTTGATTCACATGTTCCTGCGCTAAGAACGCTGAAAAGCACAAGCGCTCCGAAGATCATCCTCGGAGCGCTTGTGCTTCAATCGAAAATGTGGTGCCGGTGGCCGGACTTGAACCGGCACGGATAAACCGTCGCATTTTGAGTGCGATGCGTCTGCCATTCCGCCACACCGGCATGCGTTAACTATTATAAAGGATTCATTGTAAAAATGCAAGACATTTCCCAAATTTTTCCCAGCGTTGCAAAACGCCGCATTTCGTGTATAATAGAATGAGAACCGACGCAAAAGAGACCAGAGGAGGCGGACCGTTGGAACAGAATGAACAGAAATTGATTGAGCGTGCATCCGGCGGAGACCCTTCGGCTTTCAATCAATTGATGGCGATGCACGAGAAGCGCATGTACGCCGTCGCGCTGCGGATGTTTGCCAACCGGGAGGACGCCCAGGACTGCCTGCAGGAGGCCATGCTGCGCATCTATCGGGCGATCGGCGGCTTCAAGGGGCAGTCGAGCTTTTCCACCTGGGTGTACCGCATCACCATGAACACCTGCCTGGACGAGCTGCGGCGCAAGAAGAACCGCCCGAACACCTCGCTGGACAACCTGCTGGACCAGGGCTGGTCGCCCTCCGACGGCGACAATGTGCCCGAGCGCAGGGCGATTCAGTCCGAGACGCGAAAGACACTGGCCGGAGCCATACGGGAGCTGCCCGAGGACATGCGCTCCGCCATCGTGCTGCGGGACGTGCAGGGCTACTCCTACGACGAAATTGCACAGATGCTCGACGTGAACGTGGGCACCATCAAATCCCGGATCAGCCGGGGACGCGAGAAATTGCGCGAAAAATTGTCCAAAAAAGCGGAACTTTTTGACACGCGCGGCGTCTAAGCAACAGTTATGGGGGAAAGGAGGTTGACGTATGAATTGCGAACAAATGCGCGCGATGCTGGACGCCTACATTGACGGTGAGCTCTCTGCGGAGGAGATGCGTGCGCTGCGGGATCATGCGGCTGCCTGTGAGGATTGTAAGAGAGAATTGGAGGCGGCGGAGCTGCTGCGGGACGCGCTGGCCCATATGGACGATGACGTGAGCGTGCCGCTGGAGGCCCAGGCCGCATGGCGGAAGGCCGTTCGCGCGGAGGCCGGAAAGCGCAGCAAAAAGCGCGCGCTCCGCGTGGTTTACGGACTGGCGGCGGCGCTGGTCGTGGCCATCGGCTGCACGGCGGTGCTGCGCAGCGACGCGCTGAAGCCGCAGAATGCGGTAACGCCGAATGCGGGTGCGCAGGCGCGCACCGTGGAGTTCACCGACATGATCGCCACTGATGGCGAATCCGATGCGGTGCAGGCAACATACAGCCTCTCTGCGGAGGACTATTCCGCATGGAAGAAGTATGGGGTCGCAGACTTCGACAGGGCTTGCCAGACGCTGGAGGAGCTGACGGCGGAGTACAGCGGCACAGCGACCACGGATCGCGGAGAAGCGGACCGTGAAGCCATGTACCGCATCGAGCTGCCCGCTGCGTACATGGAGGACTTCCTGAACGCGGCGAGCCTGCTGGGAACGGAGCTGGATTCCGAGCTTCGGGAGGAGGGCGGCGAGACCGCCGTGATCTACATCCAGCTGACCGAACAGTGAGAGGAATAAAGGAGAAAAACATGAAGAGAATTCTTGCATGCATTATGGCGCTGGCCATGCTGCTGGGCTGCGGCGCGCTGGCCGAGAGCACGCTGAACGTGACCGGCAGCGGCACGGTGTACGTGGCGGCGGATCGCGTGAGCGCATCACTGGGCATCTCCATCAACGGAGAGGATCTGGGCGAACTGCAGAACCAGGCGAACGAGAAGATGAACGCCATCTGCCAGGCGCTGCTGGATGCGGGCCTGGAGGACAGCAACATCTCTACGAACTACCTCTACATCTCGCCCCGCTACGATTACTCCGGCGAGATGGAGCGCATCACCGGCTACTCCATCAGCAATTCACTGACGATCATGACCGATGACATCGACAGCATCGGCAGCTACATCGACGCGGCCTTTGCTGCGGGCGCAAATACCTTTGACTCCATCAATTTTACCGTTAAGGACGACAGCGAGGCCCAGCGGAAGGCGCTGGAGCTGGCGGTGGCGGACGTGCAGGGCAAGGCCGAGGTCATCGCAGCAGCGGCCGGACGTGAGCTGGGCGGCATCCTGACCATCAGCCAGGGCAGCGAGGACGATTACAGCTACTACAACAGCACCGCTGGCAGCGGCATGTACATGCGCGAGGCCAGCGCGATGGACGGCGCGGCGACCACCGTGCGCGCGGCGCAGATCCGTGTCAACGCGCAGGTGCAGATCAGCTATGAACTGAAGTGACGGAGGAAGCGATGGAGCAGGCGAACATCAATCGAATCAACGAACTGACGCGCATCTCCCGGGAGCGGGCGCTGACCAACGAGGAGGCTGCCGAGCGCCACGCGCTGCGGCAGGCGTACCTTCAGGCTTTCCGGAGCCAGTTCCGTGGCCAACTGGATCAGACCGTGGTGGAGTACCCCGACGGCAGCCGGGTTGCGCTGCGGGATGTGAACCGCAAGAAAAAGTAGCGCTCAGGCTTGCGTTTTTGCGGGCAGTGCGCTATAATGAGATGCATCAGGGCTTCCTGAAATACGAATAAGGAGCGCGACAGATGGAAAACGAACAGGATCTGGTCGTGTTTGAGGACGATAACGGCAACGAGATCACCATGGAGGTGCTGGACTACCTCTTCTATGAGGGTCAGGAGTATGCGCTGCTGGCCGAGCTTGGCGATGGCAGCTGCGAAGCCTGCGACACCAAGGCGTGCGAGGGCTGCGACAGCCGCCGCGAGGCCTTTGTGATGAAGGTCGTTCCCGTCGGCGACGACATGGAGGAGTTCGTCCCGGTGGAGGAGGAGCTCGCCGAAAAGCTGATCGACATCATCGAGAACTCCGACTTTGACGAGGAGGACGTGGATTTCGACGAGGAATGAGGCCTTGCCGAACAGCGTTCGGAATTGAATTGCAATTGCGTTGGGCCTGCCTTCTGCGGCGTGCAGAGGGCGGGCCCTTTCGCTGTGTTCTGGCGATCGTGCACCGTTCGGGTCGGCCTCTGTTATTTTTGCAAGTTCTATGATTCTTGCGCAAATTCTGCTATTTCTGGCAGGAAACAACTTTGACGAATTAACAGATGTCATGTATAATAGTCCTAGTTATAGTTTGGAGGACATTCCATTGAGCTCAAAGAACGATCGAGAAATGCACAATCTGCCGCTGCTGCCGCTACGCGGCGTGGTGATCTTCCCCGGCAGCGTGACCACGCTGGACGTGGGCCGGGAGAAGTCCATGGCCGCCGTAGAGGAGGCGGTCAAGAGCGAACGCCGCATCTTCGTGACGGCGCAGCGGGATTCCATGGTGGATGCGCCGGACATCGCCGATCTCTACAGCGTCGGCACCGTCGTCACCATTCGCCAGATCATGCCCCTGCCGGATCAGACCGTGCGGCTGATGGTGCAGGGCGAACTGCGCGCAATTCTGGTGTCCGTGCGGGAGCGCGGCGCCTATCAGGAGGCGGAGATCGCCGCCCAGGACGTCAATCTTGCGCAGGAGGTCGCCACTGCAGAAAGCAGGGCTTACATGCGCACCATCGTGTCCTTCGCAAGCCAGCTCATCAAGGAGCGCAGCCTGAACATGCCTGAGTTTGTCCAAGCCATCGAGGGCGAGCGCATGCCCGGCACCCTCTGCGACAGCGTGGCCGGGAACCTGTTTACGGCTATCGAGGACAAGCAGCAAGTGCTGGAGTGCTTCGACGTGAACCTCCGCCTGGAGCTCACCGCGCAGATGATCGGGCGCGAGCTGAGCGTGTGCCGGCTGGAGGAGCGGATTCAGCAGCGCGTGCGTGAGGCCATGGATCGGGCCAACCACGAATACTATCTGCGGGAGCAGATTCACGCCATTCAGGACGAGCTGGGTGAGGATGAGGACGAGGAGATTGCCGCCTACCGAAAGCAGCTCAAGGAGAGCAGGATGCCCGACGAGGCCCGCGACAAGGTGGAGCGTGAGATTCGCCGCCTTGCCCGCACCGCCGCGCAGTCCCCGGAGTCCAGCGTCAGCCAGAACTACATCGAGTACATGCTGGAGCTGCCCTGGGGCGTGAAGCAGGAGTCGGAGATCGATCTGGCCCGCGCCCGCAAAGTGCTGGAGGAGGATCACTACGGCCTGAAGGAGGTCAAGGATCGCCTTCTTGAGTACCTGGCCGTGCACAAGAATACGGAAAAGCTCAAGAGCCCCATCATCTGCCTGGTGGGCCCGCCCGGCGTGGGCAAGACCTCCATCGCGAAGTCCATCGCCCGGGCGCTGAACCGGAAGTTTACCCAGATGTCGCTGGGCGGCGTGCACGACGAGGCGGAAATTCGCGGCCATCGCAAGACCTATGTGGGTGCGATGCCCGGCCGCATCATCTCGTCCATCCAGCGCTGCGGGAGCATGAATCCCGTGTTTTTGTTGGACGAGATCGACAAGATCGCCCACGACATGCGCGGCGATCCCGCTGCGGCGCTGCTGGAGGCGCTGGATCCCCAGCAGAACCGGGATTTCAAGGATCACTACCTCGAGGCGCCCTTCGACCTCTCCGACGTGCTGTTCATCACCACCGCGAACTCCACCGAGCCCATCGACCGGGCACTGCTGGATCGCATGGAGGTGATCGAGGTCAGCAGCTACACGCAGGAGGAGAAGGTGAAGATCGCCAGACGCTATCTGCTGCCCCGTCAGCTGGAGGCCCACGGCCTGAAGCGCGGTCAGCTGCGCGTCTCGGAGCACACCATCGCCGATTTGATCGACGGCTACACCCGCGAGGCCGGTGTGCGCACGCTGGAGCGCACCATTGAAAAGCTCTGCCGCAAGGCGGCGCTGAACCTTCTGGAGAACCCCGATCGCAAGCTGGTTTCCCTGCGCACGGCGGATCTGAAGACCTACCTCGGCCCACAGCGCTACCTGCGCCAGCCGGTGGCGGGGAAGATGAAGGTGGGCGTGGTCAACGGCCTGGCCTGGACGAGCGTCGGCGGCGAGGTGATGCCCGTGGAGGCCCTGGCGCTGAACGGCAAGGGCGCACTGGAGATCACCGGCAAGCTGGGCGATGTGATGCAGGAGTCCGCGAAGCTGGCGAAGAGCATCGTTCGCGCGCGCGCATCCGAGCAGGGCGTGGACGAGAGCTTCTTTGAGAAGCATGATCTCCACATTCACGTGCCGGAGGGCGCGGTGCCCAAGGACGGCCCGTCGGCGGGCGTGGCGCTGAGCTGCGCGCTGATGAGCGCGGTGACCGGCATTCCGGCCCGCTGCGACGTGGCCATGACCGGCGAGGTGACGTTGCACGGCGAGGTGTTGCCCATCGGCGGCGTGCGCGAGAAGCTGCTGGCGGCGTATCGCATGGGCGTGACGAACATCCTGCTGCCAAAGGAAAATGAGAAGGATCTGGAGGAAATCGATCCCGAGATCCTGCAAAAGCTGGACGTGAAGCTGATTTCCACCGTGGACGAGGCGATGAAGCTCGTCCTTTCCAAGGAGACGAAGATGAGGTTGGCCATATGATCATCAAAAAGGCGAAGTTTCTGCTCTCGCAGAGCAAGTTTGGAGGCTTTCCCCAGCAGGGCATGCCGGAGATCGCAATGGCGGGCAAGTCCAACGTGGGCAAATCCTCGCTGATCAACAGCCTGACCCGCCACTCCAAGCTGGCGCGCACCTCCTCCGAGCCCGGAAAGACCCGCCTGATCAACTACTATTCGATCAATGAGGAGTTTTTGCTGGTGGATCTGCCCGGCTACGGCTTTGCGCGCGCGCCCAAGAGCGAGCAGGAGAAGTGGTCGCAGATGATCGAGGGCTACCTGACCAGCTCGCAGCAGCTGAAGCACGTGTTCCACCTCGTGGACATCCGCCACACGCCCACGAAGGAGGATCAGATGATGACGGAGTACCTCCGCCACTACGACATCCCCTTCACGGTGATCGCCACCAAGGCGGACAAGCTCTCCAAGGCGCAGCGCAGCCGCTCGATTCCGGTGATCTGCCGCACGCTGGTGGTGCAGCCCTGGGAAATCATGACCTATTCCTCCGAAGATCTGACGGGGCGCGACGCCCTGCTGGACAAGATAGATGAAATTCTCGGTTTGAAGGATGAGACGACGGAAGGCGGAGAATGAGAGGGGGAGATCCATGTACTATCTGATCGGTCGCGATCTGGATGGAGACGGCGAGTACGAATTCATTCGCGATCTGGAGCACATGATTCTGACGGAGGATCCCGACCGCGCGATGCAGCTGACAGAGCGGGATCTGGATTCCATTGACATGGCCTATCTGGCCGAGGCGGGCTTCTATGCACTGGAGGCGGATCGCTTCCATGTGTCGCTGCTGGAGCAGCTGCTGTTCCATCCGGTGGTGCGGGGCTTCCGACCGCTGGTTCCCCCGCCGCCCAGGCGGCCCCGGGCGCACCGTGCGCCGCCACCGCCGCCGCGTCCGAGGGCAGCGCGCGTCGCTCCGCCGCCACCACCGCGCCCGGCAGCGCCGAAGCCGAGACCTGCCGCAGCTGCACCCCGACCGCGACCGGAAGGCCCCGGCATGGGCAGAGCCGGCGCTCCCGCAAGGAGTCCGGAGGGCGGTCGCGGCCCTGGCGGCAGAGGGCCCGGTGGCCCCGGCGGACGTGGGCCCGGTGGCCCCGGTGGTCGCGGTCCGGGACGGTAAGGTACAGAAAATCGCAGCTTCCCTTCGGAGGCTGCGATTTTTGTGTCCTTTGGCGCTTGTGGAAACAGATTGGAAGAATCAGAAGTCCTTCTTGAACTTGGATTCGGGCTTGACGAAGTCGTAGCCCGCAGACTTGTAGAAGCAGTTGGCTGCGGCACGCTCGGTGCCGCCGTAGATGCGCATGCCCTCGGAGCCGTGGCGCTTCGCCCAGGCCTCGGCGGCCTCCAGCAGCTTCTTTGCGGCGCCGTAGCGGCGGTATTCCTCCTCCACGGCGATGGCGCGGAGGATGGACAGCTTCGGGCCGTACACTACGTCGAAGTCACAGACGTGGCAATAGCCGATGAAGGTTTCGTTGTTCTCCGCAACGAAGATGCAGTTGCTTCCGGAGGCCATCAGCCTGCGGATGTTCTCCTCAAATTTGTCCTGGGGATAGTCGAAGCCCAGCGCCTTTTTACTGATTTCGCGGATGCGGGGTGCGTCCGAAATCATGCACTTGCGTATGGTGATATTCATGAAATACCTCCCATTGTTCATATTTCTTAACAATTATTATAGAACAATTCTTCCCAAAACGCAAGCACGATTTGCATCCGGACACAAAAAAGAGCCGCGATAACACGGCTCTTTCGTATGGTTTAGTGCTTGATCAGGGACTCGCCGGTCATTTCCTTCGGCTGCTCCAGGCCCATCATGTCCAGCATGGTGGGGCAGAGGTCGCACAGGCGGCCGGTCTCGCGTAGCGCCTGCTTCGGCTTCTCGGGATCGATCACGATCACAGGAACCGGGTTGGTGGTATGCGCGGTGAAGGGGCCGCCGGAAATGGGGTCGATCATCTGATCTGCGTTGCCGTGGTCGGCAGTGATGATGCACTTGCCGCCCTTGGCGACGATGGCTTCCACGACCTTGCCGACGCACTCGTCCACGGTCTTGACGGCCTTCATGGCGGCTTCCATCACGCCAGTGTGGCCGACCATGTCGCAGTTGGCGTAGTTGAGGATGATGACGTCGTACTTGTCCTCGTTGATGCAGGGCAGCACCGCGTCGGTGACCTCATAGGCGCTCATCTCGGGCTTGAGATCGAAGGTGGGAACCTCCTCGGAGGACGGGGAGGGAACCAGGATGCGATCCTCGCCGGGGAAGACGCGCTCCTCGCCGCCGTTGAAGAAGAAGGTGACGTGGGCGTACTTCTGGGTCTCGGCGATGCGCAGCTGGGTCTTGCCGCACTTGGAGAGGTACTCGCCCATGGTCATGGACAGGCTCTCCGGTGGATAGGCGATGGTCACGTTGGGCATCGTCGCGTCGTACTGCGTCATGCAGACGTAGTGCAGCGGGAAGAAGCCGCGCTTGCGCTCAAAGCCGGTGAAATCCGGATCAACGAAGGCGCGGGTGATCTCGCGGGCGCGATCGGGGCGGAAGTTGAAGAACACCACGGAGTCGTTGGCCTTGATGGTGCCGTTTGCATCCAGCACGGTGGGCAGCACGAACTCGTCGGTCAGGTGCTTGCCGGTCTCGTCCACGACCTCATAGGAATCGCGGATGGCCTTGACTGCGTCGCTGGCCTGAATGCCCTCGGCGCAGACCATGGCGTTGTAAGCCTTCTCCACGCGCTCCCAGGCGAAGTCGCGGTCCATGGCATACAGGCGGCCCATGGTGGTTGCGATCTTGCCCACGCCGATTTCCTTCATCTTGTCCTCGAGCTGCTGCACAAACTCCCAGCCGGAATCCGGGGGAACGTCGCGGCCGTCGAGCAGCGCGTGCACGTACACCTTCTCGATGCCGTTGCGCTTGGCCATCTCCAGCAGGCCGTAGAGGTGCTCGGTGTGGGAATGCACGCCGCCGGGGGAGACCAGGCCGATCAGGTGCAGGGCGGAATTGTTCGCCTTGCAGTTCTCCATCGCGCCCAGCAGCGCCTTGTTTTCAAAGAACACGCCGTCTTGAATGTCCTTGGTGATCTTCACCAGCATCTGGTAGACCACGCGGCCCGCGCCGATGTTGGTGTGTCCCACCTCGGAGTTGCCCATCTGGCCGTCCGGCAGACCAACGTCGAGGCCGGAGGCACCAATGGCGGTCACGGAATACTTTGCCTTCAGCGCGTCGATGTTCGGCGTGCCCTGGGCGAGGATGGCGTTGGACTTGGGATCGGAAGAACCGATCCCAAATCCGTCAAGAATCAGAAGTGCAGTGGTGGCCATCAGTAGTTCACCACCTCAGCGAACTTCTCCGCTTCGAGGGACGCGCCGCCGATGAGGCCGCCGTCGATCTCCGGCTGCGCCATCAGGCCCTTGACGTTGGAGCCCTTCATGCTTCCGCCGTACTGGATGCGCATCTTCTCGGCGACGTTGCGGCCGAACTTCTGGGCGATGGCCTTGCGGATCACGCCGATGGTGCGGTTGGCTTCCTCGTCGGTGGCGGTAAGTCCGGTGCCGATGGCCCAAACGGGCTCATATGCGATGACCACGTTGTCCAGTTCCGCGCCGGCCAGGCCGTGCAGCGCCATCTGGGTCTGATAGGTGACGATCATGTCGGTGTAGCCGGCTTCGCGCTCGTCCTTCATCTCGCCGACGCACACGATGGCCTTCAGGCCGGCCTTGACGGCGGCGACGGTGCGCAGGTTGACGGTCTTGTCGGTCTCACCGAAGTACTGGCGGCGCTCGGAGTGGCCGATGATGACGTACTCGCAGCCGGCGGCCTTGAGCATGTCGGCGCTCAGCTCACCGGTGTACGCGCCGGAGGCCTTGAAGTGGACGTTCTGCGCGCCCAGCTTGATGTTGGTGCCCTCGATGATGGGCTTGACGGCGGAGAAGCACACGGCGGGGGTGCAGACGACCACGTCGCACTTGGCGTTCTTCACCAGCGGGATCAGGTCGGTAACCAGCTTTGCGGCCTCTTCGGGGGTCTTGTTCATCTTCCAGTTGCCGGCGATGATCGGACGGCGCTCGGGGATGACGCGGTCGTTCAGGCACACGACGCCGGGAAGCTGCTTGCCCTCGAGGAACTCCAGGGAAGCGCCGCCGCCGGTGGAGATGTGGCTCATCTTGTCGGCCAGGCCCATCTGGGTGACCGCAGCTGCGGAGTCGCCGCCGCCGATGATGGTGATGGCGCTGGACTCAGCCATGGCCTGTGCGATGGCCAGGGTGCCCTTGGCGAAGTTGGGCATCTCGAAGCAGCCCATCGGGCCGTTCCAGACGATGGTGCGGGCCTTCTTGACTTCCTCGGTGAACAGGGCCACGGTCTCCGGGCCGATGTCCATGCCCTCGAAGTTGTCCGGGATGTTGCGGGAATGGGCGGTGATGCGCTCACAGTCGTTGGAGAAGGAGTCGCCGCAGACGTTGTCCACGGGCAGCAGGAGCTTGACGCCCTTCTGCTCGGCTTCCTCGATCAGCTCCTTGGCCAGACCGATGCGCTCCTCGTCCAGCAGGGAACGTCCAACCTTGCCGCCCATGGCGACCTGGAAGGTGTAGCTCATGCCGCCGCCGATGACCAGGGTGTCAACCTTGTTCAGCAGGCTCTTGATGACGCCGATCTTGTCCTTGACCTTTGCGCCGCCCAGGATGGCGACGAAGGGGCGAACCGGGTTCTCCACGGCGTTGCCCAGGAACTCCAGCTCCTTGCCGATCAGGAAGCCTGCGACTGCGGGCAGGTACTGTGCCACGCCAGCGGTGGAAGCATGGGCGCGATGCACGGTGCCGAATGCGTCGGAGACGTAGATCTCCGCCATGGAAGCCAGCTCCTTGGCGAACTCGGGATCGTTCTTCTCCTCCTCGGCGTGGAAGCGGACGTTCTCCAGCAGCACGGCCTTGCCGGGCTCAACCTCGGCGGCCAGCTTCTTGGCATCGGGGCCGATGACGTCCTTGGCCAGCTTGACCTCGAAGCCCAGCTTCTCGGACAGGCGCTTGGCGACGGGGGCCAGGGAGTACTTCATGTTGAACTCTCCCTTGGGACGGCCCAGGTGGGAGCACAGGATCACGGCGGCGTTGTGCTCGAGCAGATACTTGATGGTGGGCAGCGCAGCGTTGATGCGCGTCTCATCGGTAATATTCAGATCTGCGTCCAGCGGGACATTAAAGTCGCAGCGGACGAGCACTTTCTTGCCGGAAACCTGGATATCTTCAACGGTCATTTTGTTCAGATTCATTTTCGCTCACTCCTTAAGCAAGATTGTGACTATATTTTACCACATAACTCGACGAAATAAAAGTTAGTTTTCTGAAATGTGAGCGGTTTTTCCAACATTTTGCGGAATTCGGAGGGGAGTACATACAAAGCTAAACTTAAATCGTGCATTATTTAACGAACGAATGCTATAATGCAGGCTCGGAGGAATCGATATGCGCGATACAATCATCCGACTGAAAGACGTCGTTTTTCAATATGAAGGAAGCGAACGCCCCGCCGTCGACGGCGTGTGCCTGGACGTGCAGGCGGGCGAGTTTCTTGCGGTGTTGGGTCGAAACGGCAGCGGAAAGTCCACGCTGGCGCGGCTTTTAAACGCCCTGCTGATTCCCACCTCGGGGACGGTGGAGGTGGACGGCCTGGTGGCGACGGAGGACAATCCCTACTCGGTGCGCGAGGTGTGCGGCATGGTGTTCCAGAACCCGGACAACCAGATCGTGGCCACCGTGGTGGAGGAGG
>JBJEJN010000174.1:0-1517 GCA_051878085.1 Aristaeellaceae bacterium | reverse complement strand
AGCATCGGGATGAAGCTCTTGCCCGAGAGGCCGAAGCGGCGGAAGATGCGGTCCATGATGAACGCGATGCGCGACATGTAGCCCACGTCCTCCAGTATGGCCAGCAGGAAGAACAGGATCAGCATCTGCGGCACGAAGCCGATGACCGCGCCCACGCCGCCGATGATGCCGTCGCCGATCAGGCCGACCAGCCAGCCCGCGCAGCCGATGTTTTCCAGCCAGGCCATGACCGGCTCCTGAATCCATGCGGCCACAAAGGTGTCGTTGGTGAAATCGGTCACGATGGTGCCGATGGTGGTGACGGAGATGTAATAGACCAGGAACAGGACCACCACGAAGATCGGCAGCGCCAGGATGCGGTTGGTCACGATGCGGTCGATCTTGTCGGAGACGGTCAGCGCGCCCTTGGGCTTGCCCTTCTTCACGCAGGTGGAGACCAGGCGGGAGATGTAGGCGTAGCGCTGGTTGGTGATGATGGACTCGGAGTCGTCGTCCATCTCCTTTTCGCACTCGACGATGGTGGCCTCGATGGCGTCGTGGATGCCCTGCGGCAGGTTCAGCTCGGCCAGCACCTTCTCATCGCGCTCGAAGAGCTTGATGGCGTACCAGCGGGCAAGGTTCTCGGCCACGATGCCGCCCGGATGCACGCTGCCGTCCGCATGGTGGTGGTGCACGCCGTTCTCATCGTGGTGGGTGATCAGATCCTCGATGTGGGCCAGCGCGTGCTCCACGCTTCCGGCGAACACGTGGGGCAGCTCGTTGCGCACGCCCTTCTTCGCGGCCTCGGCGGCGGCCTTGGCCACCTCCTGGCTGCCCATGCCCTTCAGCGCGGAGGTCTCCATGATCGGACAGCCCAGCGCCTCGCCCAGCTTCTTCAGATCGATCCTGTCGCCGTTCTTGCGGGTCACGTCGATCATGTTCAGCGCGATGACCATCGGGATGCCCAGCTCCGCAAGCTGGGTGGTCAGGTAGAGGTTGCGCTCGATGTTCGTCGCGTCCACGATGTTGAGAATCGCGTCCGGCTTCTCGTTGACCAGGTAGCCGCGTGCCACGACCTCCTCCAATGTATAGGGGGAGAGGCTGTAGATGCCCGGCAGATCCTGAATGATCACGTCCTGCGCGCCCTTCAGGCGGCCCTCCTTCTTTTCGACCGTCACGCCCGGCCAGTTGCCCACGTACTGGTTGCTGCCGGTCAGATCGTTGAACAGCGTGGTCTTGCCACAATTCGGGTTGCCCGCGAGGGCAATCTTGATTGCCATGTGCACATCCTCCTTCAAAGTAAAAGTTAGCACAGCCTAACTTGTATGCCGAAAAAATGAGCGCCCGTCAGCGAACCTCGATCAGCTCCGCGTCGCCCTTGCGCACGGAGAGCTCGTAGCCGCGCACCGTCAGCTCCATGGGATCGCCCAGCGGAGCCACCTTGCGCACGTAGATCTCCGTGCCCTTGGTCAGCCCCATGTCCATGATGCGGCGCTTCAGCGCACCCTCGCCGTGCAGGCGAACGATGACCGCGTGCT
>JBJEJN010000173.1:28257-35564 GCA_051878085.1 Aristaeellaceae bacterium | reverse complement strand
TCTTTTCGATGTCGTTTGCGTTGATGGCGATCACGATTTCCGCCTGATCCTTCAGCTCCAGCAGCATGCGGATCTTGTTGTCCGGCGCGAAGCCCGGCAGCACCCGGGAGGCATGATAGTCGTCGAACAGCTTGCCGCCGAATTCCAGATACAGCTTGCCACCGAACTGCGCGATGCGCTCGCGAATGCGCTCGGACTGAAGCTGAATGTACTTTTGTGAGTCAAAACCGGTTCTCATTCTGCCAACCTCCATTGTATCAGCAAAATCAAAAGCGGGCACCCATATGGGCGCCCGCTTCAGTGGCCCTTACCAATATAGCATATTTTTGACGGTCTGACAAGGGTGCGGCTGTAAAATCCGGCGCAAACGAAAGGGATGCGCCCGTTTGGAGGCGCATCCCTTGGAGGATTCTATGAAGCTGTGTTATTCCTCCACCAGCAGCTCGGCGATCTGGACGCAGTTGGTGGCGGCGCCCTTGCGGATCTGGTCGCCGCAGCACCAGAGGGTGAGTCCGCGCGCGTCGTCGATCAGGTCGCGGCGGATGCGGCCCACGTACACCAGATCCTGATCGGTGGTGTCCAGCGGGGTGGGATAGTTGCGGCCGTTGAGGTCGTCGATGAGCACGCAGCCCTTGGCGGCCTTGACGGCTTCGCGGGCCTGCTCCACGCTCATGGGCTCCTTGGTGACGAACTGCACGGAGATGGAGTGGCTGCGCATCACCGGCACGCGCACGCAGGTGCAGCACACCTTCAGATCGGGCAGGTGCATGATCTTGCGGCCCTCGTTCTGCATCTTCATCTCCTCGGTGGTGTAGCCGTTGTCCAGCTCGCTGCCGATCATGGGGATGACGTTGGAGAGAATCTGGCAGGGGAAGGTGCTGTTTTCAATGGCCTTGCCCTCGGCCTGGGCGACGATCTGGTTCTCCAGCTCGCGCATGCCCTCCACGCCTGCGCCGGACACCGCCTGATAGGTGCAGGCGACCATCTTCTCGATCTCCGTGACCTTGCGGATGCCGCTCAGGGCCACCAGCGTGATGATGGTGGAGCAGTTCGGGTTGGCGATGATGCCCTTGTGGAGCTTCGCGTCCTCGGGGTTGATCTCCGGTACCACCAGCGGCACCTCGGGATCCATGCGGAAGGCGGAGGAATTGTCCACGAACACCGCGCCGGCCTTCACGATTGCCGGAGCGAAGTGCTTGGCCTGGGCGTTCTGCACCGCGCCCAGCACGAAGTCCATGCCCTCGAAGGAGTTCTCGGTGGCCTCCTGAATGGCGATCTCCTGGCCACGGAAGGAGATGGTCTTGCCGGCGCTGCGGGCGCTGGCCAGGGGGAGCAGGGTTCCCACGGGGAAGTTGCGCTCTTCCAGAACGCGGATCATCTGCTGGCCGACTGCGCCGGTGGCGCCGAGAATTGCGACATTGTAGGTCTTCATGCTTCGTTTCCTCCCTCTTTGTTCATAAAGCCGTCGTAGAGCGTGCGGATGGTGCGCTCAAAGTCCTTGTTGTGCACGCCCACGATGATGCTGATCTCCTCGCTGCCCTGGGCGATCATGCGGATGTTGATGTTCTGTGCGCCCAGCGCGCCGAAGAGCTTGGCGGAGCTGCCGGGGACGCTGACCATCCTGCGGCCCACCGAGGCGATCAGGGCGATGTTGTCGTCCATCTTGATGCGGTCGGGCTTCAGCTTGCGCTTGATGTCCGAGATGATGTCATAGATGCGATCCTGAATCTGGGCGGTGGGCATCACCACGTTGAAGCTGTCCACGCCCAGGGTGATGTGCTCCACCTCCACCTTGCAGGCCTCCAGCATCTCCAGCGTCTCGCGAATGATGCTGGTGTCGGTAGAGATGTGCTTCTTGTAGATCGTGAGCACGGTGAAGCTCCTGCGGCCCGCGATGCCGGTGATCAGCCGCTTGTTCTGTACCAGCTTCTCGTCGATGGTCTCCAGAATCATCGTGCCCGCGTCCTGCGGACGGTTGGTGTTGCGGATGTTCAGCGGAATGTTCTTCTCCTTCACCGGGAGGATCGATTCCTCGTGGAGCACGGACGCGCCCATGTAGGACAGCTCCCGCAACTCCTGATAGGTGATGTACTTGATGGGCTTGGGGTTATCCACCACCTTGGGATCGGCCATCAGGATGCCGGACACGTCCGTCCAGTTCTCGTAGATGTCCGCGTCCAGGGCGTTGGCCACGATGGCGCCGGTGATGTCGCTGCCGCCGCGGGTCATGACCTTGATGCGGCCGTTGGGCAGCGCGCCGTAGAAGCCCGGCATCACGAAGCGCGGGGCCATCTCCGCCCGGGCGGCGATGTTGGCGTAGGTCTTTTCGTAGTCGATCTGGCCGTCGTAGGAGAACACCACGCAGTCTGCCGCGTCCAGAAAGGCGTAGCCCAGGTACTCGCTCATCAGCTTCGCCGTCAGGTATTCGCCCCGGGACACCAGGTAGTCCACGGAGATGTCCTGATTCAGCTCGCCGCGCAGCTTCTGGAACTCGCTCTCCAGATCGCACTTCAGGCCCAGCTCATCCCGGATTCCGTAGTAGCGCTCCTCGATCATCGAGAAGATGTCCTCGTAGGACACGCCGTAGTTGATGTGGGCGTGGGTGAGGTAGAGCAGATCGGTAATCTTGTTGTCCTTCTTGTAGCGCTTGCCCGCCGCCGACACCACCACGCACATGCGCGCGGGGTCGGCCTCCACAATCGCCTTGACCTTTTTGAATTGCTCGGCGCCCGCCAGCGAGGAGCCGCCGAATTTTGCCACCTTCAGCATATGCTTTTATCCCCTTTGAATTCCCGCGAAGAACGCGTCCTTATGATTTGCCATGAAGCTGTGCATCTCCTGCACGGAAACCGGAACGGTCTCGATGCAGGTTTCGCCGTCCTGCACATCGCTCCGGGCGATCCATTCCGCCGGGATGACGCTTGCGTCCGCGATGCGGATGTAGTACGGATGGCATGCGGCGGAGTTGTCCGGCTGCACGCGCTTGCAATTCTCGCTCGTCATGTAGCGCGCGCCCGCTGCGATGCTCTGCACGTCCCGCAGCACGTTTGCGGCGGTGGGCAGCTTGCCCGCACCCTGGCCGATGTAGCTCATCAGGCCGTAGCTCTCGCCGCTGTACCAGGCGTAGTTGACGTTCACCAGAATCGCGGCCTCGGGAGAGTTGGCGGCGACCAGCGTGGGCTCCACATAGGCGCTGATCGCACCCTCGGCGTTGCGCTCGGCCTTCGCGCACAGGCGGATCACCAGATTGTTCGCGCGGGCGTAGGTCACGTCCGCCATCTTCACCGCCGAGATGCCCCGGGTGGGAATGTCCTCGGGCCTGAGGTAAGCGTCGAAGCCCACCGAGCAGGCCAGGATCAGCTTGCGCTGGGTGTCCAGACCGTCCACGTCGCTGGAGGGGTCGCGCTCGGCGTAGCCCAGCGCCTGGGCCTCGGACAGCGCCTGGGCGTAGTCCATGTTCCGGGACTGCATGGAGTCCAGAATGTAGTTGGTGGTTCCGTTCAGGATGCCGCCCAGCGCGGTGATGCGGTCGATCTCCCGGGCGATCTTCAGGTTCGCCAGGTAGGCGATGCCGCCGCCGCAGGCCGCGCCGTAGAGGAAGGCCACGCCCTTTTCGTGGGCCATAGCCGTCAGCTCCTCGCCGTAGGCGCTCACCAGCAGCTTGTTCGCGGTGACGAAGTGCTTGCCGCTTTTCAGCACCTCCGACGCGAATTCGTAGGCGGGATGCAGGCCGCCCATGGTCTCCACCACCAGCTCGATCTCCGGATCGGTGGTGATGTCCTCGATTTTGTCGGTGATGTAGTCCGCCTGGAAGCGCTTCTCCAGCACCTTCTTCACCTCGACGCCGTCCAGCTTCTGCGCAATCTCAAATACGCCGCTGCCGATCGTTCCCATGCCGAGCAGTCCGATCTTCATTCCTATCCACCTCGTTTGTTTTTGTGCAGTTTGAAAGTCTTTACAATAAAAACACTTGTTTTTGTGCGGAAAACATTGTATCATAGATTTTGCTGGATTGCAAGTTATGTTTTCAGAAAGAGGTATAGATTATGAGTGGATTTTACAGCACGCGCGGCGACAAAAACAGCGTCAGCGGCCCACAGGCGGTGCTGCGCGGCATCGCGCCGGACGGCGGCCTGTATACATTGAAGGAGTTTCCGCAGATTCCGCCGCAGGAGCTTGTCGGCGCGTCCTTTCAGGAGATCTCCCGGCGCGTGCTGGGGGCGTACCTGACGGGCTACACCCAGGAGGAGATCGACGGCTGCGTGGAGCGCGCCTATGCGAACAAGTTTGACGTTAAGGAGATTGCCCCGCTGAAGCAGGTGGGCGACAAATACGTGCTGGAGCTGTTCCACGGCCCCACGGCGGCGTTCAAGGACGTAGCGCTGTCGGTGCTGCCGCAGCTGATGCGCTGCGCCATGGAGAAGGAGGGCCGCAGCGACCGGATCCTGATCCTCACCGCCACCAGCGGCGACACCGGCTCGGCGGCGCTCACCGGCTTTGCGGATGTGCCGGGCATTTCGATCGTAGTGTTCTATCCCGACAAGGGCATCAGCCCCATTCAGCGGGCCCAGATGACCACCATGGCGGGGGAGAACCTGGGCGTGTGCGCCATCTCCGGCAACTTCGACCAGGCCCAGACCGGGGTCAAGCGCATCTTCACCGAGATTTCCCCGGAGTTCTGCCGGGAGAACGGCGTGTCGCTCTCCAGCGCGAACTCCATCAACATCGGCCGCCTCGCGCCGCAGATCGTGTACTATTACAGCGCGTATCTGGAGCTGGTGCGCGCGGGCCGGATCACCATGGGCGATGCGGTGGACTTCTGCGTGCCCACGGGCAACTTCGGCGACATTCTGGCGGGCTACTTCGCCCTGCTGTCCGGGCTTCCGGTGGGCAGGCTGATCTGCGCGTCCAATGAAAACAACGTGCTGACCGACTTCCTGGCGACCGGCACGTATGATAAGAACCGCGACTTCCACGTCACGCTGTCCCCGTCGATGGACATTCTGGTGTCCAGCAATCTGGAGCGCCTGCTGTACAATGCGCTGGACAACGATGCTTCCGCCGTGGCCGAACTCATGGCACAGCTGAAGGAGACGGGGCGCTACGTCCTGCCGGATGTGGCGATGGCGAGGATCCGCGAGCGCTTCGTGGGCGCTTGTGCGGACGATGCTGCGGCGCTGGAGGTCATCGGAAGGGTGTTCAGGGAGACCGGCTACGTGATGGATCCCCACACGGCAGTGGCGTGGCGCGCGGCGGAGGACTGCGCCCGGGCGGACGTGCCCTGCGTGGTGCTGTCCACGGCCTCGCCCTTCAAGTTCCCGGCCAGCGTGCTCAGGGGCATGGGCGCGGAGGTTTCCGCCGACGCGGGCGAACAGACCGCGCTGCTGGAGAAGCTCAGCGGCGAGAAGGCCCCCGCGTCTCTGGCGGGCGTGCTGGAGCGAGAGCTGCGCTTTAAAGATGTGATCGATCCGAACGACATGATGCAGTATGTGCTGGGAAAGGCGGCGAGGGCATGATTACGATTCGCGTGCCGGGAACCACGGCGAACCTCGGCCCGGGCTTTGACTGTCTGGGCCTGGCACTGGGCGTGTACGGCTACTTTACCTTTGAGGAGCGGGAGAGCGGCCTGGAATTTGAAAACGTGGCTCCCGAGTTTCAGAACGAGGACAACCTGGCCATTCGCGGCTACCGCAGGGCGATTCGGGAGATGGGCCTAACTCAACCCGGCATCTACCTGCACATCGAATCGGACATTCCGGTGTCCAGCGGCCTGGGCAGCAGCGCCAGCCTGATCGTGGCGGGCGTGGTTGCGGCCAACGAGCTGCACGGCCGGCTGCTGAATTCCCAGACCCTGCTGAATCTGGTCACGGAGCTGGAGGGACATCCGGACAACGTGGCCCCGGCGCTGCTGGGCGGCGTGACGGCCTCGCTGCTCTACGGCGGCAACGTGATCACCATGCAGTGCCCGATCTCCGATCAACTGCGCTTCGCGGTGCTGATCCCGGACTTCAGCCTCTCTACGGCGGAGATGCGCGCGGCGCTGCCGAAGCAGATTCCCTTCGCGGACGCGGCCTACAACATCGCCCACGCGGCGGTGCTGCTCAAGGCGCTGGAGGCGGGCGACTTCGACGCCATCGCCGCAGCCATGGACGATAAGCTGCACCAGCCCTACCGTTCGCCGCTGATTCACGAGTACGACGAGATCCGCAGCCGCGCGCTGGAGGCCGGGGCGCTGGGCTTCGCCATCAGCGGTGCAGGCCCGACCCTGTTCTGCGTCTATCGGGACGAGGGCTTCTACTGGCGCATGAAGCAGGCGGTGCGCAGCCTGAAGCACCAGTGGCGGGTGATGCCGCTGCCGGTGGATCGCGTGGGCGCGGTGGTCGTCGGAGGAGGTCAGGAATGAAGAGCGATTTCCTGATCGTGCACAAGAAGATCCTTCCGGTGTACTATGAGAAGGTGCTGGAGGCCCGCCAGATGGTGGAGAGCGGCGCAGCCCGGGACGTGAGCGCCGCGGTGCGCGCCGTGGGCATCTCCCGCAGCACCTACTACAAGTACAAGGACTTCATTTACAGCCCCGACAATGGCGATGCGGGCCGCAAGGCCGTGATCTCCATGCAGCTCAGCCACGAGATCGGCGTGCTCTCCACGGCGCTGAACCGCCTGTCCGAGATGGATGTGAACGTGCTCACCATCTCCCAGAGCCTGCCCATCCGCGACGCGGCCAGCGTGGTCATGACCCTGGACATCGCCCAGATGAACGTGAGCCTGGACGAGGCCACCCGGGCGCTGTCCGGCATTCCCGGCGTGGAGAACGTGTATCTGGTTGCCGTAGAGTGAGTGCGGCGCATGAATGACGCAAGCGCAGTTCCCTGAAAGCGGGAGCTGCGCTTGAAATTTTGTGCGCGATTTGTGCACATAAATTGTGCCGCCCGCGACATCGCGGACGGCATCTTATCTTTGGTTTGTTTGGCTTGGATGACCTTGGATCAGATCTTCAGCTCGGCCAGCGCGGCGACGGTCGCTTCATCGGCGATGCCGGTGGGCAGCTCCAGGCCGATCTCCGTCTGGAAGGCCTTCACGGCGTTCAGGGTGATGCTGTCATACACGCCGGTCTGGGTGAGCTTGAGCTGCTGCTGAATCCACATGACGGCCTCGGTGGGATCCTTCGCGCCGCCGAGCTGGGTGTTGACCAGAGCGGTGATGGCGGTCAGCTGCTCGTTGGTGATCGCGGACACGGGCTCGGCAGGGGCCTCGGTGGGTTCCTCAGTGGGTTCCTCAGTGGGTTCCTCAGTGGGTTCCTCAGTGGG
>JBJEJN010000173.1:0-28157 GCA_051878085.1 Aristaeellaceae bacterium | reverse complement strand
CGGTGGGTTCCTCAGTGGGTTCCTCAGTGGGTTCCTCAGTGGGTTCCTCAGTGGGCTCCTCGGTGGGCTCCTCGGTGGGCTCCTCAGTGGGCTCCTCAGTGGGTTCCTCGGTGGGCTCCTCAGTGGGTTCCTCGGTGGGCTCAATGGTGGGCTCGACGGTGGGCTCGACGGTGGGCTCCAGCGTAGGCTCGACGGTGGGCTCCTCAGTGGGCTCGACGACGGGCTCGTAGGCGAAGAGCGCCTCCAGGAACTCCGCGTTCACGCTGCGGCTGCTGCCCTCGATGCCGACGGCGGCCATGTAGGCCTCCAGCGCGCGGCTGGTGGCGCTGTCAAAGGTGCCGCTGATCTTGCCGGTCATGAAGCCCAGCTCCACCAGCTTGTTCTGCAGCTCCTTCACGCGGATGCCGGTATCGCCGCGCTTCAGGGTGATGAAGTCCTCGCACTCCGGAGCGCTGCTCTTGTACAGGGCCTTCAGGGTCTTGACGCCTGCGACGCCGTCCGCCTTCAGACCGGCGGTCTCCTGGAACAGCTTCACGGCTTCCTTGGTGCGGCTGCCGAAGTCGCCGTCCACGGGCTCGGCCAAGTAGCCCAGCTCACGCAGGCGGGACTGGAGCTTCTCAACGCGGATGCCGCTGTCGCCCTTGGAGAGACTGACGTAGGTCACATATTCCGGAGCGTTGGCGGCGAACAGGTGCTCCTGCACTTTGGCGCTGGCCACGCCGTCCTGGGTGGAGCCGATGGCGTCCTGGAAGTAGCGCACCGCGCGGCGGGTTCTGCTGCCGAAGATGCCATCCACGGAGCCGCAGCTGTAGCCCAGCTCGTTCAGGCGGGTCTGCAGCGCGCGCACCGCATCGCCGCGGTCGCCGACGCTCAGAGAGCTGTAGCCGGAGGTGGTCTGCGCCTCAGTCTCCGATGCCTCGGCCTCAAGGGCGATGTAGCGGATGCCGGCTTCCACCGGGCTCAGGTTGGCGAAGTCGTCCTCCTGCTCCGTAGCGGCACTGACGACGATGTAGGGGAAATCTGCGGAATAGGCGCTGTTCATGGGATCCGGCTCCGCCAGGGTGACCAGCAGGCCGCCCAGGCGCAGATCGTCCTCCTCCGCGTTGTACAGGCCCACGCCCACGTAGAGCGTGCCGGCTGCGTCGAAGGAGTAGCGCTCGATCGTGATGTAAGTGACACCTGCGTCGGAGAGCTGCACGCGGTAGCTGCCGGTGGCGGCGTCATAGGAGATGGCCGTCTCGGTCAGCGGGATCTCCGGCAGCTGCTGCATGCCGCCGAAGGAGGCCCAGGCGTACTCCTGCACCAGCTCGGCAGGGACGTTCAGCGCAACGCCCTCGACGGTGACCAGCGCGTTCAGCGCAGCCCAGTTCTGGCAGATCAGCGCGATCTGCGTCCAGACGAATTCGGGGTTGCCCGCGTCGTAGGCGACCTCGCCCTCGATGCCCATGTTGCGGGCCAGGCTGTCCAGCACGGGGATCATCTCGTAGAGCTTATCCTCCGTGGTCATGGGTTCCAGAATCGTGAGTTCGGTGTTGGTCACAGGCTCGGCGAACGCGAACGCGGAGATCGCCAGCATTGCGGCCATCAGGATGCACAGGATTTTCTTCATGATGTTCACTCCTCCCCATCGGGTTTCAACCGATGTGTTTTTTAGACGGTTTTGCCTGGATGAAAGTTCAACGAAATTGGCAAATTAACATATTTAACATAGCGCGTCGGGAAGCTCAGAGGCGCTCCAGAAAGGAGTGCATCTCGCCGTTCGTCTTGTAGCCGGGCAGGGTGTCCAGGTTCACCTTGTGCAGGCTGGCGAACAGGTTGATCTCCACGTTGGGGTTGACCGCGCGCAGGCTGCGGATCAGCTCCTTGGTCTCCTTGCGCTTGGACGCGCCCGCGTCGTAGGCGGCGGATTCGGAGAAGCGGCACGCGCAGCGCAGGAAGGTCAGGCCGTTGTAGCGCTGCCAGGCCAGGATGTCGTCCTCGCGCACGCAGTACAGCGGGCGGATCAGCTCCATGCCCTCGAAGTTCGTGCTGCGCAGCCGGGGAACCATGCCCTGAAGCTGCGCGCCGTAGGTCATGGACATCAGCGCCGTCTCGATCACGTCGTTCAGGTGGTGGCCCAGGGCGATCTTGTTGCAGCCCCGGCGCTGGGCCTCGGCGTAGAGGTGGCCCCGGCGCATGCGGGCGCAGATGTAGCAGGGGTTCTCCCCGGCGGCCTGCTCCGAGGCCGAGAACACGTCCGTCTCGAAGATGGACAGTGGAATGTGCAGAAGCTGCGCATTTTCCTCGATCTGCCGCCGGTTCTCCGGGCTGTAGCCGGGGTCCATGCAGATGAATTCCAGCTCGAAGGGAACCTCGCTGAAGGGCTGGAGGTGCTTCATCAGCATCGCCAGCAGCCAGGAATCCTTGCCGCCGGAGACGCACACCGCGATTTTGTCGCCGCGCTGGATCAGCTCGTAGCGCTTGATGGCCGCGATGAAGGGGTTCCACAGCTCCTTGCGGTACTTCTTGATGAGGCTGCGCTCGGCAAGCTGATGGGTTTCAAGCTCGCGCGCCATTTCACTTCACCTCCCCGATCAGATCCCGAACAACCTCTCCGGCGAGGATCAGCCCCGCTGCCGCCGGTACGAAGGCCATGGAGCCGGGCGTGGCGCGCTTGCCCTCCGGCGCGTCCTCGGCCTCGCCAAGCGGCTGAATTGCCTCCTCCTCGGAGTAGACCACCTTCAGCTTCTTCACGCCCTTGCGCTTGAGCAGGTTGCGCATCGCCCGGGCCAGCGGACAGACCTTCGTGGCATAGATGTCCGCCACGCGGAAGCGGCTGGGATCCAGCTTGTTGCCCGCGCCCATGGAGCTGATCACCGGAACCTCCGCCGCCTGGGCGCGCAGCACGATTTCGACCTTGGCGCTGACCGTGTCCACCGCGTCCACCACGTAGTCGTACTGCGTAAAATCGAAGGTATCGGCGTTCTCCGGCAGGAAGAAGCAGGCGTGGCGGTGCACCTGAATCTCCGGGCAGATGTCATGCACGCGCTCCGCCGCCGCGTCCACCTTCCGCATGCCGAGGGTGGAATGGGTGGCGATGATCTGCCGGTTCAGGTTGGTAAGCGTTACCACGTCGTTGTCGATCAGATCCAGCGTGCCCACGCCGCTGCGGGCCAGGGCCTCGACCACGTAGCCGCCCACGCCGCCCACGCCGAACACCGCCACGCGGCTGCGGTGCAGCTTCTCCAAGGCATCTGCTCCGATCAGCAGCTCCGTGCGGGAAAATTGGTTCATGCGATTGTACCTCGTCAAATGTCGTCGATGATTATGCAGCCCTGCCGTCGGCGGCGGTGAGAATGTCCGTGCGGGGGAGATCCCGGAAGAAGCGCAGCGCGAAGGGCAGGGAGATGAGGCCCGTGAGCACGTCTGCGCAGGGCTGGGCCAGCTGAAGTCCCGTCACGCCCAGCAGCGGCGCGAGGATCAGCAGCAGCGGTATGAAGCAGAGTCCGCCGCGCAGGGTCGCCAGCAGCAGCGCGCGGCCCTTCAGTCCGCAGGTCTGAAACAGCATGCTGGGGGACAGGTTCAGCGCAGAGAACACCAGGCCCAGGCTCACCAGCCGCAGCGCGCGGCTGCCGATGTGCAGAACCTCGTTGTCACTTTGGAAACGCGTCACGATCTGCGGCGCAAAGATCAGCCCCACACAGCCCAGCAGCGCCAGGATTGCGACGGTCACCAGCAGCGTGAAGCGGAAGGCTCTGCGCAGCCGGGCGTACTTCTTCGCCTGATAGTTGAAGCCGGCCACCGGCTGGAAGCCCTGGCACACGCCGATGGCAATGCCCAGCATGAAGGACTGACAGCGGGCGGTGATGGCCATGGCGGACACGCAGGCGTCGCCGTAGACCCCGGCGCAGTGGTTCAGCACGCCGCTGGAGATGCTCATCAGGCCCTGACGGAACAGATTGGGAAAGCCCGTGGACAGGATGTCCCAGATGGTGTGCAGGTTCGCGGAGAAGTTCCGGGGCGACAGGCGGCTCTGGGCGTGGCGCTGGAACAGCACCAGCAGCACGATGAAGCTCACCGTCTGACTCAGCGCCGTGGACAGCCCCGCGCCGGACACGCCCATGTGCAGGCCGTAGATGAAGATGGGGTCGCCGGCCATGTTCAGGATTGCGCCCAGGCTCAGGCCGATCATGGCATAGAAGGCCATGCCCTCGTAGCGCAGCACGTTGTTCAGCACCAGCGAGGCGATCAGCATCGGCGCGGCGGCGAGGATGTACACGCCGTAGTCCCGGGCGTAGGGGAGGATGGTGGCTGTGCTGCCCATCGCGCGCATCAGTGGGTCGATCAGCGGGATGCCCAGCATCAGAAACAGCGCGCCCACGCCGATGGCCAGAAAGAAGCTGGTGGAGGCGTAGTGGGAGGCCGCGTCCGCGTCCTGCTTCGCCAAAAGACGAGAGATCACGCTGCCAGCGCCGTGGCCCAGCATGAAGCCGATGGCCTGCAGCACCGTCATCAGCGTGAACACCACGCCCACCGCGCCGCTGGCGCTCACCCCCAGCGAACCCACGAAGTAGGTGTCGGCCAGGTTGTAGATGTTCGAGATGAGCATGCTGATGATCGTCGGCACGGACAGCGAGACGATCAGGCGCTCTACCGGGGTTTGGGTCATCCTCCGATAGTGCAATTCCGCTTGCGTCATGGCCGTTCCCCCTCCGTGCAAATCCGATACCTTATTATAGAAGCAAAGCTGTTAATTCCTCTAGCGCATGAAAAAACTGACCTGATGAACAGGCCAGTCTGGAAATGCAGTTGTACGGCTTACAGCACGGTGAAGGTGCCGATGATGCGCGCGGCGATGACCATGAAGTCCGAATCGGACTGGGGGGTGAACACGAAGTTCAGCACCCGGTCGTTCAGCAGCGCGGCGCAGCAGCTCACGTCCTCGTCGGTGAGGTCGTAGACGACGAACTGCGTGCCGTTGAATTCGTACACGCCGGAGGTCTGGGGCTGGGCGGTCTCCCGGATCAGCGCGCAGAGGGCGTCGATGTCGGCGCAGTCGGTGCTCCAGCTCTGGATGTAGAGCCAGCGATTCGCGGCCGCGTCGCTCAGGCAGTACAGCACGCCGCTTGCGGCCATCTCGTCGCTGACCTCGTAGTGCAGCCAGTCGGCGGGCAGCTCCAGCGAAAAGCCGTCCTCAAAGGCGAGGGTCAGGTAGGTCGGCTCTGCGGCAGGCTCCTCCTCCGAAGCCTCGGTGGCTTCGGGGGTTTCCTCCGCGTCCGCAGTGATGACCTGCGCCGGGGCAAAGGCGCTGTCGGGTTCCGCTGAAGCCGTGGCGGTGGATTCGGCGGTGACGTTTGCCTCCTGGGCCAGCGCGCCGCAGCACAGCAGCGTCAGCGCCAGCAGCGCACAGATGAATTGCTTCATAGAATTGCTCCTTGTCTGAGATGGATTTCCCCCTCAGGAGTCCCTGCGGCGGAAGATCCAGAATTTGCTTGCGAAATAGTTGAGGATCACGACGATGACGTTGGAGAGCAGCTTGGCGATCAGGTGGTTCATGCCCAGCAGCAGCACGCAGCCCTCCACGAACACCACGTCGAAGCCCAGGGACAGCAGGCGCGCGGTCACGAAGCCCGGCACCTCCCGGCGCAGCACCTCCCGCGTCCAGAGCGGGCTGCGGAACACGTACTTCTTGTTGGCCCAGAACGCAAAGGCCACCGACAGCACCCACGCCACGATGTTCGCCACCAGGATCAGCGTGGGATGATCCGCCGCGCCGCCGGTGATGGCGGCCCAGCCCTGGGTGATTCCGGCGTACACGCCGTAGTTGATCGCGGTGGTCAGTACCCCGGCCACGCAGTAGACGAAGAGCTCGCGGAAGCGGTCGCTCCTCAGAAATTCCTTCAAACGTTTCATATGCATACTTCTCTCATTTAATCCCCTTCATTATAGCATCGGCGGCGGATGCGGTCAACGGCTTCGCCGATTTGTCAGGATTGCGTCATTTTTCCCGCCTTGACGGTCGTTCAGGAATTGTTCATTCTTTTATAACCTATGAAACCTATTTATGAAATGGGATAATGTGCTATAATACCTCTACCGGGTATCTGGAAACACTGGAAATCATTGCGAAGATCCCCAAACGGGGAAAATAGAGGGAAAGAACATGAACAGGAAGATTGTGAAGCTGATTGCGTTGATCTGTGCACTGGTTCTGACGCTTGCGGCCTGCGGCAGCAAGACGCCCACGGCCACCGAGGCTCCCGCGACGGAGGCTCCCGAGACGGAAGCGCCCGCCGTGGAGACGGCTGCGAAGGCGGAGACCGCCGAAGCGGCGGTGGAGGGCCTGACGATTCCGCTGTCCGGCCTGACGGAGGAGCCGCTGTTCGTCGACTGGAACCAGGACGGCACGGCCATGCAGCTGATCGCGCTGATCGACGCTGCGGGTGCGCCGCTGCTGGCCTTCAACACCTGCCAGGTGTGCGCGGGATCGCCCTATGCCTACTTCGAGTATCAGAACGGCGTGCTGGTGTGCCAGAACTGCGGCAACCGCTTCGCGCTGAGCTCGGTGGGCAAGGCGTCCGGCGGCTGCAATCCGAAGCCGGTCGCGGGCTATGAGAGCGACGGCGCGCAGCTGATCGTTCCGGAGGAAGTGCTCGTGCAGGCAGCGCCGTCCTTCAAGAACTGGAAGGCGTTTTGAGCATGAGCTATGTTCGCAAGACCTGGCAGGTGGAGGGCATGCACTGCGTGCACTGTGAATCCGCCGTCGCGGGCGCGGTGCGGACGCTGGAGGGGCTGAAGGACGTGCGGGTGAGCTTCCGCCGAGGCACGCTGACGGCGCTGTGGGATGCGGACGCGCTGCCGCTGGAACGGATTTCCGCGCGGATTGCGGACGCGGGCTACAGCCTCGTGGCAGAAAAGAAGCGCCGCTCTCTGTGGAAGGACGCGCTGCAGCTGGTTCTCCTGCTGCTGGCGCTTGCTGCGATCTACTGGGTCATGACCCACACGGTGGCGGCCGACTGGATGCGTGCGTTCCCGGTGGCGCGCGCGGGCATGAGCCTGGGCATGCTGCTGGCGCTGGGCGCGATGACCTCGCTGCACTGCGTGGCCATGTGCGGCGGCATCAACATCGCCCAGAGCGCAAGCGCCGCGCAAAAGGGCCGCAAGCCCGCGCGGGCAAATCTCATGTACAACCTGGGCCGCGTGATCTCCTACACGGTGATCGGCGGCGTCGTGGGCGCGCTGGGCATGGCCGTCAGCATCAGCAGCACCGTCAAGGCCTGCATCCAGATCGCCGCGGCGGCCTTCATGCTCATCATGGCGCTGAACCTGCTGGGCGGCTTTGCCTGGCTGCGGCGCTTCACCCTCAGCATGCCCAAGGAACTGAGCCAGCGCATCATGGGCAGGAGCGCGGGCCACTCCTCCTTCATCATCGGCCTGGCCAACGGCCTGATGCCCTGCGGCCCGCTACAGTCCATGCAGCTCTACGCCCTCTCCACCGGGAGCTGGTGGATGGGCGCGCTGTCCATGCTGTGCTTCAGCCTGGGCACGGTGCCGCTGATGCTGTGCATCGGCCTGATCGGCGGCAAGCTCAACCAGAGGTTCGCCCGGCCCATGCGCATCGTATCGGCGGTGCTGGTGGTGCTGATGGGCATGAGCATGCTGGTGAGCGGCCTTGCGCTGGCGGGCGTGGGCGTGGCGGCCGCACCCATGGGCGAGGACGGCTATGCTGTGGTGCGCGACGGCGTGCAGTACGTCTACTCCGAGGTGGACTACGGAAGCTATCCGGTGATCACCGTGCAGGCCGGGATTCCCGTGAAATGGACGATCTACGCCGAAGAGAAGAAGCTCACCGGCTGCAACAACGAGATCGTCGTGCCCGCCTACAATCTGGACGTTCCGCTTGCGGCGGGGGAGAACATCGTGGAGTTCACGCCCGGGCAGACCGGCGTGGTTCCCTACACCTGCTGGATGGGTATGATCCGCAGCAGCATTTATGTGGTGGATGACCTGAGCGGTGCGGAACCTGTGGAGGCGGAAGCCACACCGGCTCCGGCGTATGTGCCTGCCTGCTGCATGTAAATATGCGGCAGGGTGAGGGCACCCCGCCCTACGGCACAGAGCGAATCCGGGCAGTATTTTCAAAACCAGACGTAAGAAATTCAGTCCATTCTTGTCGGACTGAATTTCGGGGAAAAACAGATATAACAATCAGAAAGAAACATAGAGTCCCTATCCCTCTGATCTATGGGGATAGGGACTCGTTCGATTCAAATGCCGACAGGCAACCGGCTGCAGGCTCAGCCTGCCGCTCAGACAGCCTGCCAGGGGAAGTGCACGGTGATCTCGGTGCCCACGTTGGGTTCGCTCTCAAGATCGATGCTGCCGCCCAGCAGCTGCACGGCGTGCTTGACGATGGACAGGCCGAGGCCTGTGCCGCCGGTGGCCTTGGAACGGCTCTTGTCCACGCGGAAGAAGCGCTCGAAGATGCGGGGCTGATCCTCCTGGCGGATGCCGATGCCGGTGTCGCGCACGGTCAACAGGGTCTCGCTCCCGGTCTCCCGGGCCTCAACGCACACGCTTCCACCCTCGCGGTTGTATTTGATGGCGTTGTCGATCAGGTTGGAGAGGATCTCCTCGGCGATCTGCCGGGTGGAGAAGATGCGCGCGGCTTCGATCTCCAGCTTCAGATCCACCTGCGCGGTCTCGGCCATGGGACGGAAGCGCTCCGCCACCTCCTCCGCTACGCTCTTCAGCTCGATGACCTCGCAGTGGTTGCGGGCGCTGCCGCCGTCCAGCCGGGAGATCAGCAGGATGTCCTCCACCAGATGGATCATGCGCTTGCCCTCGGCGTAGATGTACTCCACCAGCTCCGGCCAGTCGCGCTCCGGGGCCACGTGCTGCTTCATGATCTCCGCATAGCCCACGATGGAGGTCAGCGGGGTCTTGAGCTCATGGGCCACGTTGGCGGTGAATTCCCGGCGGTTCAGCTCCGCCATGCGCTGGATCAGCGGCTGCAATTCGGGGTAGAGCTGGTTGCTCTCCGGTGCGGTCAGGTCCATGCTGTTGATGGGCTGCACGATCTTCTTGGTCAGGTGGTTTGCCAGCAGCACCGCGCCCAGAGACACCAGCAGCAGCGCCGCCAGCAGCCACCAGGTCAGGCCGAAGAACATGCCGGTGTCACTGCCGTGACCCTCGGACAGGCGCAAGTAGCTGCCGTCGGACAGCCGGACGGCGCAGTAGTAGGTCAGCCTGCCCTGGGTGGGGGAGAAGCGCATGGACGAGCCGACCCCCTGCTCTGCGGCGAGTTGAATCTCCGTTCGATCCAGGTGGTTCTCCATCTGCCCGGGATCGGAGCGGCTGTCCAGCAGCACGCTTCCGTCGGCGGCGATCAGCGTGATGCGCTCCTCGAAGCCGGAGTCGGCCAGCGCCTGAAGGTAGCCCAGGGGGTCTGCGTCGCGATCCATGGCCACGGCCAGCTGGCGCACGCTGCGCTCCAGCTCCGATTCGATCTGCCGGGACAGGAAGTTCATCTGCACCAGCTGCACCACGAAGGTGAACACCAGCGCCGTGCCGAGAACCGCGCCCAGCATGCTGTACAGGATGCGCTTCTTCATTTGGCAGCCTCCGAGGGGCAGATGCGGTAGCCGCAGCCGTACACGGTCTGAATCCGGCTGCCGCTGGAGCCCAGCTTGCTGCGCAGGGTCTGGATGTGGGCGTCCAGGGTGTGGCTTGCACCCATGTAGTCCCGGCTCCACACCGCGTCGATCAGCGCCTCGCGCTCAATCAGCCGCCCGGGCTTCTGCATCAGCACCCGCAGCAGCTCGTACTCCTTCAGCGTCAGCGCAATCTCCCGCCCGGACACCTGCACGGTGTGCCGCCCGGTGTCCATGCGAATCTCGTCCACCTCGATGATCTCCCGCTCTTCGCCGGGGCCGCAGCGCCGCAGCACCGCCTTCACCCGGGCGATCAGCTCCATGATGCCGAAGGGCTTGGCGATGTAGTCGTCCGCGCCCAGCTCCAGACCCTGCACCACGTCATCCTCGCTGTCCTTGGCGGTGATGAGGATCACCGGCGTGCCCATGGTGTCGCGGCGGGTCTTGAGCTCCCGCAGGATCGACAGCCCGTTTTCCCCCGGCAGCATCAGATCCAGCAGGATCAGATCCGCCTTCTCCTGCTGCATCTCCGCCCAGAAGGGGGCCGAGCGCTCGAAGCCCTTGGCCGGAAAGCCCGTCATCGTCAGGGTGTAGACCACCAGATTGCGGATGCTTGCGTCGTCCTCCACGTAGTAGATCATGCGTTTTCCTCCCCGATGCGGCGGGTCAGCGCGCCCAGCATGGGCTCGAAGTCCACGCCGTACCAGCGGTGGTCGCCGCAGTTCATGGAATATTCGATGCAGTCCCGGGTGAAGTCCGCCGCGATGCGGGCGGCTTCGTGCACGCTGCGGCCCAGGGTCATCAGCCCCGCAAACACCGAGGCGAACAGGTCGCCGGAGCCGGGGCAGCTCAGCGCCAGGCGGTCGTGGGGGTAGACAAACTCGTCCGCCCCGGCGCAGATCAGGCCGGTGCGGTCGCCGTCGAAGCGGCAGCTGGTGACCAGCACGTTCTGAAGCCGCTCACCCAGCAGGCGGCGGGCCTCGGTGCGCACCTGCTCCGCGCAGACTGCGCTGTCCTCCCAGGGCATGTCCAGCAGGAAGCAGGCCTCGGTGAGGTTGGGCAGGATCACGTCGGCATGGCTGCACAGTGTGCGCAGCCGCGCCACGTATGTCCCGTCGAAGCCCGCGTAGAGCGCGCCATTGTCGCCGAAGGCGGGGTCGAGGATCACCGGCGCGCCGTCCGCACGAAAGAGAGAGATGAAGCGCTCCGCCAGCTCGATCAGCCGGATCGAGCCCAGGTAGCCGATGTAGATGGCGTCGAAGCGGAGGTTCAGCGCCCTCCAGTGGGCCATGATGCGCTCCAGCTCGTCGGAGAGATCCACGAAGGTGAAGCCCGCGAAGGCGGTGTGGGTGGAGAGCAGTGCGGTGGGCAGGGCGGCGACCTCCAGGCCCATGGCGGGCAGCACGGACATGGCCACGCCCAGTGAGCAGCGGCCGATGCAGGAGAGATCCTGCAAGACGGCAATTCTTGGAATCATGAATGGACTTCCCTTCCGTTTACATCAGCTTCTGGCCGTTGATGCGCAGCACGAACTTGAGACCCAGCTTCTCGGCGGCCTTGCGGCAGAGGATCATGCGGCCCAGAAAGATTTCAAAGTAGTCCGTGACCGAGCAGACGGTGGTGTCGATGTGCAGGCGCAGGCTGATCTCGCCCTTCTCGGGACTGACGCTCACGCTGCTCTTCTTCACCGAGAAGTTCACGCGGTCGTGGATGTCGAAGGTGGACGCGTCCTTGTTGCGCACGCGGGTGCAGCGCACGTCGGTCTTGTCCGCCAGAATCAGCGCTGCGGCCACGGCATTGACGGGGAAGGCTGTGCTCTCGTCGTGGTTGCCGATGGCGGTGATAATGGTGGCGATTTCGTCGGGATCCGCGCCCATGTTGTCCAGCAGGCGGAAGGCCATGATTGCGCCGGACTGGGCGTGGTCGATGCGGTTGACCACGTTGCCGATGTCGTGCAGGTAGCCCGCGATGCGCACCATCTCCACGTCCCGGGGATCGGCTCCCAGGGCCTCCAGGATGGCGGCGGCGGTCTCGGACACCTTCGTGACGTGGGCGAAGCTGTGCTCGGTAAAGCCCAGAGCGATCAGCGATTCGTCCGCCTTGCGGATGTAGGACTGTATGGCGGCGTTCTGCCGCACCTTTTCGTAGGTGATGAACATGCTATCCTCCGGATATACTTATCTCTTCTTATTATCTGTCTCCAGAGCATCATTTTATCAGGCGCGCGTCAGAAATGCGTGCGCACTTTCTCAAAAGCAGGTTATTTTTGCGTTCAGTATAGCAGTCCCAGTGGAGAATTGCAAGCACGATACAATGAAGAAGCCCGTCCGGGGCAAGCTGCCAACCAGACGGGCCAATTCAGGAATGTAATCAGATTCTCTCCGCGCTGCGGGTGGCGACGAGGCTTGCGCCGGTGCCCGCGATGTTCTCGCAGAGCACGTCGCCGATGCGCACGGGGGCTTCTGCGGTGAGGGTGCGAATCGCGTCCATCACGTCGAAGATGCGATCCTTCGGCACGGGCGCGGCGGTCTTGACGGACACGCGGGCGAGACTGCCGTTTTTCACCGGCACCGACGCGGTGATCACGCGCACCGGGGCGATGCACTCCTGCCGGGCATACTCGTCGCCGCGCTTGCAGGTATTGCCCGTCACGCTGCGGATGCTGTCGCCGTCCAGCTCCGCGCGCAGGTTGCAGCCCATGGGGCAGCAGATGCAGGTCAGTTCCACTTGCTTCATGCTCACGCCTCCTCCATCGCTACGCGAATTTCCGTCGCCGCCTCAGGAACCAGCTCCCGCTTCAGGGCGATTTCCTCCATCTGGCCGGGGGTCATGATGCGTTTCTTCTGGTGGAAGATGCGCACGTCTCCGGCGTAGACGCTCAGGCAGTGGTTCCGCACCTCCCGGCGCACGCGGAAGCGCAGGTTCAGCACCTCCTGAAGATGCGAGGGATCGATGCGCTGGGGAACGATGCCCGTCACGCCGTCGCCGGAGCGCACCGGGATCTCGTGGCGCTGCGCCTTCGCACCCCGCAGATACTCCGCCGCCGCGCGTCCGGCGTACTCGGCCTCCTCGGAGACGTGATCCACCAGATCGTGCACGTGCAGCACGTTTCCGCAGGCGAAGATGCCGGTCACGCCCGTCTCGAAGTTCTCGTTGACAGAGGGGCCGCTGGTGGCGGGATCGATGGGTACGCCCGCCAGTTCGCTCAATTCATTTTCCGGCAGCAGGCCCACCGACAGCAGCAGCGTGTCGCAGGGGATTTCCTCCTCCGTGCCGGGGATCGGGCGGCGGTTTTCGTCCACCTGTGCCAGGGTCACGCCCTCCACGCGGCGCTTGCCATGGATGTCCACCACCGTGTGGCTCAGCTTCAGCGGGATGCCGAAGTCGTCCAGGCACTGCACGATGTTGCGGCGCAGTCCGCTGGAGTAGGGCATCAGCTCGGCCACGGCCTTGACATGCGCGCCCTCCAGCGTGAGTCGCCGCGCCATGATCAGGCCGATGTCGCCGGAGCCAAGGATCACCACCTCGCGACCCGGCATGCGGCCCTCGATGTTGATCAGGCGCTGGGCCGTGCCCGCAGAGTAGATGCCCGCCGGACGGTAGCCGGGGATGTTCAGCGCCCCACGGGGACGCTCCCGGCAGCCCATGGCCAGGATCACCGCGTCCGCCTGAAGCTGCTCCAGTCCGCTTGCGCGCCCGGTGCAGGTCAGCACCCGGTCGTTTGTCAGCTCCAGCACCATTGTGCCGGTGCGGAAGGGGATGTTGAGGGACGCGGCCTCGTCGATCCAGCGCTGGGCGTACTCCGGGCCGGTCAGCTCCTCCTTGAAGCGGTGCAGGCCGAAGCCGTTGTGGATGCACTGGTTCAGGATGCCGCCCAGGCAGTCCTCACGCTCCAGGATCAGCACGTCCTCCACGCCCGCCTTCCGGGCTGCGGTTGCTGCGGCCAGACCCGCAGGGCCGCCGCCGATGACGATCAGTTCATGCCTCTCCATGTTCAGCGCTCCTTTCCGTCCCCGATGGTCATGGCCGAACCGGGGCCGCACTTGGTGACCTCGAAGTCCGCGCCCAGCTCCCGGCGCAGGAGCTCCATCACGCGGGCCGAGCAGAAGCCCGCCTGACAGCGGCCCATGCCCGCGCGGGTGCGGCGCTTCACGCCGTCCAGCGATCTTGCGCCCAGCGGACGGCGGATTGCGTCCAGAATCTCGCCCTCGCTCACCTGCTCGCAGCGGCAGATGATGTTGCCGTAGGTCGGGTTCTCCCGGATCAGCGCCTGACGGGCCGCGAAGTCCATCTCGCGGGGACGCACCACGCGGCGGGTGGCGGTGAAATTGGCCTTGGTTTCTGCATTCAGGTATGCGGCGATCTCCCCGGCAAGGTGCGCCCCGATGGCGGGCGCGGCGGTGAGTCCGGGGGATTCGACGCCCGCTGCCTCGAAGTAGCCCGGGCGGGGCTGGCCGATGCGGAAGTCGTGCTGCGCACCGTCCAGGTGGGCGCGCAGCCCCGCAAAGGAGGTGATGACCTGTTTAAGCGGCAGCTTCGGCACGCTCAGGGAAGCGGTGGACGCGGCCTTCGCAAGCCCCTCGGCGGTGGTGCAGGTCGCTTCACAGTCGCTGATATCCTCGGCGGTGGGGCCGATCATCAGGTTGCCGTGCACCGTGGGCGTGACCAGCACGCCCTTGCCCAGCTTGCCGGGGCACTGGAAGATGGTTTTATCCACCAGAGCGCCCGCCTTGCGATCCAGCAGCATGTATTCGCCCCTTCTGGGCACGATGCGCAGCTGCTCTCCGCAGAGCTGGTTGTGGAGCACGTCGCTGTACAGCCCTGCGCAGTTGACGATGACTCGGGCTTCAAAGTCGCCCCGGTTGCTGCGGACGCGATAGCCGCCGTCGATGGCCTCAATGCGCTGAACGCAGGTGTTCAGATGGAACGTCACCCCGTTTACGCAGGCGTTCTCCGCCAGCGCCTGGGTCATTTCAAAGGGGCAGACGATGCCCGCTGTGGGCGCATAGAGCGCTGCGGCGATGGTTCCCGACAGCGCAGGCTCCATCTTGCGCGCCTCGTCGCCGCTGAGGATGTGCAGCTCCTTAACGCCGTTCTTTTCACCCCGCGCCTTCAGCTCTTCCAGCTTCGGCAGATCCTCCTGCGTCAACGCAACCACCAGCGAACCATTGCGCCGGAAGGGAATGTCCAGCTCCCGGGCAAGCGCATCCATGCGCGCGCAGCCCTCCACGTTGAAGCGCGCCTTCAGGGTTCCCGGCTCCGCGTCGAAGCCCGCGTGAATGATGGCGCTGTTGGCCTTCGAGGTGCCCGCGCCCACGTCCTCCTCGCGCTCCAGCACGGCGATGTCGAGCGCATAGCGGCTCAGCTCCCGCGCCACGGCGCAGCCCACTACGCCCGCGCCCACGATCAATGCGTCCAGCATGCTTCCTACCCCCCACGATTCCGGAGCCGGGTAAAACTCGCCCATACTCCATTGTTAAGAAAATTATACCGGATTTACCTCGACTTTTCCATCCGAAAAATAGAATTATTGTTATGTTCTCATACTTATATGGTGAAAAATACGCGGCTTGAACAGGGAAAAGGGTCGATTGTTAAGAAGGTGCATATTTTAAGGAAAGAATTGATGTATGACGCAATTTGTCGAAAAGGGAAGAAGAATGTGACATTCCTGTTCAAGACTGGCGCAGAGCTGCGGGATCATGTATAATAGAAGCTAGACAGCTATACGCAGTACGGAAGAAGCGGGGAGAGGCCTTGAACACGCGAGGGAGAGATGGTATTGTGCGCCGGGCGTTGAGCGCGCTGCTGGCGCTGGTTCTGCTGCTTGCGGGCGCGGAGCTTGCGCCGGTTCGCGCGGAATCGGGCGGTCTGCTGCGGGTGAAGCTCACGCGGCTGGGCACACCCTCGGAGCTGATCTTCACGGCAGACTGCGACTATGTATGCTCCGGGGAGTTCTCGCTGAATATCCCTGCGGGCAGCAGGGTCACATTGCGCGCGGACGGCAGTTCGCTCACCCTCTCCTGCGATGGTGTGGAGCTGAACTGCGGCTCCGAGGCGCGGCTGCTGCGCTGCGGAAGCGGCGGCGTGCGCTTTCAGTCGCCCGCGCTGGCAAACGTGTTCTGCGGCGACCTCTACCTCAGTGCAAGCGGCTCCGCGATCACGGCGGTGCTGCACCTGCCTATGGAGGACTACCTCTGCGGCGTGGTGGGCTACGAGATGTCCAATTCCTATCCGCTGGAGGCCCTGAAGGCCCAGGCGGTCGCGGCGCGCAACTACGCGCTGAAGAAGATGTCCACCCAGGCGTCCAGGAGCTACGATGTGGTGGATACCCCCACCGATCAGGTCTTCAAGGGCTACAATGCCAGCCAGACCCGGGTGATTCAGGCGGTGCAGGAGACCGCAGGCCTTGCACTCTACAGTGGAAGCGCGCTGGCGAGCTGCTACTATTCCGCCTCCAACGGCGGTCAGACCGAGGCCACGAAGAACGCCTGGGGCAACAGCCTGAGCTACAGCGTGGTGAAGGACGATCCCTACGATCTGGGGAATACTTCAGCGAAAAAGACCATCGCGCGCATCGCGAAGGATGCGGACGGTCTGCATCCCTCACTGGAAGGTGCGCTGCTGGAGGGCGTGCAGGACGTGCTGGCCGGGCAGAAGCTCAGTCAGGATGCGGCGGATGTGAGAATCCTTTCCATTGAAAGGGTCACGGCGAAGAATCCCAAGTACGCCGCGCCGAGCCGCCTGTACCGCACGCTGGGCTTCGAGCTGCGGGTGCAATCGAAGCGGCTGTCCGACGGCGCGGCTGTGACCCTCGCGGCCACGGTGGACGTGCCCACCTACGGCGGTCTGGAGGACTGGTACGGCCTGTCCATCAACTCCGGCTCCAACGAGACCGTGGAGGTGACGGACGAGGGCGACTGCTTCTGCGTCACCCTCCGGCGCTGGGGCCACGGCATCGGCATGAGCCAGCGCGGCGCGCAGGCCATGGCCCGGGATTACGGCATGAGTGCGCAGGAGATCCTCTCGTTCTACTACCCTGGAACCGAGCTGCGGTCGGTGTCGCTGGCGGGGGCCAGCTATGCGTCCCCGGCGGGCGGCGGAGATGCCGTCGCTGCGGCCTATGCTTCGGGAAAACTGACTCTGTACGCCGATGCGTCGGGAGAATCCGTCTGCGCGAAGCTCGACGACGGCCTGATGCTGCGGGTGCTGGGCGCGCAGGGCGGTCGCGTGCTGGTGGAGGTTCGCGGCCTTCAGGCCTGGGCGGCGGTGGAGGCCCTGCGGGACTTTGCGCTGATTCGCGAAGTGTTTGAACCCGCTACAGGTGAGCTGGAACTCAGCGCGGATGCGAGTCTGCTGGAGCTTCCGCTGGAGGGCGCGCGAACGATTGAGACGCTGCTGGCGGGGACGCAGATTCGCCTGCTGGAGCGATCGGAGAGCTGGGCGCGCGTGGAGACGGAGGGCGGCATGCGGGGCTACCTGCCCGCGGCGCTGCTGTGTCAGCCGGAGCCGTCTGAAACGCCGGAACCGAGCGCAGAGACCAGCGCGGAGCCGACGGAGACATTGGAATCCACGGGAACGCCGGAACCGACCGGAACCGTGGAGCCGATGGCGACTGCAACTGCGACTGCGGCGGCAAGTGCATCACCCACGCCCACGGCAAGCTCTACGCCGACTGTGACTGCAAGTGCAAGCGCAACCCCTGCGCCGACGCTCCGGCCCGACCCCACTGCGGTGGATCGGCCGCTGCCGACGGGCTCCCCGCTGCCGACGCTGGAACCTGCCCGCGCGCCGGAGGGTGCGGAGGGCATGTTCGTGCCCGTCGGAACGCTCTACAACTACGTGCGCGTGAGCTCCGGGAGCGCGCTGACCCTGCGGTCGAAGCCGTCCACGTCGGCGGCGGCGGTGGGGACGCTGGCGCGGGGCGCGCGCGTGCGGGTGCTGGCCTTCGACGAGGACTGGGCGCTGGTCGAGGCGACGGGCGGTGCGCGGGGCTTTGCTGCGCTGCGCTATCTGAGCACTGCGGCGGTGCCCGAGGATCAGCCCGCTGCGGAGGATGTGCTGCGCACGCCCGCGCCCACCGAGGCTCCCGAGGAAGAGGAGGATGTGCGGATCGTCGATCTGGACGTGGTGTTCTGCGACATCAGCGCCCGCACCACGGCGTCGGCTGTGCTGTACAAGAAGAATTCCACCTCCGGCAGCCGCGTGTGCACCATCCCCGCAGGTGCGAAGCTGACGGTGACCGCCTACGACAAGAGCTGGGCCTATGTGAAGTACGGCAGCAGGCGCGGCTTCGTTCAGCTCAGGTACCTGAAGAAGTGAGAACGGCTCCCGGGAAGGAGAAAGATATGAAGCGAAGGTTGATTTGGCTGCTGGCGCTGCTGGCGGCGCTTGCGATGCCCGTGTCCGCCTGGGGCGCGGCGGCTGTGGATCCCGAGGTGGACATGCTGGAGGTGGACCACAAGCTCTACGAGCTGGGCTACCGCGACAGCGCCTGCAACGGCGAGCTGGACGAGGTGACCATCAACGCCCTGCGCAACTTTCAGGCGGTCAACGGCCTGCCGGTGACGGGCGAGGCGGATGCACAGACGGTTGCGCTGCTGCTCAGCGGCCAGGCGATCAGCGAACAGGCGTATCTGACGGGCCTTGCGCAGGCAAGGTCGGAGCAGGCTTCGCTGGCGGAGGGCTCCCACGGCGCGAATGTGGAGAAGCTCCAGCGCGCCCTGAAGGAGCTGGGCTACTTCAAGGGCAACTGCGACGGGGCCTACGGCGATGCCACGGCGGCGGCGGTGTACCGCTTCCAGCTGGCGAACGGCCTGATGGAGACGGGCGTGGCCGACAGCGCGGTGCTCCTTCGCCTGTACGAGGGCGAGGCCGTGGACTGGAACGGCTTTTTGCAGGAGAGCTGCGCCGCAGCCGGGGAATCGGGCGTTCATGTGCGCCGGATCCAGCAGTGGCTGAAGAACAAGGGCTACTTCCGGGGCGAGTGCACCGGGCGCTACGGCGAGGCGACGCAGCAGGCCGTGAAGCGCTTCCAGTCCGCAAACAAGCTGGAGAGCAGCGGCGATGCGGACTACGCTACCTGCGAGGCGCTCTTCACCGACGTTGCCGCGATGCGCAGCGAGGAGAGCGCGCTGCGGCGCGGAATGGAGGGCGAGGCGGTCGCCGCGCTGTGCGCGCGCCTGACGGAGCTGGGCTATCCCGCCGGGGGAAGCTTCACCATGCGCACGGAGCTGGGCGTGATGCAGTTTCAGCTGGCCGGCGGGATGTCCGTCACCGGAATCGCCGACGCGGCCACCCTGGCGGCGCTCAACGGCGAGGGTGCGCGGCGCGCGGAGGATTACGCCGCGCCGGAGCTGGGCGAGTATGCCAGTGAGGGCCTTCAGCAGCAGCTGCTGCGCATGTCCGGCAACTGTCTGGGCCAGCAGGCGGGCTTCGCGGACAGCCTGGAGTTCGTGGAGTACCTCTGCCTGAAGTGCGGCATACCGCTGGTGAAGCAGTCGCAGCTCACGGCGGAGACTGCTGCGCTGGAGGGCGAGGTTCCCGGCGGACAGATTCTGTGCGTGCAGGCGGAGGGCCGGGAGATCTTCGGCGTGACCACCTCCGATCGCGCGCTGGTGTACTGCGGGGAGAATGGATACGTGGTGATGCGCTATCTGGATGTGATGCAGCCGGAGCAGATCTGGGTGCTCACTCCGGGGACGGCGCAATGACGAAAGTGGAGCTGAAGATCGGCGAACGCCTGGACGATCTGCAAACCGGCGGCTTTCGCCTGATCCAGCGGCCGGGAACCTTCTGTCTGGGCACGGATTCGGTGCTGCTTGCCCACTTCTGCGCGCCGAGGCGGCGGGAGCGCATCGCCGACCTGGGCTGCGGCAACGGCGCGATTGCGCTGCTGCTGGCGGCGCACCGCCCGGACTGCTGCGTGGACGGCGTGGAGCTCCAGGCGGAGATGGCCGACATGGCCCGGCGCAGCGTGGCGCTCAACGGCGTGCAGGATCGCGTGCGCATTCACTGCGCCGATCTGCGGGAGGCACCCGCGCTGCTGGGGATCGGCGGCTATTCGCTGATCGTGTGCAATCCGCCCTACGAGGCTGCGGGCAGCGGCTTTCCCAGCGCGACGGCGCAGGAGCGCATCGCGCGCCAGGCGGAGGATCTGACGCTGGATGAACTGGCGGAGACTGCGAATCGCCTGTTGAAGTATGGCGGGCGCTTCTGCGCGGTGTTTCCGGCGCGGCGTGCCTTCGAGCTGATGCACGCGCTGCATGGTGCGGGGCTGGAGCCCAAGCGCATGCAGACGGTGCACGCCCGGGCCGATAAGCCGACGCGGGTGGTGCTGATCGAGGCGGTGAAGGGCGCGGCCAGCGGGCTCAAGTGGCTGGAACCGCTGCTGCTCTACGATGCCGACGGACACCCCAGCGCCCAACTGCGGGCGATCTACGGGGAGGAAGAGAACTGCGATTGACGGCGGAAACTGCTGGTGCTATAATCGGGTCAGGTAAAATCTGGATCAATCGAGGTGCATTATGAAAAAGAAGGGAATTCTCAACAGACAGCTGGCCGGACTGGTGGCCGGGCTGGGACATACGGATTGCGTGATGATCTGCGACGCGGGCTTCCCGATTCCGAAGGGCGTGGAGTATGTGGATCTCGCCATGTGCGCGGGCATTCCGTCCTTCGTCGATTGCCTGAACCTGCTGCTCTCCGAGGCGATCTTCGACGAGATTACCATCGCGCAGGAGATGTCGGTGCACAACCCGGAGACGTTCTCCTATCTCGAGGGCCTCTTCAAGGCGCACAGGTTCAACGTGATTCCGCAGACGGAGTTCATGCCGATGGCCAGCGGCGCGAAGTTCATCATCCGCACGGGTGAATTGAAGCCGTACTCCAACATCTACCTCTATTCCGCCTCCGGCGTGGAGAAGTTCAATCGCGATTACGTCATCTGACGCAGGAAATGGATGCGGGGAGAGCGTGCCTCTCTCCGCTTTTTCATGTTTGCCGTCGAAGAAACCGTTGCCTTTCTGCGAAAAAGGCACTATAATAGATCATGGTTTGATGTGCACACAAGGAGAAAGTGACCATGACATACAGTTTGAAGAAGCTTGCAGCGCTGCTGGCGCTGATTTGCATACTGACCTCGTCGCTGGGCGCGTTGGCGGAGCAGATTCCCTGGAACCTGACGCTGGTCAACAGCACCCACGCCGTGCCGGAGGACTGGGTGGTGCCGGAGTTCACCGAGCTGCGCAACGGTCAGCGCGTGGACAGCCGCATCTACCCGGAGCTGCAGGCGATGTTCGACGCTGCCCGCGCGGCGGGTCGCACGCCGTTGGTCATCTCCTCCTACCGCACCTACGACGACCAGAAGAACATGCTGGTGAAGAAGTACCGCGCCTTCAAGGAGCAGGGCTACTCCCACGAGGACGCGCAGGCCGAGGCCCTCAAGTGGGCGGCCTATCCCGGCTACAGCGAGCATCAGCTGGGTCTGGCCATCGACGTGGGCACCTCCAACAGCGAGAAGTGCAGCAAGGACCGGGTGTGGTCGTGGCTGAAGGAGCACTGCGCGGAGTACGGCTTCATCTGGCGCTACTCCGAGGAGAAGAGCGACATCACCGGCATCGCCAACGAGCCCTGGCACTTCCGCTACGTGGGCGTGGAGGCGGCCACCTACATCATGGAGAACAACCTCTGCCTGGAGGAGTACATGGAGCAGTTCTACGGCCTGAGCTGAGGCCGGGACGATCACCGTCGGAATGCAAGTCCTCCGGCGGTTTTCTGCGCAAATGAAGAACGGAGGAGGCGCGAAGTTGCGGACGCGGCGCAATATTTACCTCATGTATGCCATCGCCCTCCTGCAGGGCATGGTTTTCTACGGCCCCATCGCCACCCTCTACCGGGAGGCGGCGGGGGTTACCATCTTTCAGATCACCCTCATCGAGAGCATCTCCATGGCGCTGGGACTGATGCTGGAGCTGCCCTGGGGCGCGGTGGCGGATCGCATCGGCTACCGGAGAACGATGATCTTCTGCTGCATGCTGTACCTCGTGTCGAAGCTCGTGTTCTGGCGCGCGGAGGGCTTCGGCATGTTCCTGATCGAGCGCGTGCTGCTGGCGGTGGTGTGCGCGGGGCTCTCCGGCGTGGAGGAGGCTGTGCTGTACCTGTCCGCAGATGAAGGACAGTCCCAGCGCTGCTTCGGCGTCTGGAACAGCCTGGGTCAGGCGGGTCTGATGGCGGCGGCGGTGGTCTATTCGGTCTTTGTAGGGGAGAACTACCGCCTGGCGGGCCTGCTGACGGTGTTCAGCTACGGCGCGGCGGCGGCGCTGTCGCTGGGCATTGCGGAGGTGCGCCCGGAGGAGCGGCGCGCGGCGACCCATCCGGTGCGGGACTTCGGCACAGCGTTGAAGGGACTTCTGCGCACGCCGGGGCTTCTGCTGCTGGTGCTGTCCATGGCGCTGCTGGCGGAGACCCACCAGACGATCACGGTGTTCCTCGCCCAGAAGCAGTACGAGGTCTGCGGCATGGCGGGCGCTGCCTTCGGCGGAGCCTACCTGCTGCTGACCCTCGCGGGTCTGGCCGGCGGGCTGTCCCAGAGGTGCACGCGGCGGCTGGGCGAAGTGCGCTTTGGCGCGCTGTGCTGCCTGACGGCGGCGGTCTGCTGCGTCACGCTGGCGCTGACCCGGAGCCTTGTGCTGTCGGTGGCGGCAGTGGTTGTGCTGCGGCTGTGCTGGACGCTGGGCGCGCCGCTGTACGCGCGGCTGGAGAACGAGCGCGTCGCGGGGGAGAACCGCGCCACGGAGCTGAGCGTCAACGCCCTGCTGCGCGACGGCGTGGCGGTGCTGACCAACCTGGTCTTTGGTCGGCTGGCGGAGCAGACGCTGGGGCTGGCGATGGGCCTGGGCGCGCTTCTCAGCCTGTGCGCTATGGCGCTGCTGGCGGCCTTCTTCCGAAGGACTGTCCGTGGTTGACGGACGAATCGCGGGGCAATACGCCTTGCGCAAAGGAATCGTATAGGTTACAATGGATTCCGGAGGGATCAAATGGCAAATGACTTTCGATCCGCGCGCTACTGGGCGGCGGAGCTGATCGAGCGCGCGCTGTACCCCGGCGCGGTGGCGGTGGACGCCACCCTGGGCAACGGCCACGATGCGCTGTGGCTGTGCGGCCTGGTGGGGGAGACGGGCAGGGTGTACGGCTTCGACGTGCAGCAGGAGGCGGTGGAGCGCAGCCGCGCGCGGCTTGTGGAGGCCGGCGTGGAGGCGCGCGCGACGCTCATCCTGGACGGACATCAGAACATGGGCTGCTACGTCGCGCTGGAGAGCGCCGACGCGGTGATGTTCAACCTGGGCTGGCTCCCGGGCGCGGCCCACGGCGTGACCACGCGGACGGACACCACGCTTGAAGCGGTGCATGCGGCGCTGGATGTCCTAAAGGAGGACGGCGTGATGACCGTGTGCGTCTATCCCGGACACGACGAGGGCGCGCGGGAGCGCGACGCGCTGCTTGCCTGGGCGCGGGGCCTGGACGAGCGCAGCTATGACGTGATGCTGCGCGCCTACCTGAACCAGAGCGGCGATCCGCCGCTGATGATCGCAGTGAAGAAGAACAGAAAGAGGAAGAGAGCATGAAGCTGATCGATGCAAGCAAGCGCTACTACAAGGGCAACACCCACGCGCACACCACCCGCAGCGACGGCACGCAGTCGCCGGAAAGCGTGATGCGCATGTTCAGGGACGCGGGCTATGAGTTTCTGGTGCTCAGCGACCACTGGACGCCGGGGCCGACGGAGGAGTTTGAGGGCATGCTGGTGCTCACCGGCGCGGAGTACGACTTCAACTTCCCGGAGCAGGTGCTGCACATCGTGGGCGTGTTCCCGGACGAGGACGCAGCACAGGGCTTCCGGCATGACATGGACCACCCGGAGGTGATCGGGCGCATCAATGCGCAGGGCGGCGCGGCCATATTCTGCCATCCGGCCTGGTCGCTGAACACGCCGGAGATGATCAAAAGCGTGCAGGGCGTGTGCGCTGTGGAGGTCTACAACAGCTTCTCCGGCGCGCCGTGGAACGCGCCCCGGGCCGACTCTGGCGCGGTGCTGGATCTGGTGGCGACGGCGGGCTGCTGCATCCCCCAGGTCGCGGCGGACGACTGCCACTTCTACACCGGCGAGCAGCTCATGTCCTACACCATGCTCCAGGCGGACGAGTTGACCCCCGAGGGGGTGATCGCGGCGCTGAAGCGCGGCTCCTTCTACGCAAGCCAGGGCCCGCAGTTCATCGACGCGGAGCTGACGGAGCGCGAGCTGATCGTGCGCACCTCCCCGGTCAATCGCTGCACCTTCATCTCGAATCTGGTGTATGTGGAGGGCCGCTGCCGCACGGACGAGGGCATGGTGGAGAACGTCTACAGGCTCCAGCCGGGCGAGACCTTTATCCGCTGCGAGATCGAGGACAGCAAGGGCCGTCGCGCATGGCTGTCGCCGGTGCAGCTATAATCTGTTGAGTTCCTGTAAAAATGCAGGTTGGACGCTTGACAAATGCAGATTCGGTGATATGATACATACAAGGTTCGCAACAACGAACCCCTTGCAATTGAGGCGCGGTTGTTCAAGAGTCGCGCGGTGGAGCTGTTCAAGCAGCACAGAAGCCGCGTCAAAGGGGACGCCGCCGAAACAAGGGCCCGCTTGAAGGGGCCTGCGTTGGGCGCATGAAGAAGATTCATGCGACTGTCACGGTTCCATCCCGGAATCGTGGAGCGCTATTGCCGGATAAACAGCATTTGTTGTTGTGTTTTCGAGCGGTCATGGCGCGCAGCTGTGACCGCCTTTTTACTTCCGGCAATTTCCAGACCCGGTCGACCAAGGGAACGAAATTTTAGGAGGAAGAAACCATGAGAAAACTGATCGCCGTCGTGATGGCACTTGCCCTGATGCTCACCAGCGCCGCCTTTGCGCAGACCCTGCGCGTGGGCATGGAGTGCAACTATGCGCCCTACAACTGGACCCAGACCGAGCCCGGCGAGAACGCGATTCCGCTGGCGGGCGGCGGCTATGCCGACGGCTATGACGTGCGCATCGCAAAGCAGGTTGCCGACTATCTCGGCATGGATCTGGAGATCGTCAAGACCGAGTGGGACGGCCTGATCATGTCCGTGATGAGCGGCGCCATCGACTGCATCATCGCCGGCATGAGCCCCACCGAGGAGCGCATGCTGACCATCGACTTCACCGATCCCTACTATGAGAGCGACCTAGTGATCGTGGTGCGCAAGGACGGCGGCTATGCCGACGCCACCTCGCTGGAGGACTTCGCGGGCGCGACCATCGTCGGCCAGCTGAACACCTTCCACGACACCGTCATCGACCAGATCCCGGACGTGAAGCATGCCACTCCCATGGACACCTTCCCGACCATGATCGTCGCCGTGACCGCGGGCTCCGTGGACGGCTACATCTCCGAGCGCCCCGGCGCGGAGAGCGCCATCGCCACCAACCCCGACCTGACCTACGTGGTCTTTGACGAGGGCAAGGGCTTTGTGACCGATCCCGCCGACACCAGCATCGCCGTTGGCGTTGCCAAGGACAGCGAGCTGACCGCGAAGATCAATGAGGCGCTGGCGACCATCTCCAAGGAGGATCGCCTGCAGATCATGAACGACGCTCTGGCTGCGCAGCCGAGCGCGGAATAAAGCAGAACCACACGCATGCGGGGGCCGTCCTGTTCGACGGCCCGCGTTTGCGTACTCCGGCAGATGACGGCCGGACACCCCTGCGGCGCGGATCGTGAGGGGCACTTCAATCGTTGAGGAGGATTTCCATGCCAAGTACATTCTTCGGCTGGGTCGGCTTTCTGGCGAAGCAGTACGGCCCTCTGTTCCTGCGCGGCACGGCCAACACGCTGCTGATCGCCGTCACGGGCACCATACTCGGCTTTCTGCTGGGCCTGCTGGTGGCCATCGCGCGCACCATTCAGCTGGGCCCGAAGGCGTCTGCCTGGAAGCGCGTGCCGGTGAAGATCCTGCACGCTGTGCTGGGCGTGTACATTGAGGTGTTCCGAGGCACGCCGATGATCGTGCAGGCCATGGTCATCTACTACGGCGCGCTGCAATATCTCGGCCTGGACATGCCCCGGCTGGTGGCCGCGATCTTCATCGTGTCCATCAACACCGGCGCGTACATGGCGGAGATCATCCGCGGCGGCATCATCTCCATCGACAAGGGTCAGACCGAGGCCGCACACTCCATCGGCCTCACCCACTGGCAGACCATGGTGAGCGTGGTGCTTCCCCAGGCGATCCGCAACATCATGCCCTCCATCGGCAACGAATTCGTGGTCAACATCAAGGACTCCTCCGTGCTGAACGTCATCTCCGTCACGGAGCTGTTCTTCCAGGCCAAGTCCGCCACGGGCGCGTACTTCCGCTACTTTGAGACCTACTTCATCATCGCGCTGATCTACCTGACCCTCACCTTCTCCATCACCCGCATCCTGCGCCTGATCGAAAAGAAGATGGACGGCCCGGAGAACTACGTGATCCACGGCTCCCAGTCCGACAGCCACGCCGCCATCGCGGTTCACGAGGAGGGTAAAAATGGAACATGTGATTGAGGTCAGCCACCTGCGCAAATCCTTCGGCAGCCACGAGGTGCTCAAGGACGTGGACTTCGTCGCCAGCAAGGGCGAGGTCACCTGCATCATCGGCTCCTCCGGCTCGGGCAAGTCCACCCTGCTGAGGTGCATCAACCTGCTGGAGACCCTGGACAGCGGCGTGATCCGCTTCCACGGCGAGGACATTCAGGACGGCAAGCTGTCCATGGCCCAGTACCACGCCCGGGTGGGCATGGTGTTCCAGCAGTTCAACCTGTTCAACAACATGACGGTGCTGAAGAACTGCATGGTGGGCCAGATGAAGGTGCTGGGCCGCAGCGCCGCCGAGAGCGAAAAGAACGCCGTGCGCTTCCTGGAGAAGGTGGGCATGATTCAGTTCATCCACGCCAAGCCCCGCCAGCTCTCCGGCGGACAGAAGCAGCGCGTGGCCATTGCCCGCGCCTTGGCCATGGATCCCGAGGTGCTGCTCTTCGACGAGCCCACCTCCGCCCTCGACCCCGAGATGGTGGGCGAGGTGCTCACGGTCATGCAGGACTTGGCCAAGAGTGGCCTTACCATGCTGGTGGTCACCCACGAGATGGGCTTTGCCCGCAACGTGGCTCACAAGGTGGTGTTCATGGACGGCGGTGTGATCGCCGAGCAGGGCGCACCCGAGCAGGTGCTGGACAACCCCCAGACGCCCCGCCTGCGGGAGTTCCTGGGCAAGGTGCTCTGATGCGGCGCTTTCCGCGCAAACTTCACCCTGCGTTCAAACCCTGTTCACAGCTCTGGTGTATACTTGAAGATGTCGAGCAGCAGAAACATGCGTAAGTCCAGATGGGCTTGCGCATTTTTTGTTGCGGAGAACCACACGAACATCAGAGCAGGAGGGCTTGATATGAAGCTGAGAAGGATGATCTGCCTTGCGCTGGCGCTGGTCTGCATGGGCGGCGCGCTGGCGGAGGAACCCGCAAACCCGGAGATGCAGGAGAAGCCTGCGATGGAGAACGGCGAATTCGGCGGACGCGGCGAGCGCCCGGACGGCATGGGCGAGAAGCCGGAGGGCATGGGTGAGCGCCCGGATAGCATGGACCGCGGCGGCATGGGCGGCGGTCAGGGCGGCGTGACGGTGGAGAGCCACTATGCCGAGGCTGAGGCGAAGTTCACCCAGCACGAGTACACCGACCCGGAGACGGGCCTGACCATACCCTACAACCTGTTTCTGCCCGAGGGCTACGACGGCGAGACGGAGTATCCGCTGGTGATCTACATCGCCGACGCGGGCGTGAACAGCAACGAGGTGACCGACGTGATCCGCCAGGATGGCGCGGCGGTGTGGGCCACGGACGCGGAGCAGAAAAAGCACCCCTGCATCGTGCTCGCGCCCCAGTACACGCTGGATCTGGTGAACAGCATCGGCATGCTGACGGAGGACGACTACCAGTGGAGCGAGGGCCTGACGCTGGTCAGCAGGCTGATCTTCTCCTTCATTGACGAGTATGCGGTGGACGCAAGCCGCATCTACGGCACCGGCCAGTCCCAGGGCGGCATGACCACCATCGCCATGAGCGACAAGTATCCCGACCTCTACGCCGCGCAGCTGCTGGTTGCCTGCCAGTGGGACGTGGAGGAGATGTCCGCGATGGTGGACGACAAGCTGTGGATCGTGGTCTGCGAGGGCGACACCAAGGCCTATCCGGGCATGAACGCGGCCACGGAGAGCTGGACGCAGCTGGGCGCGCAGGTGGCGACCTCCGAGATGTGGGACGGCGAGGCCGATGCCGAGGAGATGGCCGCGCGGGTAGCTGAGATGGAGGCGCAGGGCTGCGACATCAACTACACCGTGCTCTCCGGCGGCAGCCACACCTACACCTGGACGGTTGCCTACACCATCGAGGGCATCCGCGACTGGCTGTTCGCGCAGTCGAAGTAAAAATGCATT
>JBJEJN010000172.1:0-7447 GCA_051878085.1 Aristaeellaceae bacterium | reverse complement strand
AGATGCTGTTCGAGGCCCCGCCGGAGGCGCGCTTCCTGGATTGGCAGCGGCGGCTTAGGCTCGGCTGATCTACAAATCTTCCATCATACAGGCAAATTCTGAGGCGCGGGATTGACCCCGCGCCCGCATTCTGTTACAATATACGGGCAAATGGACTCCGGAGGGATACTATGGGATACAAGAGAGCGCTGGCCATCGCGCTGATGCTGGCCATGCTGCTGAGCGTTGCGGCGCATGCGGAATCGGGCTATTACATCGACGTGGACATCGCCAACCAGATCGTCACGGCCTACGGCTACGGCGGCGGGCGCACCCAGGACAACATCGCCCGGCAGATGATCTGCTCCACTGGCTACGGCACCTCCACGCCCACCGGCACCTACTTCATGCCCGAAAAGAAGTACGAGTCCGAGCGCGAGGAGTGGTACTGGTTCGGCAAGTACGAGATCTACGCCAAGTACGCCAGCCGCATCGTGAACGGCATCCTGTTCCACTCGGTGCTCTACCCCAACACCCACACCCACGCCACCTGGGCGTCTGTGAACGCGCTGGGCTTCAAGGCCTCCCACGGCTGCGTGCGCCTGCGGGACGAGGACGCGAAGTGGATCGCGGAGAACTGCCCGCCCGGAACCTGCGTGCACATCTTCGACGATGGCGAGGTAAACGAGGATCTGCGCCAGCTGCTGCTCAATTCCAGCTTCTCCGCCGACGAGCTGGACTACGCCGACTTCCTCAGCGGCATGTGCACCCTGTCCAGGGGCAGCCGCTTCTCCGGCGTGAAGGAGCTTCAGCAGGCGCTGATCGACTCCGGCTACCTCGACGACAAGGCCGACGGCATCTTCGGCTCCCGCACCGAGACCGCAGTGATGGCCTGGCAGGCGGACAAGGGCCTGGAGCAGACCGGCATTGTGACCCCGGAGCAGCTGGAAAAGATCCTGTCGGAGCCCGTGCAGCCCGCCTCAACTCCGGCGGCAAGCCCTGCGGTCACGGTTGAACCCACCGCAGTAGCCGAGCCCACCGCAACGGCCGAGCCCACGGCGACCCCGACGGCTGAACCCACGGCGACCCCGACGGCCGAACCCACGGCAACTCCCACACCCACCCCGACCCCGATCCCCACGCCCGCGCCCACGCCGGACATCTCGAAGATCCCGGGCACGGTGGCACTGGTGCGGGTGGAGAGCAAGCTGAACCTGCGCGAGCAGCCGAGCGTGAAGTCCCCGGTGCTGGCGGAGATCCCCGGCGGCGCGGCGGTGCAGGTGCTGCAAAGCGGCGCGGTGTGGTCGCAGGTGGTCTACGAGGACCAGACCGGCTGGGTCGGCAGCAAATTCCTTGAAATTATGCGAAACTGACATTCGACGGAGGATAAGAGCATGAGTCGTCTTGGAGACGCCATCCGCAAGGCGCGCCTGGCGAAGAAAATGACCGAAAAGCAGCTGGGCCGCAAGTGCGGCATGGCGGAAAATGTAATCAAGGACATCGAATCGGGTCGCAGGATCGTATCGGACGACCAGGCCCAGCGGATTCTGAAGCTGCTGGGCGCGGAGAGCCCGGTGTCCACCGAGCTGGAGGTTGCCGCAGAGCCGGAGGTGCAGCTGCGCCCCCGCCCGAGGGCCTATGTGATGCCTGCGCCGGATGTTGCGCCGGAGCAGCAGAGGGCCGTGGACGAGTCCACCGACGCCTGGCTGGACGCGCTGGGCGGCGTGGTGAAGCGCGTGCCGGTGATGGATCCCAAGGGTCTGGTGATCGACCACGTGCTCACGCCCATCATCGGCGGCAAAATCGAGGGCGGCGCGCCGGACAAGGTGCTCTACTACCGGGTGCCGGACGACAGCCTGCGGGGCTTCCGGGTGCACGCGGGCGATCTGCTGCTGACCGTGCCGGAGAGCCGCGCCCAGGACGGCGCGCTGATGCTGGTGGAGTACAAGGGGCAGCGCATGGTGCGCAAGCTGCTGAAGATGGACGGCATGCGCATCCAGATGCAGGCCTTCGACCGGGAGTTTGAGGCCGTAATCGCCCCCGCGCCGGAGGTGCGCGTGCTGGGCCGCTGCGTGAAGCTCCAGCGCACGCTGTAATTCATAAGAATAATCGACAGACGCAAAAATACCAACCGCTTTTATTCATTCGGTTGGTATTTTTGCGTTTGCAGGCTTTATCAGCGTTCCGTCCGCCTTATTCCGCCGGTTCGTTGGACTTCGTTCCCAATATGTAGTAGGTCTTGACCGCCGCGACGCCCTCCATGTTGGCGATGGCGTGGTGCACCTGGCGGAATTCCTCGGTGGAGACCGCGTAGATGGACGCGAGGAAGTCCAGATCGCCCGTCAGAAGGTAGAAGGAAACCACGTGCGGATCGTTGGAGATGATGTTGGCCAGCTTGTCGATGTAGCGGGTGTGTTCAATCTTGATTCCGATCATCGCGGTGATGCCGCCCTCGATCTTGCTCTGATCCACGATAGCGGTGTACTGCAGAATGACCCCCTGGGTTTCCAACCGGCGAATGCGCTCCGTGACAGAGGACACGGCCAGGCCGACCTCCTTGGCGATTGCGGAAGCCGACACGCGGGCGTTTTTCTTGAGCATGGAGACGATCTTCAGATCCGTGCTGTCCATCAAATGCATACCTCCGTAGTAAGTATACCCCGTTGGATACCATTTCTATGATACACAGCCGGATGCATTTTGTCAACCAAGATTTTCATAAAATCGAAAATCTTCCGTCATTTTGCACCCGGCCGTGTAAATCTTTCTACCTATTATAGGTGATATGCGCTTATTTCGCCAGATTCCCCGCGATCTTCGCCGCCAGCTCCGCATTATTATACACAAGGCGGATGTTGCTGGCGAGGCTGTCGCCGCCGGTGATGTCCTTGATCTTGGCCAGCAGGAAGGGCGTGGTCTGCTTGCCGTGGATGCCCAGGCGCTTGGCCTCCTCCACCGCATCGTCGATGGCCTTGTTGATGACCTCGGGATCCATGGAGTACTCCTCCGGGATGGGGTTGGTGACCAGCATGCCGCCCTTGAGGCCCATGTCCAGCTTCGCGCGGAAGGCTGCGGCGATGCTCTCGGGGGTGTCCAGGCGGTAGTCCACGCCGAAGCCACTCTTGCGGGTGTAGAAGGCGGGCAGCTCCTCGGTCTGATAGCCGATCACCGGCACACCCTTGGTCTCCAGATACTCCAGCGTAAGCCCCAGATCCAGGATCGACTTCGCGCCCGCGCACACCACCAGCACGCCCGTCTGGGCCAGCTCCTCCAGGTCGGCGGAGATGTCCATGGTGGTCTCTGCGCCCCGATGCACGCCACCGATGCCGCCGGTGGCAAACACGCGGATGCCCGCCATCTCGGCGATGATCATGGTAGTGGCCACGGTGGTCGCGCCGTCGTCGCCCCGGGCAACCAGCACCGGCAGATCCCGGCGGGAGGCCTTGGTCACATCGTAGCCCTTCTTGCCGAGGTAGGTGATCTCCTCCTCGGAGAGGCCCGCCTTCAGGCGGCCGCCGATGATGGCGATGGTTGCCGGAACCGCGCCGTTTTCGCGGATGATGCGCTCGACGTTCAGCGCGGTCTCCACGTTCTGTGGATAGGGCATGCCGTGGGAGATGATGGTGGACTCCAGGGCAACCACGGGCCTGCCCGCATCCAGCGCCGCCTTGACCTCCGGCGCGATATCCAGATAGGGATTCAGATTCATGTTTATTACCTCCTGAGATTGCATCGGGCCGCAATTACAGCCATTCTATCCTGCAAGATTTTTTCATTCATATCGGGGTGCACCGTCTCGATGGACTCCACCGCGATGGATGCCGCCGCCATGCCGGCGATTCCGCTCTCACGCAGGGACAGACCCTGCACGTGGGCCCAGAGCAGCGCCGCCGTGAAGGCGTCGCCCGCACCGGTGGCGTTCACCAGATTGCGCTCCACCCCCGGCAGGAACGCGCACTGCATGCCCTCGGCGCACAGCGCGCCCATCGCGCCCATGCTGAGGTACACCCGCTTCACGCCCGCGTCCATCAGCCGCCGCGCCGCCTCCGATGCGTCGATCATGTCGTTGATCTGCATGCCCGTGAGCAGCTCCGCCTCCAGGCGGTTGGGCTTGAAGCTGTGCATCTTGGGCAGCGCGGGCCGCAGCCGCTGCACCTTCGCCGCAGAGACCGCGTCCGCAAACAGCGGCGCGCGCAGCTCGCTCGCCAGATAGGCGATGGTCTCCTCCGGCAGGTTCGCATCGATGCACACCGCGTCCATGGAATTGAGCAGCCCCAGACGCGGCTCGATCCACTCCGGGGTCAGCAGGCGCTGAATCTGCATGTCGTTGACGGCGCAGTTCATGTCGCCCTTCGCATCATCGATGAACAGGTACACCGAGGTGCGCTCGCTTTCCTCGATCCGGCAGCTCCGCATGCCGATGCCCTTGGCGGCGCAGTCCTCCAGGATCGCCCGACCGTTCGCATCCGCGCCCAGCGCCGTGATCAGCTCCACCTCCAGGCCCAGGCGCGCCGCATTCTCCGCGATGTTGCGGCCCACGCCGCCCACGGACATGCGCACCTGCCCGGGGTTGGAGTCCCCGGGAACCAGCGCCGCGCTCGGGAAGCCGCCGATGTCCATGTTCGCACCGCCGACCACCGCGATTTTTCCCCTTCGTAACGGCATGTCACCGCCCCCTTTTCAATTCTCTCTTATTATATCGGTACCGCCGCGACATTACAAGCCCCGGTGCAAATTTTGTGTCGAAGCGCCCGCAAATCCCCAGAAATGTTGGCGTCCCGGGGGTTTTTTGCTAAATTTAGACGAGAATATGCCCTCTTGCCTTGATAATGACACATTCGTGTAATATAATGCACATGGAATGCGGCCTTTGTCCGCCGACAAGGCCCGTGTGCGCAAAATTATGAAAACACAGGTGACAGAATGAAGAAGCGAAATGCAGTTCAGAAATGGATCTGCGCGATCCTCGCGGTCGCGCTGCTGGTCGCATGTGCGCCCGCAGCGCTGGCAACGTCCTATTCGGCAAAGATCAACTCCTCCGCCTGCAAGGTCTACAAGTCCGCCTCCACCTCCAGCAAGGTGCTGTGCAGCGACGTGAAGGATCTGAGCGTGTCCATCACGGGCTACTCCGGCGACTGGGCGAAGATTGAGTACAAGGGCTATACCGGCTACGTCAAGTGCGAATACCTGACGCTGCGCAACCGCCTGACCGCCTACACGGCGAAGTCCACCCCGGTGTACAAGCGCGCCTCCTCCTCGTCCAGCAAGCTGGGAACCCTCGGCATCGGCAGCACGGTGTACGTGGTTGGCATGGACGACGGCTACTACCGCATCCAGAACCGTTCCGGCTCGGTCACGGGCTACATCAAGTCCGGCTATCTCACCGCCACCAAGCCCAAGACCAGCTCCCCGTCTGATACTTCCTCTGGCTCCTCCGGCTCTACCACGGGCGTGGACAGGGCCATCTCGGTGGCGAAGAGCCTGCTCGGCCGTCCCTACGCCGTCAGCGACAATCCGCCCAGCAGCTTCAACTGCTCCTCCTTCGTGGAGTACTGCCTGGAGAAGGCCGGATTTTCCGTGAAGGGCACCGCCGCCGCCCAGGCTGCGGACAGCTCCCTTGCGAAGATTACCAGCAGCTCCAGCCTGAAGAAGGGCGACATCCTCTGCTTTGACACCGACGGGGACGGCACCTGCGACCACACCGCCCTCTATCTGGGCAGCGGCAGCTTCATCGAGGCCTCCCAGAACGCCGGCAAGGTGCAGACCAATAGCCTGAGCAGCTGGTACAAGTCCCACTTCATGTGGGCCCGTCGGCCCTCCTGAGGCGTGGATTGCTACGGCCAGGAATTGTAGAACAGCCTGAAATTAAGAATCTTATTTCCCGCCCAATGCGCCGCGAACCAAACGCGGCGCATCTACTTTGTTTACAAACACATTCCATCGTGTTATAATCACGGTAAATCATTCCACACGAGGAGAGATACACATGTTCAAGAAGCTGCTTGCCATTCTGCTGACCTGCCTGATGCTGATTCCCTGCGGCGTCGCCATGGCCAGGGAAGCGGAAACCCTGACCAGCGGGGATTACGAATACACCCTCAATGATGACGGCAGCGCAACCATCTCGGACTATACCGGAAGAGCAGAAGAGCTGACCATCCCGGCGGAGCTGGACGGCCATCCGGTCACGGCCATTGGCTATCGGGCGTTTTACGACTGCGACGCCCTGACCTCCATCACCCTCCCCGACAGTGTCACCTCCATTGGCGATGAGGCGTTTTCCGGCTGCAACTTCCTGACCTCCATCACCCTCCCCGACAGTGTCTCCTCCATTGGCGTGAATCCATTTTTGTCCTGTAAACAACTGACGCAGATTAACGTCTCCCCCGATCACCCCACCCTCGCGACCATCGACGGCGTGCTCTTCGAGAAGCCTACCCGGACGCTGATCTGCTATCCCTGTGCCTTCACAGAGGAATCCTATGCCGTACCCCAGGGCATTCAGGCCATTGGCGATTCCGCGTTTTACAAGTGCACCTCCCTGACCTCCATCACCCTTCCAGACAGCCTCACCTCCATTGGCGATGGGGCGTTTTACAAGTGCACCTCCCTGACCTCCATCTCTATCCCCAACAGCATCACCTCTATTGGCGATCTCTCGTTTTCCGGATGCGACTCCCTAACCTCCTTTACCATTCCTGACAGCGTCACCTCCGTTGGTGCGAATCCGTTCCAAGGCTGCGAGAATCTGACTCGCATCACCGTCTCCCCCGACCATCCTACCCTCGAAACCATCGATGGCGTGCTGTTCGACAAGATTACCCGGACGCTGATCTGTTATCCCCATGCCTTCATGGCGGAATCCTATGGGGTTCCCCAGGGCATTCAGGCCATTGGCGATGGGGCGTTTTACGGCTGCACCTCCCTGACCTCCATCGACATCCCCGACGGCGTCACCTCCATTGGCAAATGGGCGTTTTACGAGTGCGACGCCCTGACCTCCATCACCCTCCCCGACGGCCTCACCTCCATTGGCAAAAGCGCGTTTTCCGGCTGCGATTCCCTGACCTCCATCGACATCCCCGACAGCGTCACCTCCATTGGCAAAGGCGCGTTTTCCGGCTGCGATTCCCTGACCTCCATCGACATCCCCGACAGCCTCACCTCCATTGGCGATGGGGCGTTTGCCGGCTGCAAATCCCTGACCTCCATCACCCTCCCCGAAAGCCTCACCTCCATTGGCGATGGGGCGTTTGACTTCTGCTACTCCCTGACCTCCATCACCCTACCCGACGGCCTCACCTCCATTGGCAAAAGCGCGTTTTACGAGTGCACCTCCCTGACCTCCATCGCCCTCCCCGACGGCCTCACCTCCATTGGCGATATGGCGTTTTACAAGTGCACCTCCCTGACCTCCATCACCCTCCCCGACGGCCTCACCTCCATTGGCGATATGGCGTTTTACAAG
>JBJEJN010000171.1:0-1565 GCA_051878085.1 Aristaeellaceae bacterium | reverse complement strand
GCGGAGGCCATCCTGCGCAGCAGGCGCAGGGGCTCGAAAAAAATCACGGTTCTCTCCGATTTTGGAGAGAATTTTGCATTTTGGAGAGAAAATCGGAGAGAAAAAAGAGAGAACGCTTCGCCGGAAAACGCCTCAGCCGTTGGCCAATACAAGATGAGGTGAGGTTCCATGATCGATGAAGCAGCCATCCGGGAGACGCTCAGGCGGTATCCCAAAGAGATTTCCAAGGAGCAGCTGTGCAGGCTCTGCCACATCAGCAAGCGCGTCGCCAAGTACTACCTCGACAATGGGGTGATCCCCTGCCGGAATAACGGGCAGGCCACCCACACATACGCCATCAAAACCCGGGACGCGATCACCTTCCTGCGCCGGCGGGATGCCTGCCCGGAGGCGTTCCGCGTGTCCATCCGCAGCGGCTGCAAGCCGTTCGTCCACCCGTCCATCCGGTACACGCGCCAGGTGATGCAGGTCTACCGCCGCCTGCTGGAGGAGCTGGCCCGCCCCTATCCCGACCTGATGACCGTGCAGATGATTGCGGAGATGACCGGCTATTCCGCCAAGACCATCCGCACATGGACGGCCTATGGACACATCCGCTGGTTCCGCAACGGCTCCAAAAACTACGCGCCGAAGGAGCTTGTCCTTGCGCACATGATGAGCGAGGACTTCCGCAGCATCGCCAACAGGAGCTGGAAGCACGACAAGCTGGTTCAGCAGCTGATCGACATGACAAGTGAGGAGGGCAACGACCATGAGTGAACTGCGCAAAGAGATTTGGGAAAACGGCATCCACTACACGCTGATCGGCGACTATTACTTTCCTGACGTCAGAAGCCCGGAGGACTGCGGCTCCTTCGGCAGGTGGGCTGACCTGCATCTGGCACATATGAAGGAGCATGATTCCCACACCTATGTGCAGCTGCTCATGGCTGACCGATTGGTGCCGTATCTGCAGGCGTTCAATGTGCAGGCAGAGGAACGGATGCAGCGGCTTGTGGAGCAGATGAAGCAAACCGAGGGCGTGACCGAGGGGCTGAAGGCGCGGGACCCGATGGAATGGGTGCGCCGGATGAACGGGATCGCCGCAAGGACGGAGGAAGTCGTTCTGCAGGGAATGGTGTACAGGTAAAGAAAAGAGCGAGGGGCTGCCGGATGTTTGACGGCCCTTCACCTGCGTATACCCCGAATGGAATTCAAACCATGGAGGCTTGTTTGAAGTCTGGAATTCCAACGAGCTGTGCATCATGCGCCGTTGCCAAGGGATGACAAGGGGAATTATTCACACCCTCCGGGGTTGTCCTTGTCCCCCAATCGTGGTATACTTGATACGAATCGTATTTTATCCATACTATGTTTATTTGCCTTGTATTGCGCGTATATTATCCGTAGGAGGTCGTTGCGCATGAGCTTTGTCTGGGAAACGCCCGAGGAAATCAACCTTGCGCTCGCCAAGCGCCTGAGCCGCATCCGCAAGCGCCGGAATCTGTCGCAGGTGCAGCTGAGCGAGAAGAGCAACGTCAGCTATGGCAGCATCAAGCGCTTTGAAACCAGCGGGCAGATTTCGC
>JBJEJN010000170.1:0-1565 GCA_051878085.1 Aristaeellaceae bacterium | reverse complement strand
TTGGTTTACATGTAATCGGGGAAGTTGGTGGTGATGCCGTCCACGCCCATTGCGACGAAGCGCTCGATCTCGCTGCGGGTGTTGATCGTCCAGGCGACCACCTGCTTTCCGCCCAAATGGAGCTGGTAGATCGCGGCGGGGGTGAGGATCGCCGAGCTGACGGAGATGATGTCCGCGCTGTACTTTCCGGGATTCTTCACCACGCTGTTCAGCACATCCGTCTTGTTCATGATGTACACCGTCTTTGCGGAGGGCTCCAGGGCCTTGATCCTGTCGATGACGCTGAGGGTGAAGGAGCCGTAATTCGCCCGGCTCTGCAGGCCGTAGTTGTGCACGCAGTCCAGAACCTCTGCCTCGATGCCGCTGATCTTGAATTCGATCATGACCTCCATGTTCGTTTCCGCGATGCACTCCAGCGCCTCGTCCAGCGTGCAGGCGTCGGGATTGGCGATGCGGATGGCGGCCATGCTCAGGTTTGCGATGGAGTACTTCTTGCCCTTGTAGCTGAGGGTCGCGTCGTGGTGCACCACGAGCACGCCGTCCTTCGTCTTGCGCACGTCCAGCTCCACCATGTCCGCGCCCAGCACGGCGGCGTACTTGAAGGCGGCGATGCTGTTGTCCGGGCAGTAGCCGGACGCGCCGCGGTGGGCCATGCAGAAGGCGGTGTGCGTCTCGCTGTAGGGAACCACCGTGACCTCCAGCGCGGCGGAGGTGCCGTTCTGGGCGGTGACGGTGATCCGCGCCGTGCCGACGGCAAGGCCTGCGAGCATGCCGCTGTCGCTGACGCTGACCACCCTGGGGTTATCGCTGGCGTAGATGTACGCGCCGACGGCGTTCTCCGGCTCGACGGCGAAGGAGAGTGTGCGCGTTTCGCCCAGGCCGAGGGTCAGCGCGCTTTCGTCAAAGCGGATGCTGTCCGGTCCGGGCAGGATTTCCAGCTCCATTGTGGCGCTCACGCCGTTGTGGGTGGTCGCGATGAGCTGCGTGTGTCCGCGCTTCAGTCCGGTCACGCAGCCGCTTTCGTCCACCTGCGCAAGCTCGGGGTCGGCGACCTCGTAGCGGAACGTGGCAAAGCTGCCCTCGTTGACGGCAAATTCCGCCTGAAGCTGCATGCCCTCGCCCACGCTGGCCCTTTCGGTCACGGGGTGCGCCTGCGTGGGTGCGGGGCAGACGCGCAGCTTCGCGCTGGCGGTCTTGCCGTTGTAGGTCTTTGCGGTGATGGTGACCTGACCCTCCCGCAGTGCGCGCAGCAGGCCACCTTCCTCCACAGCGACCACCTCCGGGTCGCTGCTGCTCAGGCTGTAATGGCCGCGCCCAGTGACGCTGACCTCCGCCGTCTGGGTCTGTCCCACGCTGAACGCGGACATCGGCAGGCGGAGCGCAACCTTCGTGGGCGCCTTCTGCACGATCACCTTGCAGGTTTCGGTCACGCCGTTGTGGGTGGTGACGGTGATGGTGGCGCTGCCCGTGCGCACGCCGGTGAGCTTGCCGCTGGCGTCCACCTTGACGTAGCGGGTGTTGGAGCTCTTGTAGCTCAGGCTGGCGGCGCTGCCCTCGTCGAAGCG
>JBJEJN010000169.1:14730-35810 GCA_051878085.1 Aristaeellaceae bacterium | reverse complement strand
CTTGAGGGTCTCCACCTCCTCCGCTTCCGGCACGGAGGCGCAGCAGTCGATGAAGGTCGCGCCGGCCTCGGCCTGCATGCGCGCGCGGTTCCTGATGAACTCGCTGTCGCGCTTGGCAATCGCCTCCGCGACCACCGGAATGGAGCCGTTGATTTTTTCGCCAATAATAATCATTCTTTGTCCTCCCAAATCAATCCAGATGGTAAATTTCCGCCATATCCGACCAGAATTCACCCTCCGCGCGATCCTCCAGCGGCTGCATCAGCGGCTTGACGATGTCCCACCACTGCTGGGTGACGGGATCGGCCGCCATCTTCGCCATGTCCGCCTCGTAATCCTCGCCCACATACTCGTAGTAGGTGAAGAGGTAGTCGCCGCGGCTGTAGATGGAGTAGTTCTGCAGATGGCATTCCTTGATCATCTCATTCACGCCCGGCAGCGGATTGGCGTGGTGCTTCTTGTAGGCCTCCAGGCACTCCGGCTTGATCTTGATCATCTGTCCAAAACGCATCATACGCCCATTCCCCCTCAGTAGATCTTACCGGCCTCGTCGAACAGGGCCTTGACGTTCTCTGCGGGCACGTCCGCCTGCAGGGCCTCATGGCTGGGCGAGACAATCAGGCCGGTGGGGAACACCGTACGCAACTCGCGCACCTTAGCGGCGACCTGCTCGGGCGTGCCGTAGGGCAGCAGATCCTGGGTGTCCACGCCGCCGCAGAAGGCAACCTTGCCCTCAAACTTCGACTTCAGGTTCTCCGGCTGCATGCCCGCCGCCATCGCCTGAATGGGATGGATCACGTCCACGCCCGCCTCGATCAGCTGGGGAATGGCCTCCACGATGGAGCCGCAGGAATGGTACACGATCTTCACGCCGTAGCTGTGGGCGATCTCAATCAGGCGCTTTGCGCCGGGAATCACGAAGCGGGAAACCAGATCTGGGCTGATCATCAGACCGCGCTGGGAGCCGATGTCGTCGCCGATAAGCACGGCGTGCACCTTGCCCTTCGTGGCCTCCAGGAAGATGCGCAGCGCCTTCTCATAGAACTGGATGATCTTCTCATCCACGTAGTGCACGATCTCCGGCTCGGCAACCATGTTCATCAGCGCCGTCTGCATGCCGAAAGCTGCGCAGGTGTCCTGGAAGTGGCAGGCCCAGAGCATGCCCATGACCACCTTGCCCTCCGGGGCCTCGTCCACCAGCTTGCGGCAGAGCTCGGGATCGATGTACTTCTCGGGATCCGGCCAGGGGAAGTTCACCGCGAGGATGTCGTCCATGTCCTCGCACTCCGCGAAGCAGCCGTCCGCCGTGAGCGTGCGGTGCTCGGTATCGACGTTGGAGCCGTTCATGTACCAGTCAAAGGCGGCAAAGATCGCATTGCAGGTGGGGGAATGATAGGGAATCTCCACGGCGTAGAAGTCATCGCCGCAGACGCGCTTCAGGCCCTTCGTGTCCTCCACTCCATAGAACGCGCACAGCTTCTTTGCCTCCTCCGGGGTGGGGTCGCCCAGCCAGCATGCGGGGCGATCGACCGGTTCATAGGCAATCGTGGCATAGAATCTCTCAATACTGTTCATTCATCCGGCTCCCTTCGTTGTATTCTACTGATATTATAGCTATTTTTAACTGCTTGCGCAAGGTGATTTCAAATTCAGTTTGCTGCGCCCGGGGCGCGGGATCACCGTAGACAGAATTGGGGGAAGGGGCGGACGATTGTCCGCCCCCGAATCAGATTACCACTGGCAGGGCAGGAAGGATTCCACGTTCTCAGCGTTGATGATGTCGGTGCCGATGAAGGAAACGCGGGCGATGTCCTCGCCATTGAAGAACTCGGCAACGGTGCGGACCGCGAGGCCGGCGTCGCCCTGGCAGGACTGATAGCTGCACGCGCTCAGGTCGCCGCTCTGGATCAGCTCAGCGCCCTGCTTGGAGATACCGGCGGCAACGATGATGATGTCGTCGCGGCCAGCGGCCTTGCAAGCCTCGGCAGCGCCGATGGCCTGGTCGGAGTCATCCGCCAGAACGATGGCGTTCAGCTTGTCGCCGTACTTGGTGATCCAGTCAGACACGACCTGCTTGACAGCGGAGGCCTCGAAGCCGGGGCTCTGAATGTCGAGGTGCTCGATTTCCGGATACTTGGAGCCCAGCTCGGACATGGGGCCGAAGCAGCGGGCATAGTAGGGAGAGCCGCCGACGTTGTGGGTGATGTAGGCTACGCCGCCCTTGCCGCCGAGGTCCTCGCCCAGCTGGTCGGCCAGAACGCGCATCTGATACCAGTCGTTGGGGCCGGTGTAGGCGCGGATGTAGTTCATCGCGGACGCCTCAGGCAGGGTGTTGCTGCAGAAGGCGGGGATGCCGGCGTCGGTGATCTTCTTGAACTGCTGGGCAGCGTGATCGGCGCTCAGGGGGATCAGCACGATGGCGTCGGGCTGCTCGTTGATGGCCTGATCGATGTAAGCGTCCTGCGTGGACTGATCCCAGTTGGGGTCATAGATGTCGCAGGTCATGCCGACTGCCTCGCAGGCAGCCTGGAAGGCCTCGGAGTAGCAGGTGGTCCATGCATGCGCGCCGTGCACGATGCAGATCACATGCTTGCCCTTCGCGCCGTCCGCGGGAGACTCCGGGAAGGTCGCATCAGCGGAGGTATCCCAGTCGAGATACTCATAATAGTGCCACTTGTCGGGGTTGGTGTCTTCCAGCTGCTCCAGCTCCTCATAGGTGCCGACGGCTTCCGGTACGTCGAAGGTGACGCCGGGGGCCAGCATGGGATGGTTGTCGGTGGTCATCAGGGTGGCGACTGCTTCGTCGAACATCGCCTTGGAGTCATCGAGGTTGGATGCCAGCGCCACATTGCACAGCAGCACTGCCATGACCAGCAGGATACCCAGGATCTTCTTCATGGTTTTTCCTCCTTAAATTAAAGCGCGAACGCTTTTTTAACATAATGAATGGCCTCAGGCCTTTCCGATCTCCCGCAGGTGTTCGTTGTGCAGGTTGGGACGGGTGCCCACAACCTTGCTGCGACGGTACTGTGCGAGGGTCTCGTACACGATGCAGACGATCAGGATCGCCGCAATCACCAGCACCTGCTGCTCGGTCTTCTTGAACAGGGACTTCAAAAAGCCGATGGCGATCAGGGAGACCCAGGTCCAGATGACGCTGCCCTTGCCGCCGGAGAGGGAGGTGCCGCCGATGATGGTCGCCGTGAGGGCAATCATCAGGGGGCTGATGCCCTTCTCGCCCATGGTGATGGACGCTGCGCCGGAGTAGATGCCGTTCAGTGCTCCGCCCAGTGCGCAGCCGGTGGAGGAGATCACGAACGCCAGCGTGGTGACGCTGCGGCTCTTGATGCCGGCCAGCCACGCGGTCTCCACGTTGCCGCCCACCATATAGATGTTCCTGCCCGTGCGGGTGAAGCGCAGGAAGATCCATACGAGGAAGATCGCGACCGTGGTGATGATGAAGTAGAGCGAGAACGGCAGGGGGCCGACCGCGCTGTTGAGCAGCTCATTGAAGGCATAGTCGCGTCCGATGGAGAGCTCCGCACCGCCGGTGTAGATGTACATCAGGCCCTTCAGAACGAACTGCATGCCCAGGGTGACGATGAACGAGGGGATCTCGAACTTCGTTGCGAGGGTGCCGTTGATGAGGCCGATGGCCACGCCGGAGAGGGTCGCCAGCAGGATGGCCAGCGCCCAGGGCAGACCGCTCTGGGAGTGCAGGCCCAGGCACAGCAGCGCACCCATGGTGGACATGTGCATCGCCGTCAGATCCATGTGGCCGGCAATCATGCAGGTGGTAAAGCCCATGCCCAGCCACATCACCAGGCTGGTGTTGCCCGTAACCGCCCGGATGTTGAAGGCCGTAAAGAACTTCTTCGTAAACAAGCCGCAAAAGAGTATGATGGCAAGGAAGAAGAAACAGCGATACGTGTTGATGAAATTCAGGTTGAATCGAATCTTTCTCTTCATCATGCTTTCCCCAACTTCCTGTTAGAATAAGTGTTGAGCCATACGATGAACAGGAAAACGATACCCTGCACAAGGTACTTGGAGTAGGTATCCAGGCCGATCCACGAGAGGATGTTGTTCAGGATGCTGTAGGCCAGCACGCCGCCGAAGGCGCCGATGACGCTGCCCTTGCCGCCGCACAGCTGCACGCCGCCCAGCAGGACCGTGGTCAGGCAGGAGAAATCGTAGCCCATGCCGTTTTCATAGGACGAGGTCTTGCGCAGCGCGGAGAAGAAGATGCCGCCGGTGGCCGCGCACACGCCGCAGATCATGTAGGCGGTGATGAGCACCTTCGTGCAGTTGATGCCCGAGAACTTTGCCACGTCGTAGTTCGTGCCGATGATCTTCAGCTTCTGGCCAAAGCCGGTCTTGGAGTGGATGAACCAGGCGATGACGAACATGACGATCATCACCACGGCCATCAGCGAGATGAAGCTGGTCAGGTAGGTGCGGGAGATTGCGTAGAAGGTGTTTGCCGCCCGCTGCGCAAACTCCGTGGGCTTTGCCACCGTGTCCGCGTAGAGCTGCTTGCCCTGCCACACCACGCGCACGATGCCGGAGAGCAGCAGGTTGAAGCCCCAGGACCAGATGATGGGATGGGCGCGGAACTTACCGATCATCAGGCCGTTGATGAAGCCGATCAGCGCGCCGGAGGCGATGCCGATCAGCAGCGCCGGAATGAAGCCCAGGTTGATGAACTGCACGGTGAGCATGCCCGCCATGGCCATGGTCATGGGGATGGACATGTCGTTCATGTTGCCGGAGTAGACCACGAACATCAGGCCCGCGCTGACCATGCCGATCAGGGCGCTGGCCTCCAGGATGGACTGGATGTTGCTGGCCGAGAAGAACTGGCCGCCGGACAGGATCACGCCCGCCACGATCAGCAGCAGCACGACTACGTAAATGCCCAGCTTGTTGAAAATCAGGCTGAATTTGTTGATTTCAACCTTTCTCTTGTCGACCTTCTGTGCGCCGTTCATTTCACGTATTCCCCCTCTCCGTTGGCCGCAATCAGCAGCGAATTTTCGGTGATGCCCTCCTTGGGAATCTCACCGATGATGTGGCCCTCCCGGAGGATCACGGCCCGGTCGCACAGGCCGACGACCTCGGGCAGGTCGCTGGAGAGCAGGATCACGGACTTGCCCTGCTTCACGAAGCGGCGGATCGCCTCGTGGATGGTCTGCTTCGCGCCGACGTCAACGCCGCGGGTGGGCTCGTCCAGAATCAGGATATCCACGTCCGCCGCCAGCCACTTCGCCATCAGCACCTTCTGCTGGTTGCCGCCGGAGAAGCTGTTCACCTGGCGCTGGGGATCCGCCGGATACACCTGCATCTCGTCGATCTTCTCCTGAACCAGCGCGGTGTGCTTGGCGGGATTGTAGAGGATGCCCTTGGAATACTTGTCGATCACGCAGGAGAGCACGTTGTCCTGCACCGTCTGCGGCAGGGCCAGGCCGTAGAGCTTGCGGTTCTCGCTCAGGTAGCCGATGCCGCCCTTGATCGCCTCGCCGAAGTTCCTGAAGTGGGTCTCCTTGCCGTGGATGAAGAGCTTGCCCTGGTTGATCTGGTCGATGCTGACCAGGGAGCGGGCGATCTCCGTGCGTCCGGAGCCCGCCAGGCCGCAGATGACCAGCACCTCGCCCTTGTGCAGGCTGAAGTTCACGTGGTGGAAGAAGCCCCAGCGGGTGTAATCCTCCACGCGGAGCACCTCTTCGCTGGAAATCTCGTGGGCTTCCTTGGTGTAGAAGTTGTTCACGGGCTTGCCCACCATCTTCTCCACCAGGGACTCGGTGTTGACCTCACTGATGGGCAGGGTGTCCACGCGCTCGCCGTCGCGCATGATGGTCACGGTGTCGGCGATCTCGAAGATCTCCGCCAGGTGGTGCGAGATGTAGATGATGGCCAGGCCCTGCGCCTTCAGATTGCGGATGATGCCGAACAGGCGCTGAACCTCCTCGCTGGAGAGCGCGGAGGTGGGCTCGTCCATGACGATGATCTTGGGCTTGGAGCCCAGCACCTTTGCGATCTCCACCAGCTGCGCGTCGCACTGGCTGATCTCGGAGACGTCCATGGTGGGATCCAGATGCTCCAGACCCACCTGCCTGAGCAGCTCCTTCGCCTCGGCGACGGCCTTTTTCTTGTCGATGAACAGGGCGTTCTTCTTGGGAAGGCGGCCGACCAGCAGGTTTTCATAGATGGAGATGCGCTGCGCAAGGCTCAGCTCCTGATACACCATGCCGATGCCGTACTCCTTGGCCATGTTCGGCGAATGCAGCAGGCGCTTTTCGCCGTCGATATAGATGTCTCCGGTGTAATCGCTGTACAGGCCGGAAAGAACCTTCATCAGCGTGGATTTTCCTGCTCCGTTTTCTCCCAGCAGGGCGTGGACCTCGCCCTTCTTTACGCAGAAATCCACCTTGTTGACAGCAAGCGTTCCCGGGAAACGCTTGGACACGCTCCGCATCTCAAGTGCATAGCGCTCCTCGCTGCGGGGCATTGCTTCCGCCATATACCTATCCCCCTTCTTGATCGATGGGAACAGCCCCCGCCGCCGCTGCGGCCGGAGCCAATTCCCCGAAAATTCTTACATGAAATCCTTGCGGGCATCGTAGAGCGCGAGGATGTTTTCGATCGGCACGTCGCCCTCGAAGTCCTGGCTGGGTGCGAGGATGTAGCCGCCGTTCTTGTGCAGGGCCTTGATCACGCGAACGGTCTCCGCGCGCACCTCCTCGGGCGTGCCGTGGGGCAGCACGGTCTGGGTGCAGACGCCGCCCTGGAAGCAGATCTTGTCGCCGAAGTCGCGCTTCAGGCCGTCAACCTCCATGCCGACCACCTTCTGGATGGGCTCGACGATGTCAACGCCGCACTCGATCAGGTTCGGGATGATGTTGCGGATCGCGCCGCAGGAGTGCTGCAGGTAGAAGGCGTTGTGCTTGTGCGCCAGATCCACGAACCTCTTGGTGTTCTCCGCGAAGAACTCGTCGAACATCCTGGGGCTGAACAGGCAGCCGCGCTGGGTGCCGTAGTCGTCGCACACGCGCAGGATGTCGATGCGGTCGCCGGAGGCCTGGAACATGCGCTCGTAGATCTCGAGGCTGATGTCGCAGTACTTGTTGAGCATGGCCTTGATCAACTCCGGCTCCTCCATCATGTTCTCGTAGAACTTCTCTGCGGGATACATCATGGTGAACACCTGGTAGGGGCCCGGCCAGCCGACGCGGATCGCGCGGCCCTCGTGCTTGTCGCAGAAGTCCTTCACTGCGCTGTAATCGAACCAGTCGGGATTCGTCCACTTGTCGAAGGCCTCGAACTGCTCCCAGGTCTCGATCTCCTCATAGGGGAAGTAGACCATGTGCCAGTTGTACTCCACGCCGTTCCACTTGTTGATGTAGCGGTAGCCCAGCGGATGGGTGTACTCCATTTCGCCGTCCGCATTGATGAAGGGCGGATTTTCCGGGCCGATGTAGGGCGGCAGGTCCATGATACGGGTATCGATGTCCAGAATGTCCTGCACCTCGTCGGCGGTCTTGACGCCGAAGTACTTGATGAGCTTTTCCCAGGCGGTGTCCACGCACTGCATGGTGGAGGGCACGCGGTCGGGCGTCTGATGCATAATGGCAGCGCGAATGCGCTCTTTGGAAGTCATGTCATTATCCCCCTTGTGAACAATAATGTTAAATAACTAATAGAATGATAACAAACACCCGCTGCAAATACTATTTATGTTTCTAAGGTAATGCTGTATATTTTTAATATACAGCCATAATTCAAACGTTTTCCACATTTAATCCATACATATCGAAATCGCCGGCAAATTTTGATACATCTCTACCGAAATACCGGTGTTTTTCAAAATCATGCGTGAAACAACGGTCAATTTTTCCGATACAAAAAGTAGCGAAAACAAATCCATCGCATTTGTTTTTGTGAATTTTCTTTGGATTGCATTCTATATTTATGGACTTTTTTTAGATTTTATTGTATAATTCACTCAGGTGATGATATGAAGCAAAATCAGTACTACGACGATCCAGAGCATGATATCGTGGGCAGCTGCCCGCATGATATTGCCTACATTTCCCCCTCGTCAATCGATCTGGACGGTCTTTACATTCAGGTGAACCGTGCGGGCATTGTTCTGCGCACCCCGGACGATTATTACATTTCCCGCGATGATTCCTACCGCTACAACGTCATCCACTGTGTGCTGCATGGACGCGGCAGCGTATCCGTGCGGGGACTCACGCGCAGCGTTGAAGCCGGACAGCTGTTTGTTCTCACGGCGAATGAGGGCCACATGTATTCCTCCGACCCCAGGGATCCCATGGGATTGCTGTGGGTGGAATTCAGCGGCGGCAACAGCTCGCAGCTGACCTCCCACATCCTGGACGTGGGCGGGCCGATCTATTCCGGCGCGGTGTTCAAGGAGGTTGTGGATCTGTGCACCTCCGTGCTCTACCGGCCCAAGCAGCAGGGCCCAAAGATCAGCAACGTGCTCTACCAGATACTGATGTGCATCTGCGCCCATGTGGAGGTGGAAAACAAGCCCAATTCCATCAACCAGCGCATACTGAAGTACATCGATGAAAATATCGACCGCAGGCTGACCCTCACCGAGGTTGCCGCAGCATTCAGCTATCATCCGGCCTATTTCTCCAGCCGCTTTTCCAAGACGATGGGCGTCTCCTTTTCCAAATATGTGATGAACCGGAAGATCAGTCACGCCTGCTATCTGCTGGACACCACGGACTGGTCGGTGGAGCGCATCGCCCAGGAGCTGGGCTTCTGCGACATCTCCCACTTCATCCAGCGCTTCAAGGCGCACGAGGGCATGACCCCCATCGCCTATCGGTCCAGCAGCGGCATCTCGAGAAAGATCATGGCCTCCCGGATCACGGACGAAAAGCGCCCCTCCGACGCATAATTTCTCCGAAAAACAGCCCGTCAAATGCCAAAACCTCCACCGCAGCGCCTTTGTTCCGCGCCGCGTGGAGGTTTTTTCATACTATTGGATGGATTTTAGGCTTGCTTCACTTCAGAAGGAAGCAGCTGGTGTAGGCGATGGTGTTCGGGCCGTAGTAGTAGGTCAGATCGTTGTTCTTGCAGACCTCGAGCACCAGCATGCCCAGAGCCTCCATGGAGGAGGTCATGCGATCCGGGAAGCGGCAGGGTGCGTCGGGATAGGAGCACTGCTTGCAGCGCGTGCAGGTGCCTGCGCCGATGGCCATCAGTTCGGGATAGTCCTTCCGCAGAAGCTCGTGCATGTCGGAAAAGTGCTGCTTGTGCAGCGCCTCGGCCTCCATCATGCCCTTGCCGTCCATGCTGTCCTCCAGCTGACCCACCGTCTGCACGAGGATGCCCTCGCGATAGCGGGAGATGTGCGCGCGCAGCTCCTCCAGCGTTCCGCACGCGGGCGGACAGCTCCAGCTCTTGCCGTACATGCGGCACTTGCCCGAGGCGCACATGGCGCGCACGTCCTCCCGCAGCTCGATGGTGGCCGGATCCAGCCGCGCCACGTGGGTAAAGCCGCAGGCCCTGCCCTGCTGACGCAGTGCTTCAAAGTCAATCATTGTTCACCCTCCAGTTCCGGAAACTCCAGCGCATCCACAAAGGTATCCTGGAAGCTGCCCAGCGAGGCCAGCTCCAGGAATTCCGCCTGCCGCGCAAGCTGCGATGCGCGCTCCCATGCATTTTTCTCCAGCAGCACCCGCTTCGCGCCCTCGCCGGCCGCGTTGCCGATGGAGCGGATCTTCTCGCGCAGCTCCATGGGAATCAGGCCGATGGCGCAGGCGTTGTCGGGATTCATGTAATTGCCGAAGGCTCCGGCCAGGTGCACCTGCCCGATCTCCTCCAGCGTCACGCCCAGCCGCCCCACAAGCAGCTCAATTCCCGCGCAGATGGCCGCCTTGGCCAGCTGCACCTCGCGCACGTCGCGCTGGGTCAGCACCACGTCGGTGCCCTCCAGGCGGTACTCCGCGCCGCTGGCAAGCTTGCCGGATTCGTCGATTTCGCCGGTTCTGCGCAGCGCGGCGATCAGATCGATGAGCCCGGAGCCGCAGATGCCCACCGGCGCGCAGTCGCCGATGACGTGCCAGCGCAGCTGCCCATCCTCCAGGCGCACGCGATCGATGGCGCCGGGCATGCCGCGCATGCCGCAGCTGATCTTCGCGCCCTCAAAGGCCGGGCCCGCGGCGGTGGAGCAGGCGATCATCCGATCCCGCTTGCCCAGCACGATCTCGCCGTTGGTGCCGATGTCGATCATCAGCGTGAGCTCCTCGATGCGCTCCCAGTTTTCCGCCACCAGGCAGCCAACGGTGTCCGCGCCCACGAAGCCCGCGATCACCGGCAGGACGCGCAGCGTGGCCTCCGGGTGCGCATGCAGACCGAAGTCGGCGGCGCGCAGCAGCAGCGCTTCGCTGATGATGGGGTTGTAGGGCGTCACGGTCAGCGACTCCGGCGCGAGGCCCAGGAACAGGTGGTGGATGCAGGTGTTGCCCACGACGCTCAGCGCGTACACGCTGCGGCGATCCACCCCCGCGTCCGCGCAGAGCTGGCCGAGCATGCCGTCGATGGCCTCATGAACGCACTGCGCCAGCGCCTCCGCGCCGTGCTCCAGCGCGTAGTCCGCGCGGGAGATCACGTCCGCGCCGAACTGCCGCTGGGGATTGAGCATGCCCCGGGCGGCGATGGGCTCCGGCGAATCCGTGCGCAGCAGGTAGCCCGCGATGGAGGTCGTGCCGATGTCGAAGGCCGCCATGTAAACCTGCTGCGGCGCATCGCACACGTCCAGCACCCGGCCGTCATCGATCACCGCGTACAGCGGCGCGGCGCGCTTGCTGCGCTTCTTCATTCCGGCAAGCTTCGCGGCGAGGCTCAGGCTGGGCTGCCAGTCCTCGCGCCCGGTCGCCTCGCGCAGCGCAGCCTTGAACAGCTCCCACTCCGCCACGCTCTCGCCGGGACGGTTCACAGGAACGCGCACTTCGACGCACGCCACCTGCGGCGACAATTCCTCGCCGGATGCGCAGCCGGAGTCGGTGAGAATCTGCGCGCGCTGCGCAGGCTGGGGCGTGAGCACCTCGAGATCCGACTGCACGCCGGTCTGGCAGGCGCGTACGCTCCGCCATTCCTCCTGCGCGGACGCACGGATCTGCACGACACACTTGCCGCAGGTTCCGCGACCGCCGCAGGGCGCGTCCGGCTGGAGGCCCGCGTCGATCTGCACCTGCAGGAGGGAGGTTCCCTCCCCCGCCTCTGCGACTCTGTTCTCGCGGATAAAGCTGATTTGATACTTGTGCACGACGGTTCACATCCCGAATTTGTATTTTCCTTGATTATACCAGAAAGTACAGGATTTGTAAATTTCATTGTGGAGGTTGCTTTTCCGACCAGCTTTAGCCAATTCTCCCTGCGGGAACGCCGGCATACGTTCCCGCCTCCTCAATATCCTTGACCACGACCGTCCCCGCGCCAAGCCTGCAATTGGAGCAGATGGCGACGTTGTTGCTGACGGTCGCTCCCGCGCCAATCCACGCTTCATTTCCCACTGAAACAGTCCCGCACAGATGGCTCCCCACTGAAATGTGGACATAATCGCCCACTGTACAATCGTGGTCTACGGAGGAGCAGGTATTGATGATGCAGCCCTTCCCGATCCTCGCGCCCGGATTGATAACCGCGCCCGCCATAATTACCGTTCCCGGCCCAATCATGACATCCTCGGCCACCACCGCATTCGGATGAATGAGCGCGACCATTTTGTCTGCATCAATGGATTCCTGAATTCGCTTCCGCGTCCTCGCGTTTCCAATTCCAACGATGATATCGGCGTCCAGCTCCGCTGCTTCAGCGCTCTTTCCAACAACCGGATACCCGCCGCATTCGCGAATCTGTTCGTTATCATCCAGAAAGACGATCTCCGCATAACCATTTCTCCTCGCAACGTCCGCAATCACCTTCCCGTGACCGCCCGCGCCGATAATTGCCAGTTTTCGCATCCCTATGCCCTCGCGTCGTCGCCTGATACGATCGTCTTTGTCCCTCGGAACTCCTCCATGGTGGCGGAGGTTCCGGAAGTGACGCCTTCCCTTTTCAACACCGTCCGGACCGTTCGGAAAATGATTTTCCAGTCTCCAAGGAAGGTAATGTGATCTACATACTCCACATCCAGATCCAGTCTTTCTTCCCAGCTGATCGCGTTTCTTCCGTGCACCTGTGCCAAACCGGTGAAACCCGGACGAACTTCGTGTCTCCGGGCCTGATGTGCGTTGTACAACGGAAGATACTTTACAAGAAGGGGACGCGGGCCGCAGACCGCCATTTTTCCGGCCAGAATTGCCCACAATTCCGGCAATTCATCCAGCGAAGTTGCGCGCAACGCCTTTCCAAACGCCGTTAACCTCCGGGCATCCGGCAGCAGATTTCCATCCGCATCCCGGTCATTGGTCATCGTCCGGAACTTGTACAGCGTGAAAATCTCTCCGTTCAATCCCGGTCTTTCCTGCGCAAACAGCACAGGCGATCCAAGCCTGATTCTGATCAGAATTGCGACAACCAGCATGACCGGGCTTAAAACAATGCACGCAAGCAGCGCGCATATCGCGTCCTGAGGCCGCTTGATGTACCTCTCATAAAGCCCGTAAGGCCTATGCTTCTTCTGCCTCATGTTTCCCCCGTCACGCAAAGCACGCCCGGATCACTTCAATGATCCTGTCCTGCTGATCCCCTGTCATCTTATTGTCGCTGGGCAGGCACAGACCCCGCTCGAAGATATCCATGCCCGCGTCCAGGCAGCCGTCCTCAGGACGGGCGTTGCTTCTGATTCCGCCGCTGCCATTTCTGGTGACGAACGGGTTCATCCGGTAGATGGGCTGCATGTGCATGGGCTTCCAGATCGGACGCCCCTCCGCATGGATGCCGGCGATGGCTTCCAGGATCTCCGTTGGACAGCTTTTGCCGTGCTCCGGTACGAAGAATGCGTCCTGTTCTCCGCGCACCTGCCTGCACATGGCGTCCCTGTCGACAATCATGCAGCTCAGCCAGAAATTCGGCGCGCTGTTCTCCGAATCATAGGGATTCATCTGCACCGGCAGACCCTTCAGGCCTTCCTTGTAGCGCATATAAATCTCCCTTTTCCGGGCAATGTGTGCCTCCAGATGCGGCAATTGGCTGCGAACAACTCCCGCAATCACATTGCTCATGCGGTAATTGTAGCCAAGCTCCTCGTGCTGGTACCATGCCGCGCGCTCTCTGGACTGGGTCGCCCACTTGCGCACCCTGTCCGCCGCATCCCCGCTGTCGGTCAGCAGCATGCCTCCTGACGAGCCGGTGATGATCTTGTTCCCATTGAAGGAAATGGCGTTGTAGGCGCCGAACTTGCCGGTTTGAACGCCCTTATAAGTGGCGCCCAGCGATTCCGCCGCATCCTCGATGATCACCGCACCGTGCCGCTTGCAGATTCCACGAATCTCGTCGATCTTTCCGGGCGTGCCATAGAGGTGCGCCACAACGGCCACCCGGATTTCAGGATAGATCTCAAAGGCCCTCTCCAGCGCCACAGGATCCATATTCCACGTGTCATATTCCGCGTCGATGAGCACCGGTACGCCGCCCTCATAGACGATGGGATTCACCGTGGCGCCGAAGGTCATGTCGCTCACCGCCACCGGCCGGTTTGCAAGCGCGCCTGTTCCGGGAAGCGGTTTGTCGTAGACAGCTTCTCCGGCCAGCTTCATCGCCAGGTGAAGCGCCGCTGTGCCCGTGGACAGTGCAACGGCATACCGGCAGCCCACCTTCTCGCAGACGGTCTCTTCAATCTCATTGATGTTCGCACCGACCGTGGACATCCAGTTGGTCGCACAGGCCTCCAGCACGTACTGCATCGAATCCGGATACATGGTTGGAGAGGACAGCCAGACCTTATCCTCAAATCTCCGATATCTCTGCGCTTCTGAATCAAACATCTCTCGTCTCCCTCAGCAGCCGTATTGCACGCCAGTCCCGCATTCGCGCAGGCTGTTCCGACGCTCACACCGCGATATCTCCCTCGTTCTCCCCGCCCACTTCCCGATTGATCTCCTCCGGGCGATAGAACGTCGGCACAACCTGCCGCAGCGCCTCGCGGGCAAGGTCATCGTCCCCCGTATCGCAGGCATTTCCGAGGATGCTCAGCTTCTTTTCGATCTCCGCCCAGCTCAGAGGGCGGTCGCGCTCGATGAAGATCAGATCGTTGTCCGTCTTGTCCATCCTCTCCGATTTCACCAGCAGCTCCTCATAGAGCTTCTCACCCGGACGAAGGCCGGCTTCCACGATGTCGATGCCCTGCGCCCCGGACAGGCGGATCATGCTTTCCGCCAGGTCAAGAATCCTGACCGGCTGTCCCATATCCAGCACGAACAATTCTCCATTTCCCGCCATCGACCCGGACGTCAGCACCAGCTGGCTCGCCTCAGGAATCGTCATGAAGTAGCGGATCATTCTCTTGTCGGTAATCGTCACCGGGCCGCCGTTGGCAATCTGCCGCTTGAACAGCGGGATCACAGACCCCGCCGAGCCCAGCACATTGCCAAAGCGCGTCGCGCTGTATGTGGCGTGACCAAAGGTGCTCGCGCTTTGCACGATCATCTCGCACATGCGCTTTGTCGCGCCCATCACATTGGTCGGGTTCACCGCCTTGTCGGTAGAAAGCATCAGAAAGCGCTCCGCATCATACCTCTCGCACAGCAGAACCAGATTCTTCGTTCCAAAGACGTTGTTATGGATCGCTTCGATGCAGTTGTTCTCCATCAGCGGCACATGCTTGTGCGCGGCGGCGTTGATGATAATCTGCGGATGGTATTTTTGAAACACCCGCTCCAGCGCCCTCTGGTTGGTAATCGAGCAGATCTCGATCTTCAGATCCAGGCGGTCGCCATAGATCATCTTCAGCTCCTGCTGCACGTCATAGGCGCCGTTCTCATAGACGTCGAGAATGATGATCTGCTTCGGATCCATCCTGGCCATCTGCCTGCACAGCTCGGAGCCAATCGAACCACCGCCGCCGGTGACCAGTATCACCTTGTCCCGGTAATACGCCTTCGTCCTTTCGTCCATCACAACGTGCGCCTTGCGGAACAACAGCTCCTCGATGTCAGATTCGCGCATGCAGTGGCTCCCGCCCACGCGCCCCGCTCCGATGTTGGAAGGCTTGATCTGCTGCGCGTCATTTTTTCGACGGGCATCGTGGCCCGACGCCGCTCGCAGCATCCACAGCAGCAGGTGGCAACCGAAGATGCAGCCGCAGGCAATGACCGACTGTGCCAACGCCCTGCCCACCGTAAGCGGTTTCCCTCCGGCGTGCACCGCCAGCAGCAGGACAACCCCCGCAAATATGAGCAGATCATACGCCACGAGAAGCCGTCTGTCCCTCTTGAATCGCTCCTGACAGCTGCAGCTGTTTCGTCTCTTTTGTATCTTTGCCATATGCTTACCACACTTTCATTCCGATGAAGATCCATGCCCCGCGGATATCCAGATGGTCGCTCTGGAATGTCGTCGCGCCGTCGCCGGATTCGACGCGCCCATCACCTCCGACCATCCGGCGCGCCTTCCATGGAGAACAGCCTGTGTGCATAGCTGCGTCCGCACTCCTTGCACAGCTCCCGGTAGGCCGCGCGCATGCACAGCGGACGGTTCCGCGTGTCATGCGCATCCGTGGCTACAATGTCAATCGTCTGCTCCCGGAGCATGCGCCGCACAAAGCGCCTCTCCCGGAAATCACGCGGCAGCAGGACCGCTTCGCAGTTCATCTGATAGATCAGGCCATGGTCCTCGCGCAGCTCCATCGCCCGCTTCGGCGACCGGATCAGGCTTCTGCAGCGCTCCACATGCGCGATCACCGGTCGAAAGCCCGCGCGGGACAGCCTGTCCGTGGCCAGGCCGATCTGACGCAGCTCCACGTCCTCGTCGAATTCGATCAGCGCGTAGTTGGAGCCGCCCAGCGTGGGCAGTTTCCCATCCATCAGCAGGTCCGGCACGCTGTCGCAGTAGTGAATCTCGCAGCCCTCGATCAGTCGAAGCGGCCAGCCGCGCTGCGCGCAGTATGCGTTTGCCTCGCCCAGACGGCTGCGATAGAGCGCAAGATCAAACGGCCACGTCCCCGGATAGGCGTGCGAGGTTGCGGCAATCCGGGCAATGCCATCCCCGACGGCCATCTCGAGCATTGCATGCATCTGCCGCGCCGTCCCCGGCCCGTCGTCCATGCCCCACAGCACATGCTGGTGGAGATCTGTGAATCCTCTGTGATACAACTTCACGTCAATGGCTCGTCATCCCTTCCCCGTCCTGCCGTTCCGGAAAACTGAAATCCTGATGGCAATGAACACGTTTCCTTCATGCCCTGCCATTCAACATTGTTTTAATTCTCCATGCAATAAGTATCCCCCGGCATAGCTGAAGCCGGGGGTTTTACAAGTGCGGACAAAGCCCTGAACGGCTTGTCCCTCTTCGCCCGTATCAAAACAGGCGGCGTACATATCTGTATTCCACTGAGATCGACGCCGCACAGCATAGCTCAGCGGCGTCAAGGCATAGCTCCGCCTCCGCGATGTCAGCGCGGCTCAACACCCAACCTATGACCGAGTTTCCGCATCGCTACGCCTTGCACAGTAACCGATCTTTCCGCTCTTCTTTTGCGTTTTGCGCCATCCCAGAGCAGCGGAAGCAGAAAACGCATACAGCTTCCGTCCCGAATGCCCGACATGAATTCTTATCAAACTGCCGGTCAGCTTTGCGCATTCGCCGCAATTTGTCCCCCGGTGATCCGATTTCACCGTCGCACCGACAAATCCGCTCGCTATACGCATAAGGCGCGCCGCAGAATAACGAGGTTTGTGGCAAATCATTCATTGTATGGAAATCCATTTTGAATGCTCCTGTTTACATTATACGAGTGATCGACACCGATGTCAACGACTCACAGTCCAGCAAATACCGGTTTTTATCACAGATCCGGCGAGGCATGGCAATATCTCAATCTCGTTCCAATAATGAAGAGATCATTTGCAGGCGCGATGTTGACACTCCACAATGAATCCTTTATAATACAATAGATTTGTTTGTACAGATGGTTCACGTTTTCCAGATATGATACCAATAAAAAGTAGGCTGATACTGTCATGATATACGTTCTCTTTGCAATCTTTGCAGGCATTACGGTTACGCTTCAGAACAGCATCAACGGGCTCATGGCACCGGTTGTCGGCGCAATCGGCGCGTCCTTTCTCAGCTTTACGACCCAGGCGACGCTGATCTTCGCCTATCTCACCCTGATCCAGCACCGGCTGCCCTCGATCCGAAGGGCGCGCTTTCCCGAAGCCCTGAGCGGACCCCTCGCAATGGTGGTGGTCGGTCTCATCGGCGTCTGCGTATCCCGGATGGGCAGCGCGGTGACGACCTGCTGCTCCGTCGCCGGGCAGATCATCATATCCGCCGTCATCGATCACTTCGGCCTGTTCAATGTGCAGATCATGCGCTTCAAATCAAGGCGCATCCCCGGCTTCATCCTGATTCTGGTCGGCGTGCTCTCCATCAATCTGGTCGGCGCTTCCGACAGCGCCAGAACGCCGCTGCCGATGCTGCTGCTGGCCATTCTGCTGGGCTGCTGCGCGGTGATCGTGCGCACGCTGAACGTGAGGATCTCCGATTCCGTGGGCTCGGCAATCGACGGAGCCTTTGTCAATTCCTTCGGCGGTTCTCTCAGCGGTCTGCTTCTGTTCATCGTGCTCTCCGGCTTTCACCCCAATTTTTCCGCATACCTGACCGTCCCCGCCTATTATTACACCGCCGGCGTATTCGGCCTGGCATGCCTCCTGCTCAACATCTTTGCCTACAAGAAGCTGGACACCTTCTACGCGACGATCTTCATGCTGATCGGCCAGATCGCAACGGGCATCCTCATCGACCTTTTCTTCTTCCATTCGCTGTCGTTCGGCAAGGGCGTGGGCATCCTGCTCATCATCCTCGGCATCGTCATCGACAAGCTCGTCACCCGCAACAGAGCCGCCGCATGACCGTCCAAATATCTGCACCGCTGCCGGATGGGCACAGGTACAAAATGAAGGCGAGCGTCCAAAACGGGCGTTCGCCTTCATTGCGCCGCAGCGCTCACTTCTCCACAATATTCATCTGAACCAGCTGCGCCATCTGCTCGGGGGTCTCCCCCTCGCGCAGCGCGCGGCAATACAGCACCAGGCGCGCATTGTCCATGTCGTAGCTGCACGTCACCAGCCCTAGAATCTTATCCTGCGGGGTCACGTCCAGTCCGGGAATGGCATACAGAGAGCGTTCGCAGATCTCATCGATCAGCGCCTGTACCTGCGCGTCGCGCTCCGAGCCCTCGGGTAGATCGAACAGAGCATACTGACGCAGAGCGAAATAGCTCTCGTCGCTCTTATTCATGGAAACATCCAGCAGGGCGAAGGGCACGAACTCCACAGGCTCGTCCGCATAGATGGAATAGAACTGCACGCGCGTGCTATTCCGGAAGTAGTCAATCTGGCGGTACAGGTTCATGCTGCCGAACATCGTACCGTTTTTCATATTGTGGCCGTACACCAGCACATACGGCTCGTCCTCCCAGGAATCGTTCTGCATATCGACGAACACGGTGCCGCTCTTGCTGCTCTCGCCGTAGAAATCGTGATCCAGATAGTAGGAATTGTCGCGGAACACCACGGCGTCGCTGGTATCGCCGCCGGCGATGATCCACCCGACGAGGTCGGAATTGATGCTGTACAGCTGGGTGAAGCGCTGAGCGATGGGCCGCTGCGTTTCCACGGGCGCAGGAACGGCCTCCTCCGCCAGCGCGGACCCGAACAGAGAAAACCGGGCGCTGGTCTGCACCGCTTCGCCCTCAAACATCTGCTGCAGCTTGCGCTCCAGATTGGCCTCGCGGCGCTCCTGAACATTGGAATAGATGAACAGTCCCAGGCATACCGCGCCGATCAAAAATGCGATTATGGAAATCAGGGTGCACCGGCGCATCTTTTTGCGCGCGATGCGCCGCGCGCGCGCGCGCCGCTTTCTGCGAATTTCCGCTTCACGCGTTCGTTCCATGGTCCCTCCTGTAAATATGGAATTGGGGCTGCCGCTGTCGCGACAGCCCCGTATCAGGTTTGATCTTGGATTAGAAGAACTTTCTGCGAATCTTGCGTCCCTTGATGGCGAACACGCCGCTGATCAGCATCGCTGCCACGCCGGCGCACAGCAGAACCATCTGCATGGTGCTGCGGGTATCGCCCGTCTGCGGGATCTCCTCGTCATCGTCGGTCAGCTTCGCGATGTCGCGCTGCTCGGTCGCGCCGCAAACGCTGCACTTGCGCTCCTCGAGGCCCTTCTTCTCCGTGGTGGCCTTCTTGACGACCTCCCACTCGCCCCAGGTGTGGCCGGTGGCGGGGATCACCTCGGTATAGGTGTGGCTCGCGTCGTTCTTGCAGGTGTAGGTCTTCACGCCGTCCTCGGTGCAGGTGGGAGCGGTGGTCACAACGCCCTCGTCCCAATCGTGGCCCAGCGCGGGGATGGTCTCAGCACCCTCGGCCTCGCCGCAGACGTCGCAATAGCGGCCCTCGGTCCAGCCAGGCTCGGTGCAGGTGGGCGAAACGCCTTCGGTTTCAACCCAATCGTGGCCGATGGCCGGAATGGCTTCGGTGTAGGTCTCACCGCAGTCGCCGCAGGTGTAGGTCTTCTCGCCGTCCTCGGTGCAGGTGGGCTCCTTGGTCACAATGCCCTCGTCCCAGCTATGCGCGCCGGTGGGCGGGATGACTTCGACCTTGGTCTCGCCGCACTCGGTGCAGGTGTAGGTCTTTTCACCGGGTTCGTTCTCGGTGGGCTCCTTGGTCACAACGCCCTCGTCCCAGGTATGTCCCTTGGCGGGGATGCTGCTGTACTTCTTGTGGGAAGGATCGTTCTTGCAGGTGTAGGTGATTCTGCCAGCCACGGTGCAGGTGGGCTGACGGGTAATCACGCCAGTTCCCCAAGCGTGGCCCGTGGCGGTGATGATCTGCTGTTCCTTGGTCGTTGCACCGCATTGGGTACACCTTTCACCTTCCGTCAGACCAGTTCCTTCGCAAGTCGCAGGAACTCCCGGGATCGGAACAAGGCTCGTGGCCGGATGGGTGTTCGGATCTTTTTCGCCTACTACTTTCTGCGCAACGATCACTTCGCCACACTTACGGCAGTACGTACCCTCAGACATGGCCTCATGACCACAATCAGCCACTACCCCAGGAACAGTGACGATCTCGCCGATATGCACATATTCTTCCGTTTCTCTTTCCAGAACAGCTTTGCACACGGTACAAGTCATCTGCTGCTTCTGGATACCGCAATCGACCATCTCAACATTCGTCCATGTACCTACACAGCTCGTTTGATACTCGCAAACTTTGCACTTATGCTCACCGGTAGGTTTCCCATCTACATAAACAGGCTCGAAATCATGAGCTTCCTTTACAAGACCGCATTCGCCAACCTTGCTCACGCAATAGTGATACTCAGCACTATCACTTTTAGTTGCAATGTACTCCCACACATGCGTATGCTCTTCCGGCATTTTTCCCTTGCATACGTCGCAGTAACCATTGCCATCATCATCTACGCATTTATTCGGGCCAGGGTTGTCGCAACCCGAGTTTTTGCACGTATGGGTACCGTCACCATTCGGCTGGTAGTCATGCGTATGCTCTTCCGGCATTTTTCCCTTGCATACGTCGCACTTACCATCGCCATTATCATCTACGCAGTCATACGGGCCAGCATCGGTGCAACCCGGCTTTTTGCAAGTATGGGTACCGTCACCATTCGGCTTGTAGTCATGCTCATGCTGCGGAGGCTGGGGCTGAGGCTTAGGCTGGCAGACCTTACAATACCATTCTTCTGTATTCTCATCCTTTTCCCAGACATGGGAATGCATTTCATTGCATTTACTACACTTATGGAGCCATCGATTCATCCATACCCACTCATGCTCACACTTCTTGTTGTCCGCCAGTGCAGCAGTAGTGCTGATGCAGAGCATCATAACTACCAGAAGCATT
>JBJEJN010000169.1:0-14630 GCA_051878085.1 Aristaeellaceae bacterium | reverse complement strand
GTCCGCCAGTGCAGCAGTAGTGCTGATGCAGAGCATCATAACTACCAGAAGCATTGCAAGTATTCTCTTCGCCATTCTGATAACCCTCCATCGTTGATTTATTTGATAATAGTACCGCTGCACTATTATTCGCACAATTTCGTTGCGCCGTTCCCTGAACAGCGTATACAACGGACGAGCACTTTCCTGCGCCCGCCGCCCCAGATCAAAATGTATGTACGGCCCCAGCCGTTATGCCGGCGACCTGACGCTCCGCAGCGCCCGCGCACCTCCATTTGGAAGCGTACAGCCCTCGAGTCCTGTCATGTATCTACATTATATTTTACTAAGCAAGAAATGTCAATCTTTTCCTCCCTTCTTAACGTGTTATTCCAATTATTCTCAGATTTACACCTGCATCTGCACATATTTTCCGCATTTTCCCCGTCAAAATGTCCCCTCGCACGTCCCGCGCTCCAGTTTCAGATGAAAAAGCAGTCATTCCGCGCAGGAATGACTGCCGAACTTTGTAATTTACGCCAGCTTGTCCGCACCGAGCAGCTGAATCTTGCCGATTGCGTACTGCTTGATGCTCTCCACCGGCTCCTTCATGAATACGTCCATGGCGCGAATCTCGCCGTTCTTGACATAGACGCTGTTGAAGAAGGCGTAGACCAGGTCGGTGGCGAAGTTCATCTTGCGCACGCCTGCCTCCACTGCCATCTTCACCTGCTCGTCCGGCACGCCGGAGCCGCCGTGCAGCACCAGCGGAAGGCCGGTGCGCTGATGGATGGTGCGGGTGCGCTCGATGTCCAGCACGGGCGCGGACTTGTACACGCCGTGAGCCGTGCCGACCATCACCGCCATGGCGGCCACGCCGGTCTCCTTCGCGAAGCGCGCGGCTTCGTCCACATCGGTAAAGTCGCTCATCTTCTCATCCGCTGTTCCGCCAACGTGCCCCAGCTCGCCCTCCACGAACACGCCGCATTCGCCGCAGATCTCCACCGCCTGACGGGTGATGGCGATGTTGCGCTCCAGCGGCTGGGTGGACGCATCGATCATGATGCTGGTGCAGCCCAGGCGCAGCGCGCGCAGCACCTGGGGAATGCCCGCGCCGTGATCCAGATGCATCACGGCGGGCGTGGGCAGCAGCTTGATGGCCTCGCGGATGGCGGCGGACACATAGGTGCCGAACTCGGTGTCCATCATGCGGGTAAACATCTGAAAGATGACCGGCGCGCCGGTCTCCCGAGCCGCCTGAGCCACGCCCATGACGGACTCCACGTTGTAGCAGTTGAAGGCGGGGATGGCGACGCCCTTCGACTCCGCCAGAGCCAGAATCTGTTTCAAATTGGACTGCATCGCTCTGCTCCTCTCAGTTCATGGAATCCGGCACGACGTTCGGGAAGTACTTGCAGAATTCCTGAATCTCCCGGGTGTAATCGCCGCGAATCTCCACCACATGGTGGATGTAGGGGCCTTCCACCAGGCGGCGCTCCCACCTGTCCAGATCGTTGAAGCGGCCCCAGATGTAGTTGCCGTTGGTGAACGGGCCCTCGGCGCTTTCGCAGGTGCCGTTGAGGATCATGTACTTGCCGTCCTCCTGATCGAAGCGCGCGACCGTGTAGGTTCCCTCCCGGGCCTCAAACCACTGGCGCTGCACATAGATGATGGGCTTCTTGTCCTCGCGGTGCAGGCTGTACGGGAAGGGACCGCAGTGCCACAGCAGCTCCACGTTCTCGTCAGAGGGATGGCGCACGGTGAATTCGCCGAAGCAGGGCACCTCCTTGCCGAAGGACGCGCAGGACAAGAGCGCCATGGTAATGGAGGCGTGCAGGTCGCTCTCGCAGCTGACCAGATAGCCCTGATCCAGCAGGAAGCCGTAGGCCGAGCAGGGCAGCACGCCGGTGATCTTCTCCATGCTCGTCCAGCACTCGGAGGAGATCACATCCAGATTGTACTCCTCGGTCAGCTCCTTGAACAGCAGCACGAAGGCATAGATGCGCCTGAGCAGCGGCTTGGTGAAATCATCCACATCGTAGCGGCGCAGGAACTCCTGCTCGCCGGCGATCAGCTCCTCCTCGCGCTCGGCCATGATCCTCTTGAACTTCTCCTCGACGATGGCGTTGTTGATGGGAATGACGTGCAGACCGAAGCGCTGCATCAATTCGCCCTCGTTGATGATGACGGAGCAGAAGATCTTCGGGCGCATGCCCACCTGACCGATGCGCATGCCCCGGAAGTTCTTGACCATGCACGCCACGCGCGCGAAGCGGTCCAGGCCCTCGGCAAACTTGTCGCTCTCCACGGTGCAGGAATTGAGGAAGGAGAAGGGAATGTTGTAGCGCTGCATCTGGCGGCTGATGCCGAAGATGCCGCACTGGCTGTCGGTGTAGCGCATGCCGTCCGGATCGAAGCGGTCGTCCATGGGCGCCCACAGCAGCACCGGCACGTTCAGCGCCTGGGCCAGCTGGGCGGCGGCCTCCTCGCAGCCGAAGTTGGCGTTGATCATCAAGAGCGCATCCACCTTCTCCGCGCGCATGTGATTTGCGACCTTCTCCACGTCCCTCTCAGCATAGAAGGTCTCCACGTCAATCACGCCCTTGAGATCGGCAAAGCTCACGTTCTCGGTGGCGTAATGCTCCTCGATGTAGGCGACGATCTTGCGCCCGCGCTCCTCGGCAATCTCCCAGTTGAACGCGCCGGGGCGCGGCGTGCAGTCGCGGCGAAGGGGCACAAGGCCGATTTTCACATGATAATCCAGCATTTCATTTCACTCCCATCTTCTATCAGAGGTTGAACATGCCCTGACGGTAGTGCGCGACGCGCCCGTCAATTTCCGTATAGTCGATCTCCCCTGTCTCCAGGAAGCGCTTCACCACGTCCACCGTGGGAATGCCCGCGCGCCCACCCAGGCGGGTGCACTTGATGGCGGACACGGCGGAGGAGAAGCGCGCGCACTGGGGAACATCCCAGCCCTGAAGGTAGGCATAGTTGAACGCGCCGTGGAACACATCGCCCGCGCCGGTGGTGTCCACCGCGTCCACAGTAAAGGCGGGGTACTCGAAGTATTTGTCGCCGTAGACGCCCTTGCCGCCCTGCTCGCCCAGCGTGAAGATCACGATGTCCGGGCCCTGCGCCTGAATGTAGCGCGCCGCCTGCTCGCAGCTCATCTCGCCCTTGTCCGCGCACATGGAGTTCAGGTAGGTCTCCGAGGCGATGAAGACGTCCAGATAGCGGTAGTTTTCATAGATGTCCGGGCGATAATAGGCCGCGTCGATGCTCACCAGACCGCCGGCCTCGTGGATCCAGTCCGCCGCCTGAAACTTGGCCTCGGTGAGCATGTCGCCGATGTGCAGAATCCTTGCGGACTTGATGAAGTCCTCGTCCAGGTCGGCGATCTCCAGCGCGCGGAAGGTTCCGGGGCAGCTGATGAACTCCTTGCCGTGAATCTCGCGCTCGGACACGCACACGCAGAAGTCCGTGCGTTTACCCTCGTCCAGCAGCAGGTGCGAGGTGTCCACGCCGTTGTATTCAAAGTCCGCCTTGTTGGCATGGCCGAACATGTCGCTGCCCGAAACGCCCAGGATGGCTGCGCGAAGGCCCAGGCGGCCCGCCGCAACCGTCGCCGTGGGGACGTTTCCGCCGCCCTGGAATACGTAGTTGCGCATGCGGATGTTCACATTCGTGGGCGGCAGTTTGTCCAGCTCGACGATCAGATCCTGAAAGGGATTTCCGAAGCCGATCATGTCAAACTTCTTCTCGTTCATAGGGGCCAAACCTCCCGCAGTCAGGGCTTCATGCCCAGATACTTGAAGTCGTAGTATTCGTCCAGCGACCAGTGGCTCTTGTCGCAGCCCACGCCGGACTGCTTCACGCCCGCGTGCGGGGTCTGCTCGGTGCCCGGAGCGCCGTTGACGAAAATTTCACCGGCCTCCAGCGTCTCGAACGCCTTGGCGATCTCCTGCGCGCGGTGGCCGAAGAAGTAGGCGGAGAGGCCGTAGATGGTGTTGTTGGCCTTCTCAAGCGCCTCGTCGAAGTCGCTGAAGGGCTGCATGGGAATGATGGGCCCGAAGATTTCCTCCTTCGAGACGCGCATGTCGTCCGTCACGTCCTTCAGAAGCGCCGGGGTCATGTAGCTGCCCTTTGCAAACTCTGCGGGCACCTCGCCGCCCATGATCAGCTTCGCGCCGCGCTGCACCGCGTCCTCCACCAGACCCAGCAGGCGATCGCGGGCCTCCATATTGATGACCGGGCCCATGACGTAGCCCTCGTCCCGGCCCTTGCCCAGGATCACGCCCTTGAGGTGCTCGGCGACCCTGTCGCAGAGCGCGTCGTAGATCTTCTCATGCACGTAGATGCGGTTGTAGTTCACGCAGGTCTGGCCCGCGAAGCCCACCTTCTTGGCGACGATGTTCGCCGCGACCTCGTCCAGATCCACGTCGTCCATGACGATCACCGGCGCGTTGCCGCCCAGCTCGAAGGAGTACTTCTTCACCGAGGTCGCGCCCTCGCGCATGATCTGAAGTCCGGTCTCGCTGGAGCCGATCAGGGTGATCATCTTCGGGATGGTGCTCTCGTTCAGCGTTCTGGCAACCTCGCCGGAGGGGCCGGAGAGGATGTTGATCACGCCCGCCGGGAAGCCGATGCGCGCGGCGATCTCGCCGATGTAGAGGGTCGCCAGCGGGGTCTGGCTGGAGGGCTTGACGATGCATGCGCAGCCGGAGACCACGCTGGGCGCGATCTTCAGACCCGCATTGCCCAGCGGATAGTTCCACGCCACGTGGCCCACCACCACGCCGATGGGACGGCGCTCGACGATGTGGTACACGTTTCCGTTCGGGGTGGAATGGTTGTTGAAGGTGGTGCCGTACATGCGGCGCGCCTCCTCGGAATAGTACTGGAAGCTGATCATCATCCAGTCGAAGTCGGCGCAGGCTGCCGGATAGGGACGGCCGGATTCCGCCGATACCAGATCCACGATCTTCTCGCGCTCCGCCATGCAGGCCTCGCGCAGCTTGAGCATCCAGTCGATGCGCTCGTCCAGCGAGGTCTTTGCCCAGGCCTTCTGCGCGCGCTCGGCGGCTGCCAGCGCTTCCTTCGTCTGCTCCGCGGTCGCGCAGCCAACCGTGCCGATCACCTCGCCGGTGGCCGGATTGATTACGTCCATGGGCTTGCCCTGTCCTTCGACCAGCCGCCCATCATAATACTGCTTGTACATGTTTTACCCCTTTCTGGCCAGTTTTCTGGCGCGCTCCTGATTGCGGAAGCCCTTCAGACCTGCCGCGCCGATGAACTTGGCGCTCGGCCCCAGCTCCTCCTCGATGGCCAGCAGCCGGTTCGCCCGGGGGCCGATGCCGCACTCGCGAATGGAACCGGCGTTGATGCCCACGGCATAGTCGCCGATGGCCTCGCCCTCGCCGCGACTGTCGGAGGGCATGACCGCATAGCCGAACTTGTAGGCGTACTGGATCATCTCCATCGCCTCGGAGATGGTGCCCACCTGGTTGACCTTCAGAAGCACGGTGTTGGCCGCGCCCAGGGAGATTCCGTGGGCCACGCGCTCAGGATTGGTGGTGAACAAATCGTCGCCCACCACCTGGATGCCGCTCTCCTTCGTGAAGGCGGCGGTGGTCTCATAGTCGTCCTCGTTGAAGGGATCCTCCAGGATGACGAAGGGGAACTTGTCGATCATGTCCATGTAGAAGCGGTACAGCTCGTCCTTCGTCATGGGCCTGTCGCTGAACAGGCCGTAATACCTGCCGTCCTCCTTGTTGTGGTAGGTGTCGGTGGCGACGTCCATCTGGAAGCCCGCGCGGCCCTCGTAGCCGGCCTCGATGATGGTCTCGGTCATCGCGTCCCAGATTTCCTCGTCATTTTTGAACACGCCCGCAGGAATGGCGATGAAGTCGCGCACGTTGGGGATGCCGCCGAAGCGCTGCTCCATCTTCTTCGCCCAGCGGGTGTGAATGTCCCAGCAGGCGTAGGATGCGTCGGAAAAGGTATCGAAGCCGAAGCACATCACGGACATGGTGGGCTTGCCGCCGGGAGTGGTGATGCCGCCGCCGTAGCGCTGATGGCCCGCAGCCATGGCCACGCCCGGAACCGGCAGATACATGGCGCTCTCGCCGCCCACGTGCCTGTAGAGGGGAATGCCCAGCGCGTTCGCGCCCGCCTTCAGGATGGCTGCGGAGACGGCGGCCACGGCGTTGCCGCCCAGCTCCAGCTTGGCCTCGGGACGGATGGACAGAAGCGCGCGATCCGCCGCCAGCTGATTCGCCGCGTCCACGCCCTTCATCGCGGGTGCAATGATGCTGTTGACGTTGTTCACCGCACCCATGACGCCCTTGCCGTTGTACTTCGTTCCGCCGTCAAAGTTGAAGCGCACCTCGTGGGTGCCCACGGAGACGCCGGAGGTGCACATCGCGGTTCCCGTCGCGCCGTTTTCACATACGACCGTCGCCTCAACGCCCGGATTTCCGCGATTGGTATAGACCTGCCGCGCATGTATGGTTTTGATTTCTGTTCCAGACATCTCAACACTCCTCATCGTTTCAGAATCGTTTGTCTCTTTCAGGTGATCAGGATAATTCGCAAATCCAGGGCGGAGACGCAGTGCTCCGCTTCCACGCCGCAGCCCAGCGTCCACAGCGGCGCAGAGGTCGCGTGGGCCTTCATTGCCTGCCACAGATCCATGCCCGCGCTCTTTGCCTCCGCGACGGTCTCGCCGTCCACGATGGCGCCCGCAAGGCAGCTGGGCGCACCCGGCAGGTCAAGTCCGCCCGGGCCGTCCGTTCCGTCGGTATCCACCGCGCCGAACACGATGCCCTGCGTGCCCGCGATGCGCTGCGCCGCAGCCAGGCAGTACTCCTGATTGCGTCCGCCCACGCCCGTCTCGCTGCCAACCGTGACCACATTCTCTCCCGAGCTCATCAGCACCACCGGCGCCCTGAAGGGTTCGCCCAGGCGCTGCGCGGTCATGGCGATGGACGCGTCCACGCGCCCCGCCTCCCGGGCCTCGGCCTCCATGTATTCGGAGAGCATGACGCAGCTGTAGCCCAGCTCCTGCGCGCGCCTGCGCACCGCCGGATAGATGGTGGAATCCTTGAAGATCAGTCCAAAGAAGCGCGCGCCGAAGCTCTCGTATTCCTCCCGGCACACGTTTTCCGTCTCCGCATTGCCCGCCAGCAGCCAGTTTCGGATGGATGCCGGGGTCTCCTCCCACGCGTCCCACTTCCGCAGCACGTCGATGGCCTGCTGAAAGCTGCTCTCATAGGCGATGGGCGGGAAGAAATTGTCGCGGAACATGTCGTAGTAGTTGTTGCGCAGCACCGGCTCCGTCCGCTTGGAGGGATCGGCGGTGGTGAGGTGCACCATGTGCGCTTTTTTGAACAGGCGGGACAGCCTGCCGCCCTTGAAGCGGTCGATGTGCGTGCGCACGTGGTTCAGATCCCCGGTGGGCACGCCCTTTTCAATCTGCATCATGTGGGTGAAGGCGGCGACCTCCTCCACGGTGATGTCTCCGGCGGGATAGGTCATCAGCGAGGAGCAGCCGCTGCCGGAGATGGTGAACACCAGATCGCGCTCGGTCAGATCCGCCGCCAGCGCCTCAATCTTCCTGCAGCCCTCCACGCAGCATGCGTCCGGCACGGGATGCCCCGCCAGCGTTACGCCGATCTTCTTGCACTGGATGCCGTCGCCGTGCTTGGCGATCACGTGACCGCCGGTCAGCACGTCGCCCAGCACCTCCTCAAAGGCAACCGCCGCGCGCTGCACGCCCTTGGCTGCGCCGATGACGTACACCCGATCGATGTCCTTCAGGTCAAATTCCAGCGGGCCGGAATGGGGATCGTCCCGCATCTCGAAGCCGTCGGTGTGCAGCACGATGCGGCCGTTCTCCAGCTGCACCAGCTCCTTCACCCGCTGGTAGGGATCGATGGCGTCCAGACCCGCGTCCAGCAGCTCCGCTACGATGCGCCTGCCCTCCCGGTCGCCGTGACCGGTCAGCATCTGCTTGTTCTTGATTCTCATATTTCGCCCTTTCGCTCACGCGGTTCGGAATTGCGCCCTCAGAAACGAATCTCGTCCGGAACGGGGGCCTCGCCGCACACGCCCTTGAGGTTGGCGATCAGCTCCACATCCGCCGGCTCCAGCTCAAAGTCGAACACCTCGGTGTTCTGCTGCACGCGCGCCGGGTTTGCGGACTTGGGCAGCGGAATCCAGCCCATCTGCAGCGACCACCGCAGGCAGATCTGCCCGACGGACTTGCCGTACTTCTCCGCCAGCGCCTGCATCTCGGGAACCTTGAAGATCGCGCCGGTGCCGAAGGGGCTGTAGGCCTCCACCTGAATGCCGTTTTCCTTGCAGTAGCGCACGACCTCCGGCTGGGTCACGCCCGGGCAGAGGCGAAGCTGGTTCACCATGGGCAGAATTTCGCAGTTCTCCTTCAGCATCTCGATGTGATGGGGCATGAAGTTGCTCACGCCGATGGCGCGGATGCGCCCGGCCTTGTACAGCTCCTCGAAGGCCTTCCAGGTGCCGATGGTGGCCTCCCGCCAGATGGAGCGGTACTGAATGGGGTTCGGCCAGTGGATCAGATACAGATCCAGATAGCGCAGCCCCAGCTTCTCCAGGGTCATGTCGAAGGCCTCCAGGGTCGCCTTGTAGCCGTGCGCGGCGTTGCGCAGCTTGCTGGTCACAAAGATCTCCTCCCGGGGCACGCCGCTGATGCGGATTCCCTGGCCCACGCCGCGCTCGTTGCCGTAGGCGGCTGCGGTGTCGATCAGGCGGTAGCCGGTCTCCATCGCGGACTTCACCGCGGCGGCAGCCACCGCGTCCTTGGACTGATAGGTGCCCAGACCCAGACAGGGCATCTCCACGCCGTTGTGCAGCCGGTACGTATCCTTCATCGATTTCATCCTCGCACACCTCCTCAGTCCGCAATCGCCATCTGGTTGCGCAGATCCTGCACCGCCGTCACCGAGGCGCGCAGGTTCTTCGCGATGAGATCAAAGTCCCGGTTCACCAGCGCGTTGCCCTGGGTGAACATCCAGTCGCCGCCTGCAGCCAGTATGTTTCGGTTGCGCATCAGCGGCAGGAAGTTGGTCTCGTTCAGCGCGCCGGTCACCATGTAGCGCACCATGGGGAAGGTGCCGCTGTACTCGTCCAGCACGGACAGCCCGCCCAGCTGATAGACGGGATAGAACTTCACCACATCGATGCCGTATTCCAGCGCCGTGGTGATCTCCGCAGCGGTGACGCAGCCGGGGAACACCGGCACGCCCTTCTTCAGGCAGTACTCCACCACCTGACGGCCGAAGCCGGGCATGATGATGAACTGCGCGCCCTTATCGATGGCTTCCTCCGCCTGACGGACGTTGATGACCGTGCCCGCGCCCACGCAAATCTCCGGCACGTCCCGGGCGATGGTTTCCAGATTGGACAGGGAATTGTCAAAGCGCTGCAGCACCTCCACCACCGGCACGCCTCCGGCCACCAGCGCCTTCGCAGCGTCCACCGCGCTGTCGGATTCGCAGCGGGCGATGATCGGGCACACGCCCGTAACCTTCAATACGTCATTCATCCATTCAACTGCCATTTCTTCCATCTCCTCATTCCGCCCAGTTCAGCTCCAGATGGAACTGCTCGGCCAGCTTCTCCATATTTGCAACCATTGCATCGTTGAGTTCAATCGCATTCTCCGCAAGCGCCTTGTCGCGCTTTGCCCACTCCATCTCGCCGGGCATGAAGATCTGCTTCGTGCCCTCGGCGCGCTTTGCGCTGCGCAGCTCCCGGCAGAGTGCATCCATCCGGGCTTCAAACTCCGCCATGTCCGTCATCTGACCCACGTCGATGGCGATGAAGGCGTGTCCCACGTTGTTGGGCGTGGCCATGTCCAGATTCCAGCTCTTCACCTGGCTGAGCATGCCCGCGCCTGTGATCACTGCGGAGAGAATCTCCACCATCACCGCCAGGCCGTAGCCCTTGTGCGCCGCCATGGGCGCCAGCGAGGATCCACCGGGGAAGCTGTTGGGATCGGTGGTGGGCCTGCCCTCGCGATCCACGAGGCAACCGGGGGGCAGCATCTCGCCCTTCTCCTTCGCCATGACCACCTTCAGCGCCGCCACGTTGCTCAGCGCGATGTCCAGGAACACGGACTTTCCGTCGCTGGTGGGCGCGGCATAGGAGAAGGGGTTGGAGCCGATGGACACGCCGCAGCCGCCGGGAACCGCCATGATGGGATCCGCGTTGCTCATGACCACGCCGATCATGCCGGCCTTCGCCGCGAGGTTCGCGTAGTAGCCCGCCGCGCCGAAGTGGCAGCTGTTTTTCACGCCCACATAGGCCACGCCCACGTTCCTCGCCTTTTCGATGGCAAGCTCCATCGCGCGGCTGGCGCTGACCATGCCCATGGCCATGTTGCCGTTCAGGATGGCCCACGCGGGGCCCTGACGCTCCACCGTGGGCTGGGCCTTCGCGTCCAGGCCCCCGGCAAGCATCTTCTGCGCATATCCATAGAGGTTCTTGGTGCCGTGCGTCATCACGCCAAAGCTATCCGTGCCGACGAGCACGTCCGCAACCGTGCGCGCATCCGCGCGGTTCATGCCGCAGGCCTCCATCGTCCTCACAGAAAAGTCATGCAATTCGTCGAGATGAATTCGTTTCATAATCCCACCTCTGCCTTCCGTCTGATTGTTTATCCCAGTACACATATTCTATCAAAATTTACAATCCGGCTCTAGGCACAATCCGGCTAAAGACAGGTACATTTCTGCTTTTTTGATTTTGCCCCGCCCGCGACTGCACTTTCTCCGAAAATGAACATTTTTCCGGGAATATAAAGGAAACCCCGATGAAAAACTTCATCGGGGAATGCGATCAGGCGGCTTTTCCGGGATTGAACATTTTCAGCTCCGCGACCCGTTCCGGTTGCGGTACTCCGTGGGCGAACAGCCGGTGCTCTTGCGGAAGATGCGGCTGAAGTAGGAGGCCTCGGCGATGCCGATGCTGGCGGCCACCTCGCTGACGTTCATCGAGGAGTACATCAGAAGCTCCTTGGCCTCCTCGATGCGCAGCGAAAGCACGTATTTGTAGGGCGAAACGCCCGCCTTCTTGGTGAACAGGTGGGAGAAGCGGCCCAGACTCAGGTGCGCGATCTCCGCATACTTCTCCAGATTCACCTCCTCGCGGAAGTGCTCGTTGATGTAGAGCAGCGCGGCGGTGATCGCATCCTGCTCCGGCCGGGTGCGCTCCGCCCGGGCGGGGGAGAGGTAGTCCAGCAGCTCCATCAGCAGGCCGATCACCTTGGGCGTGTAGATCGGCTTGCGCCCGTTGAAGGCCTTCAGCGGCAGGAAATTCTTCACCAGACGGTTGAACAGGATCTCAAAGGCGGTGCAATCGTGAATCTTGAAGAAGGTGATGGGATCGAAGTGCATGGAGCCCACCATCTCGGCAAAGGCCTCGCCTGTGAAATGGGCATAGAAAATCGTGGGCGCGCCATCGGCTGTGAAGGAGATCAGCTGCGGCACCTCCGGCAAAAACATCACGCAGGTGCCCCGATCGACGCGCACCATCTCGCCCTTGTACTCAATGTCGAACCAGCCGAGCGCGGCATAGACCAGATAAAAGTCCTTCCTGCCCTTGGGGCGGAAGATGGTGTAATCCCGCTGGAAGTAGTTCTTCATGCCGCTGTTGTTGATTTGCAGCTGTCTCTCCGGCGGGAAATCGGTCAGATCCCGATACTCGGCGAGGCTCATTTTCTCTATGTTTGTCATGCTCTCATTATACCACGCCGATTGGCTTTCGTAAATAACAAATTCAATATTTTCGTCAGATACATTGACATATTTTATCACCGCATGTATAATCAGTATAATTTCAGCCGATTTCCTGTTTGTGCACATCTTCAATGCAATCAGAAAGAAGGCTTGCTTCATGTACCCTGATTCTGTCCGAACCTGGATCGGCAACGGAAGGCTCGTGCTCCCAGACCGCATCTGCGAGGGCGGCTCCGTGCTGATCGAGGACGGCCGCATCGCCGCCGTAAACGAACCCGCCCCGCAGGACGCCGCCATCGCGGACGCCTCCGGCGGCTACATCCTGCCCGGCTTCATCGACCTCCACGTCCACGGCGGCGGCGGCGCGGATTTCATGGACTGCGACGTTGAAGCCATCCGCACGGCTGCCCGCGCCCACTGCCAGCACGGCACCACCGCGCTGTGCCCCACCACCATGACCTGCCCGGACGAAATGCTGGAGCAGATGATTTGCTGCTATCTGGAGGCCGTTCAGACCCCCACCGGCGGCGCGCAGCTGCTGGGGCTGCACCTCGAAGGCCCCTTCTTCTCCACAAAGAACAAGGGCGCGCAGCCCGTCGGCGAGCAGCGCATCCCCACCCGGGAGTTTCTGGAGCGCATCCTCCGCCTGGGAGAGGGCCACATCCTGCGCTGGGACGAGGCCCCGGAGCTTCCCAACACGGACGTGTTCGCGCAGGTGATGCAGGAACACGGCGTCATGGCCTCCATCGCCCATACCGGCGCGATTGCCGATCAGGCGAACGCCGCCTTCGACATGGGCTTCTCCCACATCACCCACTTCTACAGTGCCACCACCACCGGACAGAAGATCGACGGCATCGTCTACTCCGGCGTGAACGAGGCCACCCTGCTGCGGGACGAGATCACCATCGAGCTGATCTGCGACGGGCGGCACATCCCCAAAGAGCACATGCTGCTGGCCTACCGCATCAAGGGCCCGGACAAGATCGCCCTGATCACCGACGCGATGCGCGCTGCGGGCACCGACGTCACCCACAGCATTCTGGGCGCGAAGGAGGGCGGCGTGCCGGTGGTCATCAAGGATGACGTGGCCCAGCTGCCGGACTTCTCCTCCTACGCAGGCAGCGTGGGCACGATGGATCGCGCGCTGCGCGTGGCCCACGTGCAGTACGGCATCCCGCTGGTGGATGTGAGCCGCATGCTCTCCCTCACCCCCGCGCGCCTGAGCCGCTGCGCCGACCGCAAGGGCAGTCTGGAGGTGGGCAAGGACGCGGATATTGTCGTGATGAACGAGCGATTCCGTGTGCGCTCCGTCTACGTCTGCGGAGAATTGATGCATCAGGCTTAGACGCACAAAAGGATACCGGCGGCATGGAAACTGTCGCCGGTATCCTTTTGCATATTGGGGGGGGAATCAGAACGGTTTCTGGATCACGTTCGGCGTGACCATCAGCAGCGCGTCCGGATGGTTCTGGAACAGGCTGATCGGGCAGGCTGCGCTGACCTCACCGTAGCAGGCCTTGCGCACCACCGCGCGCTGCATGTCCAGCAGCATCGAGAAGCGCACCTTGCGCGCGCCCAGCAGCTCCTTCATGCCCACGGTGACGGCCTGATCGGGAATGGAATCGATGGCGCCGCCCCGGCCCAGAATCGCGTCCTTGGCCTTGGTCTCGGGGCTGAGGTCGATCACGCGGCTGGTAAGCTGCGCATATTCCTCCACGCTCATCTCCGGCGCAGGTTCATTGAAGGCAACGTGGCCGTTGAGCGCGATGCCGCCCATCGCCATGTCCACGCCGCCCAGCTCCTCGATCAGCTGGCCGATCCGCTCCGGGCAGCGGGGATCGGGGAACACGCGCTGCTCCACCGGCACCACCAGCTCGGGATCGATGCGGTCGTAGAGCACCTCGTTCATCACCCGTCGGAAGGAGAAGCGGTCGTCCAGCCACTGACCGTTCTCCAGATACTCGTCCATGTTGATGATCCAGGTGTTCTTCAGGTCGATGCGGTAGCGGTTCACCAGCCGCGCAAAGATCGGGTACTGATCCACCGGCCCGCAGGGCAGTATGAACACCGTTTTGCGCCCGGCGGCGTTGTTGTGCACAATTTCCGCAAGCATCTGCATCGCGTATTCATAGTAAACCTCGCCGGCGGAGCCTGCCAGCAGCAGCGGAATGTGCGGCGAACGCAGCAGCTCCTCTGCGGTAATCCCGTAGACATTCGGATTCAAGTCCATACCCTCCTTTGGATTTCTTGTCGATTTTGCCTGTTTTGTTAAGAATTATCCGTGCCCATCTTCGATTCAATTTTATCACCCGCAGCCGCTTCGTGGCAAGTACAAATGCGCTATCTTTCAGCACTATCCTGCTGTATTTCCGTAGAATTCCGCGCGCAGCAATCCTCTCCCCGCCGGATCAGGATAGCAGAAAAGTCCTCATCCATGACAGTCCAATGCATTAACTATCCTCCACGCTTCTGCTATAATGGGAAATAAGGAAGCTGGGGAATCGCACGCCGCATGGATCACAGCTTCATCAAATTCCCATCGCGATATATGGAAAACATCCATTCATTTCGTAACATATGCAAGGATTGAGAAAACAGGAGGAGACGGAAAATGGCCAGCTTATCGCTTCGAAACATCTACAAGATCTATCCCGGAGACGTCGTCGCCGTCAGCGATTTCAATCTGGAAATCGAGGACAAGGAGTTTATTGTGCTGGTCGGCCCCTCCGGCTGCGGCAAGTCCACCACGCTGCGCATGGTCGCGGGCCTGGAGGACATCTCCAAGGGTGAGCTGTACATCGACGACCGCCTGGTAAACGACGTGCCGCCGAAGGATCGCGACATCGCCATGGTGTTCCAGAGCTACGCCCT